>NZ_JBIIWV010000011.1:0-25845 GCF_044338735.1 Flavobacterium sp. | reverse complement strand
CATCAAAAAAATAGTAGTAAAAAGTAAGGCGAAAACCTTACTTTTGTCTTTTAAATAAAAGCACAGCAATGATTCAAGTAGCACAAATATTATTTATTTTATCGGTATTAGTAATTCTTCACGAATTTGGGCATTACATCACCGCAAAAATGTTTAAAGTACGCGTCGAAAAATTTTATTTATTCATGGATGCGGGTTTTTCGCTGTTTAAGAAAAAAATTGGAGAAACAGAATGGGGAATTGGTTGGTTGCCTTTAGGCGGTTATGTAAAACTTTCGGGAATGATTGACGAAAGTTTAGATGCCGAACAAATGAACGGTGAACCACAACCTTGGGAATTTCGATCAAAGCCAGCATGGCAACGCTTAATTATTATGTTGGGCGGAATTATCGTGAACATAATTTTAGCGTGGTTCATCTTTACTATTTTATTTGCAACCGTTGGTCAAAAATATATTGCTACAGATAAAATTCAAGCAAACGGATTAGCTTTTGGCGAAGTAGGTCAAAAAGCAGGTTTTAGAAATGGCGATAAAATTCTATCGGTTGATGGAAAATATCAGCCAAGTTATAACCGAATTACGCTAGACGTTTTACTAGGCAATAAAGTTGAGGTAGAGCGCAATGGTGCAAAAGTGGATGTAATTTTATCCGATGAAATGAAAGGTGAAATCATCAGCAAAGAAGGAAAAGAATTTGCTGGTCCACGTTTTTCAAACACTGTTGTAGATTCTGTTGTTCCAAAATCGGCCGCTAATATAGCAGGATTACAAAAAGGAGATAAAATTAAAGCTTTAAATGGTGCTGCATTTACCTTTTATGATGAATTTAAAGATTCTATTTCAAAACATAAAAACGACAGCATTTCTTTAACTGTTTTAAGAGGAACTCAAATTGTTGAATTGAAAGCCAAAGTAGATCAAGAAGGAAAGTTAGGGTTTTTCAATAAACCGTTAGATAAACTAGATTATGAAGTTACTAATCATTTAACTTTTGCGCAAGCTATTCCAGCAGCAGTAAAGGAGTCTTGGTCTTTATTAGTTTACAACGTAAAACAGTTCAAATTAATATTACGACCAAAAACCGAAGCTTATAAACACGTTCAAAGCCCTATAGGAATTGCGCGTCGTTTACCAAATACTTGGGATTGGGAATTTATATGGAATTTTACAGCGTTGTTTTCTATCGGATTGGCCTTTATGAACTTATTACCAATTCCTGGATTAGACGGTGGTCATGCATTGTTTACGATTGCCGAAATGATTACGGGTAGAAAATTATCAGACAAAGCCATGGGGTATGTTCAAACAGGCGGAATGATAATTTTGTTGAGTTTAATGGCCTTAACTTTTGGGAAAGATATTTACCAGCTGATTATGGACAAACTTTTGTAATTTTTTACAGTAAATAATTTGCGGTAATAAAAAATCAGTTTATATTTGCACTCGCTAAAAAGACAAACACCTTCCTCCTTAGCTCAGTTGGTTAGAGCATCTGACTGTTAATCAGAGGGTCCTTGGTTCGAGCCCAAGAGGGGGAGCAACTTTTTACTAAAATAAAAACCTTTGAGGTTATTCCTTCTTAGCTCAGTTGGTTAGAGCATCTGACTGTTAATCAGAGGGTCCTTGGTTCGAGCCCAAGAGAGGGAGCGAAAAAAAGAGTAACATGAAAATGTTGCTCTTTTTTTATACGTATTATTATTTTGGCGAGAAGTTTATACCGATGCAACGAAGTGAAATAGGGAAGCCCAAGAGAGGGAGCAAAAGTGAAAAGGCTATCGGAAACGATAGCCTTTTTTGTTTATATGCTTTTAATTTTCAAAATTAATAAATTAAAAATAAAAACATAATAAAAAAATAGTCTTAATAGTATGACTCAAATCATAAAAAACGCAACATGATTTTCTAAAATTTGTATAGAATTTTAAAACCAAAAATTATGAACAAGTCGTTATTATTAATCTTATCGTTAGCAATGCTTACTGCTTGTGGTAAAAAAGAAAAAACAGATACAGATTTTTCAAAACCAGAAGGTACCGAAGCAACCACTTCAGATCCGTCTACCTATGACCCAAAACGGGGTGAGGGTAAATTTGACAAAGTAGCTTTAGGTGCAACTTTGGACCAAGCCATGGCTACCGAAGGCGAAAAAGTTGCAGGTGTAAAATGTACTTCCTGTCATAAATCTACCGAAGAGAAACTAGTTGGACCAGGATGGAAAGGCGTAACTTCTCGTAACAAACCGGAATGGATTATGAACTTTATCACCAATCCCGATCCGATGATTACCAAAGATCCAAAATTGCAGGCACAATTGGAGATTTGTTTAGTTCGTATGCCAAATCAAGGATTAGCAGATGAGGAAGCAAGAAGTATTTTAGAATATTTGCGTAAAAATGATGGTGTAAAATAAACCCACAAGACAATTTCAATGGGTGAAAGCATTGAATCGGTCTTGTTAACTTTTTAATTACGAAAAATAAATTTGTAAAAGCAATGTTAGTTCTGGTTTTAGGAAGTGCTTTATTGACTTCTTGTAAACCAAAAAATTCAGGTGATGCTGTGGCAGGTGATGCCGAAAAAGCATACGTAGCACCCGGAAAATATGACGAATTCTATAACTTCGTATCCGGAGGCTTTAGTGGTCAATTAAGTGTGTATGGACTTCCGAGTGGAAGATTATTTAGAGTAATCCCTGTTTTTTCTGTTGATCCTGAAAAAGGTTGGGGTTATAGCGAAGAAACCAAGCCTATGTTAAACACCTCTCATGGTTTTGTGCCTTGGGACGATTTGCACCATACCGAAATGTCGCAAACCAATGGTGAAGTCGATGGACGTTGGGTTTTTGGTAATGCCAACAATACACCTCGTATTGCGCGTATCGATTTAAAAACGTTCAAAACAGCAGAGATTATCGAATTGCCAAATAGTGGTGGAAATCACTCTTCGCCTTTTATCACAGAAAACACAGAATATGTTGTAGCAGGAACTCGCTTTAGTGTGCCTGCAGATTATTCTAATGGCGATGTGGCAATCAATACCTACAAAGAAAACTTTAAAGGCCATATCAGTTTTGTAAAAGTAGGCAAAGAAGGTGAATTGGATTTGGCTTTTCAAATCGTTACACCCGGAGTAAACTTCGATCTTTCGCATGCGGGTAAAGGAAAATCGCATGGTTGGTTTTTCTTCTCCTGTTATAATACAGAACAAGCCAATACTTTGCTAGAAGTAAATGCGTCTCAAAAAGACAAAGACTTTATCATGGCAGTAAACTGGAAAAAAGCAGAAGAATATATCAAAGCTGGCAAAGGAAAAAACAAGCGGTAAAATATGCGCACAACAAATGGAACGAAAAAACGCATTCAGCAACTTCTGAAATCAAAACGGAAGTTCTCGTACTTGATGCAGCAGCGCTGAAAGATATCTGCTACATGATTCCTTGTCCAAAATCACCGCATGGTTGCGATGTGGATCCAACTGGGGAATACATTGTTGGCTCAGGAAAATTGGCTGCGTTAATTCCCGTATTTAGCTTTGACAAACTCATGGGTGCCATCAAAGACAAAAAATTTGATGGTGATTACGGAGGTATCAACGTAATTAAATACGAAGCAGCACTTCATGGTGAAGTTCAAAACTAAAGATTTGTAGCTCATGAAAACAGATATAAGAAATAGAAAAGACATCGAAAAGCTAGTTAATGCTTTCTACGAAAAAGTAAAAACAGATGAAGTTATTGGCTATTTATTTACCGATGTTGCCAAAGTAAATTGGGAATTACATTTGCCTAAAATGTATAATTTTTGGGAAAACATATTGTTCTATTCAGCCAATTATAGTGGGAGCCCAATGGCAGTTCACAAAGAATTGCATCAAAAAAGCACAATGACTCAAGAACATTTTCAGCATTGGAATGCACTTTTCAATCAAACAGTTGACAAACTTTTTGAAGGTGCAAAAGCAGATGAAATTAAAAATCGAGCTATGAATATTTCGGCTGTAATGATGTATAAAACATTGACTTAATGCATCATCAAATTATCCTTATAATTCATTTATTGGCTGCTAGTATTTGGGTTGGTGGTCATTTGTTTTTGATTTTAAGAATCTTACCTGCAACCTTAAAACAAAAAGACATTTCAATTTTAAGTGATTTCAGAGCTAAATTTGGAAAAATAGGAATGCCTTCTTTGCTTATTTTAGTCATTACAGGAATTCTTTTAGCTTACGATTATAATGTCCCATTTTCCGATTGGTTTTCATTTTCAAATCCAATAGAAAAAATTGTTTCCATAAAATTACTTTTACTTTTTACTACTCTAAGTTTAGCGGTTCACGCTCAAAAAATTGTTTTCCCAAAATTGACTTCCAATAGAATGCTACCTGCAATTGTAGAAATTATTATTGTTACTTTAATTGCAGTTTCTATGCTCATTTTAGGAAGTTTAGTAAGAGTTGGCGGAATCTAATTTCTTTATGATTTAACTCATATTTTATGATTTTAATTTAAAATACTTTTGAATAAAATTTATAAAATATGGAAACACCACAAAAAAATACCATTGGAGAATATGTAGCGCAAGACTTCAGAACAGCAGCACTTTTCTCAAAATATAAAATCGATTTTTGCTGCAAAGGCAATAAAACACTTGACGAAGTTTGCAAAGCTAAAGGTTTAGATACTAATCAAATTGAAAATGAAATTAATTCAGTATTAAATTCAGGTTCTTCAACAGAAATGGATTTCAAATCATTTTCTCCTAATCTATTAATTGATTATATACTAGAAACCCATCACGAATACATTCAAGAAAAAACACCAATTTTATTAATGTATTTAGATAAGTTATGCAAAGTTCATGGAGATAGACATCCTGAATTATTTGAAATCAATAATCTATTTAAAATCAGTGCTTCTGAATTATTAAATCATCTTCAAAAAGAGGAAGTTATTTTATTTCCATTCATTAAAACAATGACAAAGGCAATAAAAAATAACGATACTATTCAACAACCAGGATTCGGAACAGTTGAAAATCCTATTGCAATGCTCAAACATGATCACGAAACTGAAGGCGATTTATTTGCAAAAATTTCTCAACTAACTAATGAATACATTCCACCAATTGATGCATGTGAAACATACAAAGTAACATTTGCTATGCTCAAAGAATTCGAACAAGATTTACACAAACACATGCATCTTGAAAACAATATTCTATTTCATAAAGCTGTAGAGTTGGAAGAAAAATTTAATGTTTTAGGATAGAATTTTTTAAATCATTTTTTTATGAAAAAATTTGTGATTAAACGAAATGGTGATTACAAACCATTTGAATCTTACAAAATAAAAGATGCTATTATTAAAAGTTTTGAAAGCGTTTCTATTCCTTTTGATGAAAGTATATTCAATAGTATTATTTCTTCTATAGACATTAAAGACACTTGGGCTGTAGAAGAAATTCAAGATATGATTGAAAAAACACTATTTCAAAAAGAATATTTTACAGTGATGCGTTCCTTTATGCTCTACCGTCATACAAGAAAATTACAGCGTGAACATGTAGCAGGATTAAATGACGACACGACCTATGTCGATAGTTCACAAACCATCGAAGAGTATATTTTGCAAACCGATTGGAGAATCAATGCCAACGCCAACACTTCCTATTCCAATGCAGGCTTGGTCAACAATGTAGCCGGGAAAATTATTGCAAATTATTGGCTGGATAAAGTCTACTCTAAAGAAGAAGGTTATGCGCACCGAAATGGCGACATTCATATCCATGACTTAGATTGTTTAACGGGCTATTGCGCCGGATGGAGCTTGCGGGTTTTGCTCAACGACGGATTCAATGGTGTTCGGGGACGCGTAGAAAGCAAACCGCCATCGCATTTTAGAGAAGCATTGGGTCAGATGGCTAATTTTCTCGGGATTTTACAAAGTGAATGGGCAGGAGCTCAAGCGTTCAGCTCGTTTGATACGTATTTAGCACCTTATGTTTTTAAAGACAATCTATCTTTTGATGATGTGTTAAAAGCCATCCGTAGTTTTGTTTATAATTTGAATGTTCCGGCGCGTTGGGGACAATCACCGTTCACAAATATCACACTCGATTGGGTCGTTCCCGAAGATTTGAAAGCACAAATTCCGACCAAAAACAACCACCACTTTTTTGAAGGTAATTTCAGTCACGATCTTTTAATGAAAGCACAAAATAGGGGTGTAGCCAAACCAACCGACTTGCGATACGAACATTTTCAGCAAGAAATGAATCTGATCAACAAAGCGTATTACACGGTCATGACTGAAGGCGATGCGAATGGCCAGCCGTTTACATTTCCGATTCCAACCGTAAATATTACCGAAGATTTTGATTGGGATGGCGAAAACACAGAAATCCTTTTCGAAAATACCGCGAAAATTGGTTCCTCGTATTTCCAAAATTTTATCGGAAGCCAATACAAGTTAGATGAAAATGGCCATAAAGTAGAAAATGAAAATGCTTACAAACCCAACGCCGTTCGCAGTATGTGCTGTCGTTTGCAGCTCGATTTAAGAGAATTGCTAAAACGGGGTAACGGACTTTTCGGAAGTGCAGAAATGACCGGAAGTATTGGAGTAGTAACTATTAATATGGCGCGTTTGGGCTATTTATTTAAAGGAAATAAAGCCGAACTTTTTGAACAATTGGATAAACTAATGGCGATTGCTATGTCTACACTGGAAAAGAAAAGAGTTTTCATTCAGGAAATGTACGATCGGGGTTTGTTTCCTTATACCAAAAGATATTTGCCTCATTTTCGCAATCATTTTTCAACCATTGGTGTCAACGGAATGAATGAAATGGTTCGCAATTTTACGAATGATGATGAAGATATCACCAGTCCTTTCGGTAATGATTTTTGTGTAGAAATTTTAGATTACATCAGAAATAGAATGAAAGAATTTCAAGAAACTACCGGAAATTTATACAACCTTGAAGCCACGCCGGCAGAAGGAACAACCTATCGTTTTGCTAAAGAAGACAAAAAAAGATTCGACAAGATTATTCAAGCAGGTCAAAATGAAAATATCTACTATACCAATAGTTCACAAATTCCTGTCGATTTCACGCAAGATCCTTTTGAAGCCTTACTGATGCAAGATGAATTGCAATGCAAGTATACTGGTGGAACGGTTTTGCATTTGTATATGAACGAACGAATCAGTTCTTCAGAGGCTTGTAAAAACTTTGTCAAAACAGTATTGTCGAATTTCAAGCTGCCTTATATTACCGTAACGCCTGTTTTTAGTGTTTGTCCGGTTCACGGTTATCTCAATGGCGAACACGAATATTGCCCAAAATGTGATGAATTAATAATCGAATCTCAAAAAGAAGTCCAACATGAAAACCAACACTAATGAAATTTTAGAACACAACCAACATTTGCGGATCAAATGCTTGGTTTACACACGGGTAATGGGCTATCACCGCCCGGTAGAAAGTTTTAATATTGGTAAAAAAGGCGAACACAAACAGCGTGTACATTTTAAAGAAAATCAGTGTTAGCCAAACCGATTTACAATATTACGCCCTTCACCTTACTCGATTATCCCAATCATTCAGCCTGTATATTTTGGTATGCAGGCTGCAATATGCGTTGTTCTTACTGTTATAATCCGGAAATTGTTTTAGGAAAAGGCAAGATTACTTTTCCTGAAGCCATTTCCTTTTTAAAAACCCGACAAGGCTTGCTTGATGCGGTTGTTTTCAGCGGTGGAGAATGTTTGATGCATAAAAACAGTATGGCACAAATAAGTGAAATTAAAAAGTTGGGATTCTTAATAAAGATCGACACCAATGGTTCAAAACCTGATATTTTAAAACAATTAATTGCCGAAAATCTAATCGATTATGTGGCATTAGATTTTAAGGCGATTCCTGGTAAATTTCACCAAATCACACAATCGGATTTGTTTCCGGAATTTGAGCAATCCTTAGATATTCTTTTACAAAGCGACATCCAATTTGAAGTAAGAACCACGCATCATTCGGAGTTAATTTCAGATGAAGAAATGAATCAAATGGTTGGTTATCTTGATTCAAAAAAATATACTGGAAATTATTACATTCAGTCTTTCAGAAACCATGTTGCCACGCTTGCAGCTTTGTCAGCTTCTGCAAGAATAAAAGAAAAAGCACTGGCATCTGCATTACATTTCAATATTGTTTTTAGAAACGGATCTTAGTTTTTTCAAAAACTCAAAAACAATCATATACAACCCAATTAAAATTCCAATGCCAAATAGGGTGAATAGGGTATAAATCCAATGAAGAGAATCTTGAAATTTACCAAATGAAATCGTGGGATTGAAAAAAGTCCAGTATCCTTTTTTGGCACCCATAAGGAGCAATGTGATCCAAAATAGTAGAAACGAGCTATGAAATATTTTGATTCCGATTTGAATATTCTTTCGTGAGCGCGTACCCAATGGATTCGTGATTTCTAATATATAAGCAATCGACGATAAAAGAATCAAAGTGTTGATGCCAATAGTTGTTCCCATCGAATGCGCCACGGTAATGTGCGTTCCGTGTGTAAACAAATTAATCGCAGGAATAGACAGCAGCAAGGCTAAAACGATATTCAAGAAAACCCAAAAATCAGCCATCATCATCAATTTATAGGCTAAAGAGAATTCGGTTTTCTTTGCTGTGGAAAGATTTTTTTTCCAATCGTAAATGATGGAGAACAGAATAATCCATTCGGTCATGCTGATTCCGTAAGCGAAATAGCGAATCCAAGGTGCTGTCGGAACAATGTAAATGTGGTGCGCCCAGCCAAACATTAAGTTGGTCAGTCCAAGAAAATAAAAGAAAAATGCTTTTTTAGATTGAGCATAACTTTCATCGTTACTTATTTTGGACATTACAAATAGCGCCGTTCCGTACACCAGCATATTCCAAGAACCAACATATGAACCGCCCGATTTCCATTGCATTGCAATATTTTGAATAAAATTATCCCTAAAATAAGGTAACATCCACAAATGCGCTTCGGTAAAATGATAAATCATTAAAACAATTCCTGTTGCCCACATCCAGTAATAAACTGGCCAATTTTTAAAGTTTGGCAACATGGTTTTATAATAATTGATGCCAAATAAAATCCAACCTAAAACTATTGGAAAATAGAAATAGCTCGGAAATTCTAAATATTCCTTTCCTGCAAAATTCTTTGATAAATACGAGAAAATGATTCCAATTCCAGTTACAATAAACAACCAAAAATGGACTTTTATAAGGTTTTGATTGACTGGTTTTATGTAATAATAAATGCCTCCAATGGCTGATAGTAAAATCCACGAAACTACAAAAAACGTGTGCAAAGGACGAATTGCATTGAAAGGCAACACTTCTTTTATAAAACTAGGAACGATATACTGAAAGCCAGCTAATAATCCGCAAAGTAGTCCAAGCATTAATGAAATTAAGCCAACAGCAATAAAGTAAAAAGGATATTTATTATTTGCCATGGTTTTCATTTTTATTT
Source organism: Flavobacterium sp. (assembly GCF_044338735.1). Classification (GTDB taxonomy): domain Bacteria; phylum Bacteroidota; class Bacteroidia; order Flavobacteriales; family Flavobacteriaceae; genus Flavobacterium. The sequence continues at coordinate 16,309 of NZ_JBIIWV010000011.1, read as the reverse complement.
TTTATTGAAACCCAACCATTAGGTTTTATTTCTGTGTTTGTATTTGGATAATAACCTGTTTGATCTACTTCTTTTAAAAATTGAATTAGTGCTTCTTTTTCAGTGTTATTGAACTTAAATTTTGGCATCGATTTTACACCACTGTTTAACATGGCTTTTAGGTAATAGTCGTTTTTATTTTTATTGGAATACACATTGGTCAAATCCGGTCCAAGATAACCGCCAAGACCATAAAGTTGATGGCAAGAATTGCAGTTGTTTTTTAACCAAATGTTTTCGCCTTGAATGGCTTTGTTAGAAAGATGAATGGTGCCGTAATCCGTTTTGGAAGTATAAATGGTAAAATTATAAATTGAAAATAGACTAATCAAAAGTAGTAGAAAAAGCAGTTGTTTTCTTGAAGGAATCATTTCAAAATATTAGTTTTCAATATTAATAGTTGGTTTTAATTCAACGTCACTTTTGATTGAATTTGAAATTAAACAAGCGGCTTCTGATTTTTCTAAAACACGTTGTGCTTTTTCTATTTTGTCAAGTTCAGCAATGGTTAAAGTAGGTTTTAATATAATTTTTGTCATTAAATATTTGCCGTCAATTTTTTCTAAAATTCCTTCTGCATTGCATTCAAATGAAATGAAATCTAATTTTGAATATTCTGCAATTGCTAAATAAGTTGTCATAAAACAACTTATTACTGAGGCTGTAAATAAGTGTTCTGGCGACCAAATATTAGGGATTCCTTTGTCAAATTCAGGAGGCGTTGCAACTTCAATCATTGTTGGCAATTCAGGCGATGACATCATTCCCTTTCTGTCATTTTCCCATTTTAAATGTATGTTGTAACTATGATTTTCCATTTTTGATTTTATTAAATTATATTTTACAAATAGACCTTTTTTACAGTGATAAATTTATGATTGCAATCATGGTTTTCCTTTTTCAGGAAATAATTATGATTAAATTGATTAGTATCAAAATTGAGATTACCGATGCTTTCCAAAACACATGCGCTTTTTTTAATTCCATAAACTGAAAGGCCACCGACAGAAATTTTAATGAAAACAAGACCAGAATGAGGATTACTTTTAAGGAATGCACTAGTGGTAAATTGAAAATAATAATTGTTGCAAATGTCAAAATTAATAGCAACACAAATGTTTTTGATAATTCAGTTTTCATGATTAAAAAATTAAATATAAAACAGGAAATAGGAGCAACCAAATCAAATCGCACATGTGCCAAAATGTTGCGGCTGCTTCTACATCTTCGATGCTTGTTTTTGTAATATTTCGGTTGATAATAAATAAAATCACCAATCCAACCATGACATGTAACACATGAAATCCTGTTAAAAGCCAGTAAAATGTAAAGAAAGTATTGGTGTCTAATAAAAAACCAGCTTCGATTTTGGTATAATATTCAACACTTTTTAATGCAATAAATAGCAAACCACCCATCATTCCAATTTTGAATTGAAAAGAAGCTTTGTTGAAATTATTTTCTTTATAATTATGAACCGCATTAGCAACAAAAAAGCCACTTGCGAGTAAAAAAATAGTATTTATTGTTCCAAAAGTTCTATTGAGATGCAAACTAGATTCGTGAAAAAGTTCCGGGTTCTCTCTGGAACTAAAAGCCAACGCAACAAGAGCCATTCCAAAGGTAAAAAGCTCTAAAAAAATAATTATCCACATCAAGATTCCTCCAGGAGGATAATAAAAATTTTTGTAATTTATTTTTAGGGTTTTTATTTCCATTCTAATAATCTTTTTTCTCCATCAACCTGCTTAATGTCTGTTATATCTTGCGACATTTCAATGACGCCTTTATATTTTTTTTCTGAATCGCGCACTGCAAAATAGCGGATGTATATTAATCTTTCTTTATAATTTATCCAGAAAGAAGCCTCGTTTTGTTCTCCTTTTCTGAATGCTTCTAAAATTTTTAATACCGTATCTACGCTTTTTGGAGGATGACAGAAACGAACTTCTCTTCCAATTATTCCAGCACTTCTCGGAAAAACTCTTTCATCACCTCTATTATAAAAAATCACTTTATCATTTTCATCTACATAAGTTAAGTCGATGGGTAACGTTTTGAATAGCAAATTCACTTGTTCTACGGTTATATAACCTTCGTCATAATGGGCTGCTTTTTTATCAAAAACCACATCAGTTCTTATTTCGGTATCTTGAGATGGATGAATATATTCGGGTTCTTTTGGGTATTTTGGAGGAGCATCGGTTAACATCCAGCCAATTTCGTCTTCTCCTTTTCGCATTATTTTCCAATCATCGTCGGATAACATTTGTAGTGCGTTTGGAAAAAGAACGGTTTCTTCAACTTCTAATAATCTGTTTATATTTTGAACGGCTAATTCTGTATTGTGTTTTGCAGAAGTGAAATTTTTATCTTCAATGTTTTGTCTAATAATTCTAAATATTTGTCTTATAATATCATGAAATGACCACATGTTTTGTGAAGGTCCAGTCCAACCTTTTTTTTCTAAAAAGGGAAAAAGTTGGTTTTCTTTACGTTCAAATCGTCTTTCAATTGTTGCTAATTGATTTAAGGCATTGTAAAATTTTTGATACTCATTTTCAATATCAATTTTGATGATTTCATCAGCTATTTTATGAATTAAATCGGTTTCGTCAAGGTAATTTTGTATCGGATGCCCTTTTATTAGAGCTATTTTTTTAAATTCTGTTTCCATTTTATTGTTGTTTTATTTTTTCATACAATTTGACCATCGATTGCAATAATTCGATAGGAGTTGTTAGAATTTGATAATGATTTTGCCCAAACATTTGCGGCAAATAATATTTGGCTTGGGCTTCGATAGCCAATGCGTAGGAGTTAATATTTCGTTGGTTTAATTCTCGTAAAGCCTGTTTTACATCGTTAATTCCGTATTTGCCTTCGTATTTATCATAGTCGTTTGGCTTTCCGTCAGAAATGAGAATAATCCATTTGTTTTTTGTGCTTCTTGTGTCTAATCTTGCTCCGGCATGACGCAAAGCAGCACCAATTCTTGTATATCCAGATGGTTCAATGGCGCCAATTTTATGCTTGGCGGTTGACCAGTTTTCATCAAAATCTTTAACAGTTAAATAAGTCGAAAAATTTCGGGTTTTGGAGTAAAAACTATCAATAGAAAAACCGATATTGAATTCGTTTAATATTTCGCCAAACAAAATAGAAACCTCTTTTTCTACATCAATTACTCTATTTCCAGCGGCATAACTATCGCTTGATAAACTGATGTCTAACAGTATCAAAATGGATAAATCTTTTTCTTTTTTTCTATTAGAAAGGTAAATTTTATCGGAAGGTGTTTTTCTAGAATGCACATCAACATACAAATCAGTTATGGCATCAATATCAAACTCTTCTCCTTGCGTTTGCCGTTTTTGTTGTTGCATTTTGTTGTTCAAATTGGTTAAAATTTTTCTTAAATTAATTAATGTTGAACTGTTTTTGGAGATCGTATTTTTATAATAGTTTACGTCAGTTTTTAGTTGTGTTTTTGGATAAACTTTGCAATAATTCTCTTTGTATCTTCTTTTTGAGAAATCCCATTCATTATAGGTAAGATGAAAACCATTGGTGTCAGTTTCAGCACTTTCTGAAATGGATGTGTTTTCAGTAAAATCTGCTTGATAAACAGAATGTGCTCTGTCATCAACACGAACGGTAAACTTCATGTTGAGATCTTCAATCGCATTTTCGTGTTTTTCTAGATCGTCTGAACCGTCAAAATCACGCCAATTTCCGTTGAATTCTTCGGCAGTTTCTACTTTTTCAAAACTATGTAACAACACATAATCTTCTTGTTGCTTTTTGTCAACTTCAACCGTAATTATTTCTTCAACGGCTTTTGCTTGTAAGGTGGTTATAATTTGTTCTGCATTGGATTTTTTAACCAAATCAGAAAAATTTTCAAGTATCGTTTCGGTGTTTTCTTCTTTGTCATTTTGCATCAATTTACCATAAATCCATGAGTAATCTGCTGGCTTTTTTGGAGTTGCGCTGAGTTCAAAATGTGTTTTTAATTCCTTATAAATTTCTTCAGCATTTGGATATTTTTGAAATAATAAATCTAAAATCTGTTGCTTTTTTTCTTCTGAAAAAACTTCGTCAGCAATCAAATTTATATTCAATTCGGATTGCACACTCAAAAACAAAATTCTGAAAAAGTAAAGCCCTAAATTTTTCTCTTTTGATGACAATTCATTAAAATAAATGGGAAGAAAAAAGTTGTTATTTTTATAACCACCTTCACGTTCTGCAGGAAAAATTTCGATAGGATTTCCTGAAATAGCTCTTGCCAAAATAGTCAAACGCGGTTTTATATCCTTCAAGAAAACAGCATTGTTGTCTAAAAGAATTTTTTTCTTATTTCTTTTTTTAAAATATTTAGAAACGGTTCCGAAAAGTAGTTCGTCTATATCCATTTTTTAGTTAATGAGTAGTAAAAAGGTAAAGTAATTTATAGTTTATAATTGCATAACTTTTCCACTATGAACATCATATTCCATTGAAATTATTTTTGTTTTATGCGCTTTAATAATAGGGTTGTCTTCTATGATTTTTTTTGAATGCATAATATTTGCTATTATACAAGAATTTAAATCATTTGTTTTTTTAATTAACTTTTGTTCATTTTCGTTTGCAATTGTTTCTATAATATTATCTATGTGTGAAAGATGCTTTTTATATTCATTGTTTTTATCTCCTAAATACGCTTTTATTGCACCGCATTCCGTATGGCCTAAAACGATAATTAATTTGGTGTCAAGATGTTCAATGGCGTATTCAATACTTCCCATATCAATATCTGAAATAAGATTTCCTGCGTTTCTAATAACAAATAAATCTCCAATTCCTTGGTCAAATAGTATTTCAGGCGACACTCTACTATCCGAACACGTTACAATAACAGCAAAGGGTTTTTGACTATTCTGATTTTTTAGTACCGCATTTAAGTTCTGATGTGGATGAGTTGATTTTTCATCTAAAAATCTTTTATTTCCAGTAAGCAAAAACTCTAATAAATCCTCATCTTTATTTACCTCTTCCTCATAAGATGTTTGATTTTGACAACCAAAAATTATTACAAAAAGCATTGCAATCACTATTTTTTTCATCTTCTATTATTTTTTGTAACTTTGGTTTCACTATAACTTAAATTGCTAAAGCCATATAAAATTATATCATCAAATCGCACAAATCCTTTAACGATTGAATAGTTTGTAAATCGTCTGTCAGTGGTTCAACGATTGCAATATGAGTTGAAAGTCTTTTTGGCAATCCGCTATTAATTAATGTTGCAGCGTTTACTAGAAGTCGTGTTGAAACGGTTTCGGTCAATCCAAGTTCCGTTAGATTTCTAATTTTAGTGCCAATTGCCACTAGTTTTTTAGCATTATCAGCATCAATTTTAGTTTCATTGATGAGAATTTCGACTTCTTGTTTTGCTTCTGGATAATCAAACGAAAGTGCCGAAAAACGTTGTTTTGTTGATGGTTTCAATTCTTTAAATCCACGTTGATATCCGGGATTAAATGACGCTACAAGCATAAAATCTTCGTGCGCTTTTATGGTAATTCCTAACTTATCAATAAACAATTCTCGTCTATGATCGGTTAGCGAATGTATTGCCACAATCACATCAGGACGAGCTTCTGCAATTTCATCTAAATAAATAATAGCACCTTCTTTTACAGCAAGTGTCATTGGTCCATCAACCCAAATGGTTTCCGCACCTTTGATGATAAATCGTCCAATTAAATCGGTGGAAGAGGTTTCTTCGTGGCAGGCAATTGTGATGAGTTTTTTATCCAATTTATGCGCCATGTATTCGATAAATCGAGATTTTCCAGTTCCAGTTGGGCCTTTTAAAAGCAACGGAATTTTATTGGAATAAGTATGAGAAAAAATTTCTTCTTCTTTTCCTATGGAATGGTAGTATGGAATAGTTTGTGTCATTTTAATGGAGAATTATAGTTTGGTTTCCACTTTATTTGAAAATAGATTTGGATTAATTTTTATGGAAATAAACGCCCAATTATTGCCAGCATTTTTGTTTCCAGCTTTTAAAACTTCCATTGATGAAGAAGCAAACATTTGTGAAAATCCTGCATCGAAAGTCACATTATCATACATTTTATATCCTATTGTTAAATCTAATTCGGTGCCTAGATAATTGTCTTGTTTTTCTCCAGCACTATAAATTGAAGCTGCTGAAGCAAAATAATGAGGTGTTAATTTGGCTGAGAATTTGTTTTTTTCGTAACCTAATGTTGCATAAACATCTGTTAAACCAACGGAATTCGTATGATTTCCAACATAAAAATAATCCATATAGCCATTGAATTTATGGTTGGTTCCATACAATGGATTAAACGATTTCATATCCGTAGACGTATCGTTTTGATCTTTTCCAGAAAGCATTTCAAAACCAACGCTGGTATTGAAATTTGTTGTTGCTTTATAACTAATATTTGCTGAAAAATAAGTAGCATTTACTGAATTGTCGGCAATTTTTCCTGTTTGCAAATAAGCCGCACCATCAATAGAAAGAGCTCCATTTTTGAAAACCAATCTTGAACCTAGCGTTTGACTATAATCTACTTTTTCTTCCGTTCCAACTAAATAAGGCATTCCGTTATTTAATGCTAAAACACTTAAATTTAATTTTTCAAAATCGGTATGATACCATAGATATTGTAATGATTTGTATTGTGGGATGGCATAATTTTCATAAAAATTTGTTTCTTTATTTGCATTTAATGCCAATCCAAAATGAATTTGATTTTTGGTGTTTGGGTTAAGTTTTAATAAAAATGCATCATGACTTCTAGCTTGCATAGCCCAATCTACATTTCCAAAAATACGAGCGTCGTCATAATTAATTTCTTGTCGTCCTAATTTGAATGACAATTTTTCATTCATTTTAATTTCGCCATACGCTTCATGAAAAGCGCTGTTTGCATCTGTTTTTGAATTAGTTGCTACGTCGCCCCAAGTTTTTACATTTTGTGGAGAAACTCGTAATTTGATGTTTTTAAAAGAGTAATCAAAGACTAATCGAGTTCTTTGAGAGATAAAAGAAGCGGCTTTTTCGGTGTCTGGTTTTAAGGTTCCATAACCGTTTCGGTTTTCAAATCGTGCACGTAAATCTGCATTGATATCAAATTGTTGTGCAGAAACTGTAACTGTTCCTAAAAGGGCAATTAGTGCAGTATAAATATATTTTGTCATTTTGTTAATTATTAACGGTTTCAATAATTTTATCTACAGTTTCTTTGTTATTGACTCCTAAACCTTCTTGTTGATGAATTAATTCACCGTCTCTATTAAAAACGCTGATAATGTTAGAATGAGAAAAATCCATTGGAGCAATTTGTTTGTATTTTACGGCCAGCACATTGGCAAATTCTTGGACTGTAGATTTTGTTCCTTGCAGAAAAGTCCAATGTGGCGCATCCATATAATTCGCTTTCGCAAAAGCTTTTAATCTTTCTGGCGTGTCAACTTCGGGATCAATACTTACTAAAACAAAGTTTAAATCGGATAGCTTGTCTTTGGGCATTTTAGATTCAATGTCGCGCATATCGGCAACCAATCTTGGACAAGCGGCTTTGCAACTGGTATAAATCATTACCATTACGGTCACTTTTCCTTTTAAATCTTTTAGTTCTATGGTTTTGTTATCTTGAGTTTTCCATTTGCTCGTTAAGTTGTAAATAGATTCTTGAGAGATGGAATTATTTTTTGTTTCTGTTGTTGTTTTTTTACAGCCAAAAAGTGTTATGGCGACAAAAAAGAGGATTGTTTTTTTCATGGTTTTTTTGTATTTAAAGTGTCTTTGACACATCTAAAACCTAAATTTTTTACTGCATAATCTGCTTTGACACTTCCTCTAAAAGCGTATCTAATGAATGCAGCATAATTCATTAAATCGGAAGCATTTAGTGAGCCACTTCCACAGAATAAATCTTTATCTGTAGTGACATCACTTCGGGATTCGCCTGTCAATAAAATCGAATTAAAATCGGATGTCCATTCCCAAACTAAACCGTGTAGGTCATGAACTCCATAATAATTTTTAAAGGTTTTCCCAATTTCGTTATTGAAAGTTTTTGGTTTTTCATACCAATCTAAAATGTATTGATTGTAGGCTTCAACTTTTCGAGCATCGGCCATTTCTTGATTTGCCATAGCCACAAATTCCCATTCGTCAACAGTTGCAAGTCGTTTGCCTTGACATTCGCAGTAAGCGTTTGCAGCATACCAAGAAACATTGGTAACTGGGCTGTTTTGTTTCATTTCTGTTGCTAAAAGGGTATCGTTTTTCCAATAGTTTAGATAATTACCATCTGCAAATATTTTTTTAACTTTAGACTTTCTCCATCTTGTATTGTGTTTTACAAAGGATAAAAAGTTGACATTTGAAACTGGATAAGCATCCATAAGTAGGTCGTTAACTTTAATCACTTCATTTTTTTTTCCGTAAAGAGGAATATAATTTCCTCCTTTTACAAAAACCATCGGTGTTTCCACTCCAAATAAAATATCATCTGGAGTAGAAACTGATGGAATAGTTGCATTTTCTATAGTATTCGAGTCTTTATCTTTAGAACAAGAAACAAACACAATTACGACAAGCAGAAAACATAACTTTTTCATGGAACCAATTAATTTATTTTTTACTCCTAACAGCTTTAACCATTGTAGGTGTTACTTCTTTTTTAGAATTACCCCATGAATTGTACACATAAGTTAATACATTGGCAATTTCCTCGTCAGTAAGCGTTTGAGCCGTCATAACACTGTTGTATTTTTTACCATTTACAACAATTTCTCCTGTTTTCCCTTTAAGAACAAATTCGATGGCTCTATTGACATCTGCATTTAAATAATCTGATTTTGCTAATGGTGGGAAAGCATTTGGCAATCCTTCTCCTGATTGTTGATGACAAGCAAAACAAGTCTTTGCATAAATCGATTTTCCATCTGCAATTCTTTCAACAAGGGTCACTGCTTTAGGTGCTTTTGCGCTTACCTCGTTTGGCATGGTTTGAATTGTTCCTCCTTCTGGGTGGTACACTTCATCTGATTGAGTTCCAGAATAAATTGTTTTATTTTCGTCACCAATAACATTTAGCAATCCGAGACTTCCTTTATTGAATGTTCTAAATATAGAGTGATCAACAATGACAAGTGTTCCAGGAACATCAACTTTAAAGTCAACAATTGCTGCTCCACCGGCCGGAACTAGTGTGGTTTGTACATCGTGGTTGATTAAAGTTCCGCCTTCGACATGAACATTATCAAAGATTTCTCCAATAACGTGGAAAGAAGAAACCAAGTTTGGCCCACCATTTCCAACAAACAAACGGATAGTTTCTCCTACTTTGGCCGTAAGCGCGTTATCACCAGTTAAAGCTCCAGTTTTCCCATTAAACACTACATAATCAGCATCTTCTTTAATAGCTTTTGCCATGTCAAACGGTTGTAATCCTTTTTCACCATTGGCTCCTTTAGTATAGAAATCGCCTTGCATGATGTAGTATTCTTTGTCAACTGGCGGCAAACCACCTTCTGGTTCTACCAAAATAAGTCCGTACATACCGTTTGCAATGTGCATTCCAACAGGAGCAGTTGCACAATGGTAAACAAAAAGCCCTTGATTTAACACTTTGAAAGAGAATGTTACTTCATGTCCTGGAGCTACAAAAGAGGATTTTGCACCACCACCTGGACCAGTTACAGCATGTAAATCAATGTTGTGAGGTAATTTATTATCAGGATGATTTTTTAGGTGAAATTCAACTTCATCACCAATTCTAGTTCTAATAAAACTTCCAGGAACAGATCCGCCAAATGTCCAATAAACATATTTTACACCATCCGCCATTTCGCCTTCTTTTTCAATTATTTCCAAATTGACGATTAACTTTTTTGCGGGTCTATCTCCAACTGGTTTTGGAACAAATGGTGGCGCTGTTAGTTCTGCATTTATTGCTGGACCTTCAGTTTCTATAAGTGTCGCATCAACTTTTTTGTATTCATCGTTTTGCTTGCAACTTGCAAATGCTACAAGAGCAAAAACTGTTAAAATTATTTTTCTCATGGTATTAATTTATTTATTTTCTATTTCTAAAGCTTCATCTGTTGGTCTTCCATATTTTATAAAATCATATATAAAAAGACCAATTCCAACAGTAAACATTGTCGCACAGATTAGCAAGACAACGAAGTGAATTTCAATTTCTTTTTGAACTTCCATGAACTCCATTTTTTGTTTTCGTTCTAAATATACTTGCACTACACCTGCAACTCCAAAAGCTACCGTCATTCCTAATATTCCTATATTAGAAAGCCAAAAAGCAGCATTTCCCTGAACACTATTGTACCGTTTTCTTCCTGTTAAATTTGGTAGCGCATAACTAATGATCGCGAGTACAATCATGGCATATGCTCCCCAAAATGCATAATGTCCGTGCATTGCAGTAACTAATGTTCCGTGAGTATATAGGTTTGTTTGTGGTAATGTGTGTGCAAATCCTAATAAACCAGCACCAATAAAAGATACTATAGCAGAACCGATTGTCCAGAATAAAGCAATTTTGTTAGGATGACTTTTTTCACCTTTTCTATACATGTTTACTGCAAATAATGCCATTGCAAGGAAAGCTAGAGGTTCAAGCGCTGAGAATATTCCACCAACAATTAACCAAATTTTATTTACCCCAATATAATAGTAGTGGTGACCCGTTCCTAAAACTCCAGAAAGGAATGTTAAACCAATGATTACGTATAACCATTTTTCGATAACTTCTCTATCAACACCGGTTAATTTGATTAATAAATAAGATAAAATACCACCCATTATTAATTCCCAAACACCTTCAACCCATAGGTGAACTACCCACCAACGGAAAAACGAATCTGTTACTTGACTGTCAAACCAAATCATTCCCGGTAAGTAGAGTAATGCGGCAAACAATAATCCCATAGAAAGGACTAATGCGGTTGTTGTTTTGCGTTTCCCTTTGAATAAAGTTCCTAGAATTAATCCTAAAAACAGTAAAACATTAATAACTACAAGGAAATCTAATTCTCTTGGAATTTCAAGAAATTTTCTTCCTTCCCAATGATTAAAGTGGAATCCAACAATGGCTACAACACCAACAACGGCTAACGATATAAGCTGAACATAAGCCCATTTTACACTTATTAGTTCACGTTGCGCTTCTTCAGGAATTATATAATAAGCGGCACCCATAAATCCTGTTAACAACCAAACTACCAATAAGTTGGTGTGTACTGCTCTTGCGGTGTTAAATGGAATGATGTCGTGAAGACCTTGTAAACCAATGCGGTCAAAGCCCATGATAAAGCCGTATATTATTTGCAAAGAGAATAGGAGCATGCAAAGTGCAAAAAACCAATAGGCTATCTTTTGTGATTTATATTTCATATTTGTTAATTTTATTGTTTGTCTTTAGCTAATGGTGAAACGATTCTGTCAAATCCATTCAAATCAATTTTCCCAATCCATTTGAAGTAAGCAACAACTGCCTCAGCTTCAGCTTCGGTCATTGCGTAAGCAACCATTTTTCTTCCTCTTGGTTGCCAAGGTTCTTTGCTCATTAAAACTGCTTTTACATAAGCATCACCTCTTCGGTCTATTACTTTTGTTAATTCAGGGGCATAATAAGCACCTTCGCCAAGGATAGTATGACAACCCATGCAATTGTTGGATTCCCAAATCTCTTTACCTTTTACAACTTGAGCATCAATTTTGCCGTAGTTGGTTTGATCATTTTTTGGCATGAACGAGTAAATTGTTAGCCCTATAAAGACCAAAAATGTGACTAAAGTTCCACCTAGAAAAAATGCCCTTGCTTGTGATTTTGATAGCATAAATTTTAGTTTTAGTTAGTGTTTCTAATAAAAGACATTTGGTCCTTTATTAATTTAAGACAAATTTAAGAATGGACAAAGTCTTAAAACATGATAAAAATCATGAATGTTAAATAAAAGATAAAATTGTCTTTTATAGATTAGGTTTTATAAATTTGAAATAAAAAAGATGTTTTCAAAGAGTTGTGAATATGGAATAAGAGCCACTATTTTTATAGCTACGCAATGTTATAATGACACAAAAGTTGGGATAAAAGAAATTGCACAAGAAATAGATTCTCCAATGGCTTTTACAGCAAAAATTTTGCAAGTATTAGTTAAAAATGATATCATTAAATCGAGTAAAGGAGTAGGCGGAGGATTTCTAGTTTTAAAAGAAGATTTGGCGCTTATTACGCTTTCCAAAATTGTTGTCGCTATAGATGGAGATTCCGTTTTTTTAAGATGTGGATTAGGTTTAAGCAACTGTTCAGAAGATCATCCTTGTCCAGTTCATGAAAAGTTTAAATTTGTGAAGCAAGATTTGGCTTTCATGTTAGAAAATACTACACTTGAAGAATTAGCCACAGGGATAAAAAAAGGGACAACATTCTTAAAATATTAAATAAAAAAAAAGCGTGAACTACGACAATTTACGCTTTTTTTAATTTATAAAATGAATTAATAATTATAAATTTTATTTTGGAAGTAAGACATCGCCAATAACGTGAATAATTCCATTGGCTGTTGGAATAGAGGCTACGATTTCTGAACCGTTAACGAATGTTTTATCGCCTTTTTTAGTAATTTTTACTTTACCTCCAAAAACCATATCGAATTCCTGTCCGTCTTGCATGTATTCAATTTTTAGTGTACCAACATAAGTATGATAACCTAAAATATTCTCTAAATCTCCTTTTTTCTCAGGTTTTAATAATCCTTCCACGGTTCCGGCCGGAAGTTTGTCAAAAGCAGCATTGGTTGGCGCAAAAACGGTAAAAGGTCCAGCGTTGCTCAATGCATCGACCAATCCGGCGGCTTTTACGGCAGTCACTAATGTGGTGTGATCTTTACTTCCAACGGCAGTTTGAACAATGTTTGGATTTGAAGTGTCGTCAACAACTCCTGATTGTCCTGCAGCTTGTGTTTCGGTGGTTTCTGAAGTGGTTTCAGTTGTGGTTTCGGTATTTTGTTTGCAACTAAAGAAGGTTACAAAACTAGCAACTAATAGTAATTGAATTGATTTTTTCATAATAATAAATACTTGGTTTATAAGAACAAAGTACCTGATTATTAAATAGCTATTTTATGATTGCACTCATAAAAGAGGGTGATTTTTAACTTTTTTTATGGAAAAATAAGCCGTGAAACCAATCCCAAAAACCAAAACAATTGCTACGCCAAAAAGCATTTCATTTACATAGGGAATTATGGTATAACTAAACGATGCAATACCTTGTAAAGCCAGAATAATTTCGTTTAATAAAACGCCAAAAGAGAACAAAATGACACCAAATTTTATCTGTTTGTTAAACTGTATCAAATGATTGGCGTATATATAAAACAGTAAAAATAACGAGATAATCGCCAGTAATACCAAATGCAAATAGGCAATTACAATAGGTCGAAAACCAAATGCCATTTGGCTCAAAGCAGGAATAGTTGAACCTAATTGAAGCACCAATTTTACACTTAACGCAAATCCAACAAAAAGCAAAATGTAGCGTAAAAAGAACGGATAGTTTTCAATCCATTCTCGTTTTGTTTTTATCAGTATAATCAAAAACCTAAACCAAGCATAAACCTGTAGAAATGCTGAAATGACGGTTAAAACATATACCCAAATTGGTAAATCTAACCAAAGCGTAGATAAAAAATAAGCCGGAATACAGGATATGAAAAACAACTGAAACGTAGTTTTAAAAACTTGGTTTTCGGTCGATTTTAAATTCAAAAAAGATACTAATAATCCCATGCAGGCAAAGAAAAACCAACCGTTATATTGAAAGTGTAAATAGTAATAAATGGAAGCCAAATATTCTTCCTGATGGATGTTTTTTGTCACCATCATGAACGCCAAAGCAAATGTGCCAAGCGATGAAAAAATATTGAAGTAAATGGCTGCTTTGAACCAATTTGTAGCAAGACAATCGGTATCAATTTGTTTCAAATCTTTGAAAAAATAGTAGCCAAAAAAGCAAGAAACTACGATTGAACCCGTCGAAAAAAGTATAGAAAATGTTCCGTATCCTTCAATAATGAAGAAAATCAGCATACCATAAGCGCAAATTAAATTGGCAATAAGTATTCTGTTGTACACTTCAAAATTTTGTCGAATACCTTTTTTTTCTAAAAATCCAATCATCAACACCATTATTGTATGACTAATCCATCCGGAAAAGGCAAAATGAGAATGGGAATGTTGCAAATGTTTTTGGTCTAAAAAAGGAAAATAAAAACCAATTTTGTAGCGCATTAAAAGACCGATTAGCGCAACAATTAAAAGATTTACCAAGGAAAACTTTAACCAAAACTTAGCATTAAATTTCATCAATAAAATATTTTGTGCCTAACAATATCTATTTTTTCCTGAGCTCTCATTTTAGAAAAAGTGCGAATCACTGTTTCAACTCTTAGGCCTGTAAAATTGGCTATTTCTTGTCTTGTAAAAGGCACTATTTCTTTTTTATCGCACTCTGTTTTCTTATTTGCTTTTAGAAACGCCATGATTCTATACTCCGGTTTTTGATTAATAATAGCCGTAGTTGATTTTGATTTAGCATGTAAACGTTTGCAAATCAACTCCAAAAATTGCTTTTGAATGGCGGGATATTCCTCTAGTATATTTAAAAACTTATCCTTTCCCAATTTAATTATCCTGCATTCTTGACACGCTATAGCTGTTGAGGGATACTTTTCGCTAATAAATAATGGGGGCTCTCCAAAACTATCTCCTTTGCTAAAATTCCCCTGTGTAAATTCTTTCCCTTCATCATTTGAGTTGAAGATTCTCACGTTGCCATCAGCAATTTGATAATAAAAATTTGCCGTTTCATTTTCATTAAAAATTACTTCGGCTTTTTTATATTCTTTAGCAATAGCTCCCCATGTAAAGAGTAAATCCAAATCTATTTGCATGATAAATAAGTTTCATTAAAATTAAAAATGAGCAGCGGGATTAACTTAATCAAAGCACTTTTACAAAGTTTGATTGTTTTATCCCAAAAAACTATGACTATTATCATGTTTTGACTGTTTTTTCAAAGTAAAATTGTAACTTTCTCCAAGAGAGGGAGCAAAACAAAACCCGATACGAAAGTGTCGGGTTTTGTTGTGTTAAATAACTCCAAAATTATTCTTTAATAAACTTACTTGCGGTTCTATCTGATACCTTTAAATAATAAATACCTTTAAATAATTGCTCTACATTGATAGCTGTATCAAATTCGTTTAGTTTCCCATTTAAAATAACTCTTCCTAAACCATCAATAATAGTATAATGCTGATTGATAAGTTGATAATCTGCATTTATATTTAGAATACTTAAAGCAGGGTTAGGGTAAATTGTAAATAATTTATCATTTATATTTTCATTAATACCCAAACTTATGCCATTAAATTTTAAAAGGAAAGCATCGTTGTAACCACTATTTCCATTAGCGGTTTGATGCGCTCCTGCTGTGGCTATACCCGAATTAGATTGTGTATATCCCGTCATGTAAACATTGCCTGAAGCATCGGTAGTGCAGACATTTTTGATGCCACCGCAATAGGTACCGCTTTGTCTTACTCCGCTTGAGTTAAAACTGACTAAAAATGCGCCATTAACTGTAGTTTGATGTGCTCCAGATGTAGCTATACCAGTAGCAGATTGCGTATTACCCGACATGTAAACATTACCTGATGCATCTGTAGCGCATGAAACGGAAACATCTAATAAGCTACCACCATAATAAGTTCCCCATTGCATTTGACCGTTAGAATCAAACTTTACTAAGAATCCGTCACTATAACCACCACCATAAGCACTTTGATGCGCTCCTATTGTGGTCATGCCCGATGATGCAGGCAAGAATTCTTGTTGAGTATCACCAGCTAAATATATATTGCCAGATGCATCGGTAGTGCACGAATATCCTATATCTACCCCTGCACCGCCATAATAAGTACCCCATTGTATTACTCCACTTGAGTTAAACTTTACTAAAAAAGCATCAGTAGAACTTCCGCCATAAATAGTTTGATGAGCGCCTGCCGTGGCAATGCCGGAAGTGGAGGGCGTATGCCCCGTCATATAAACATTCCCCAAAGCATCGGTCGCGCAGGATAATCCCGTTTCCATTCCGGAAGCAAGAGTATAAGAACCTCCAAAATAAGTACCCCATTGTTTTAC
>NZ_JBIIWV010000101.1:0-8012 GCF_044338735.1 Flavobacterium sp. | reverse complement strand
AAGGCTTCGGATTTACAACAATAGTTATGGTAAAAGTACTTCCCACACAATTCCCGGTATCACCAGAAGTTGGTGTTACAGTGTAAGTAATAGTTTGAGCCGTATTAGATGTATTGGTAAGTGTTTGGCTAATAGTACTAATTCCAGCAGTGGTAGAAGCACTTGCACCTGTGATATTTGCATTTGTACTGATAGTCCAAGTATAAGTTGTTCCAGTTGGTACGATATTTCCACTACCATTAGTTGGCGTAACTGAAAATGCTGTTTCTGAACAAATAGAAGGATGTGTTACATTAGCAATAAAAGGTTTCGGATTCACACTAATTACAACGGTAAAAGTACTTCCTGAACAACCATTAAAAATTGGTGTAACTGTATAAGTTGCTGTTTGAACGGTATTGGTTGGATTTATTAATGTTCCACCAATAGTTGTTTGATTTACTCCAGAAGCACCGCCAGTAATTCCACTTGTAACGGCAGGCGTACTCCAAGAATATGTAGTTCCTATGGGAATACTATTTAAAGTTGAATTAGCTGGTGTTATTGAAAACGTACCACTACTACAAATTGCATCAGTAAAACTTTCGGTAATATTTGGTCTTGGTTTTACAGTAATGGTATAATTATAGGTAATTCCAGCACACGCAGAAGCATCGTTAGTTGATGCTACAGCTGCATAGGTAATTGTAATTGGCGCATTAGTAACATTTACTAAAGTTTGAGCAGGTATGGTATTGGTTCCCGAAGTGGTTACTCCAGTAATTCCTGTTGGTTGCACAGCGGTCCAAGCAAAAGTTGCTCCAGAAGTAGTGCTACTTAAATTCACTAAAGCGGAAGTATCACCTGAACAAATGATTTGATTAGTAGGTGAGAAGGTAACCGCTGGACTTGGGTTTACGGTAATTGTAAACGATTGTGTTGGTCCTGCACAAGCAGGTGTTCCGTTTGAAAAAGAGGGAGTCACGGTAATTATACCTGTTATTGGATTAGGTGTTATGTTCGTAACATTAAATGCATTAATAGTTCCAGAACCAGATGCCACTAACCCAATTGCAGTGTTTGAATTTGTCCAATTGTATGATGTTGTTCCTCCTGAATTGATAGTTGAGAAAGCTACTGTAGTAGTGCTAGTTCCAGTACACAAAATTTGATTAGCAACAGCATTTACTTGTGCTGTTGGATTTACGGTTATGGTAAAACTTGTTGGTAAACCACTACAAATAATTCCATTGTTGGTATAACTTGGTGTAACTTGAATAGTTGCATCAATTGGGCTTGTTCCTAAATTTACAGCTGAAAATGCAGCTATATTTCCATTACCCGAAGCTGCTAAACCAATAATTGAAGTGTCATTCGTCCATGAGTAAGAAGTGCTTCCACTAATATTTGAAGTAGCAAAATTTATGGCTGCTAGAGTAGCCCCATTACAAACCGTTTTATTCGGAACAGTAGTTACTTTTGCGGAAGGATATACAATTATTGTAAAAGAAAATGGTGCGCCATTACAAGTGATAGAATTTGTATATTGAGGTGTTACTGTGATAGTTGCAGTTATAGGAGTTGTACCATTATTTACTGCTGTGAATGAAGGTGTGCTGTTTATACCATTCCCTGCTAATCCTATTGACGGAGCGATGTTTACCCAATTGAAAGTAGTAGTTCCACCAGTATTATCGCTCGTAAAAGTTATTGCTGAAACTGGGTCTCCATTACAAACTATAATATCTGAAACAGTATTTACTTGACCTCTTGGATTAATGGTTATATTAAATGTCTTAGAAGTCCCAACGCAGCTTTTAGTACCATTTTCGAATGTAGGCGTGACTGTTATAGTTGCTGTAATTGGACTCGTTGTATTATTAACAGGAGTAAATACTGGAATGTTTCCAGTTCCTGAAGCACCTAGCCCTATTCCTAAAGTATCATTAGTCCATGAATAGGTTGTTGTTCCAATAGTATTTACACTTGTAAACGGAATAGAAGTCGATGGTGTTCCAGCACAAAACACAAAATTATTTGGTTGGTTAACTTGACCAGTAGGATTTACCGTAATTGTAATTGTATTAGGCGTCCCTACACAACTCACTCCACCATTTTCAAAAGTAGGTGTTACTGTAATTACTGTACTTATAGGGGCTGTAGTGGTATTATTTGCTGTAAATCCTGGAATATCTCCGTTTCCTGGAGTTGTTAATCCTACAGAAGGGTTACTGCTAGTCCATGAATAGGTTGTCGTTCCGCCAGTATTGGTAGTTGAAAAATTAGCTATGGTTACAGAATCACCATTACAAACGACTTGTCCAGGAATGGTATTAACTTGTCCTCTTGGATTGATCGTAATTGTAAATGTTATTGGTGTTCCAGGGCATGAGGTTGCTCCACTAGTATTAAATGGTGTAACAGTAATGGTTCCAAAGATAGGAGCATTTCCTGTGTTTGTTCCTGTGAAACTAATTGCAGTAGTTCCCGAAGCTGCAAGTCCGATAGCTGGATTACTATTTGTCCAAGAATAATTAGTTGCATTGGTACCAGAAAAAGAAATAGGCCCCACACTTCCATTATGACAAACAACAACATCATTAATTGAATTGATAGTTGGAGTAGGAATTACGGTAATTGTTACGTCATCTGTTTTCGGATCACAAGGTCCCGGGGGATCATTTGTAGTTAATGTTAAAACGATTGTTCCTGTAAAACCTGCTGGAGGCGAATAGGTACTTGTTAAACTTGTAGCATCGGAAAAAGTTCCTCCATTTGAAGAAGTCCAACTTCCAGATGTAGCGGCACCGCCAACGACTCCATTTAATTGTAAAGATCCATTTTGACATACTGGATTGTATGTACCGGCTTCAGCAGTAGCTTGAGCATCTACACTTACCGAAAACGTAATTATTTTTGCAAGACAAGGTCCCAGAGGATCAGCAGATGTTAACGTAAAGATTATCGTTCCAACATAATTAGCTGGAGGTGTATAAATAGGAGATAAAGCATTTGCATTTGGCGAAAATGTTCCACCTGTTATGGATGCAGTCCAAATTCCTGTAGTGGCCCCACCAGTTATCGAACCTGTTAAAGGAATACCAGTGTTTAGACAAGTGGCTATAGGGCCAGACGCTGAAATTTGTACGGCAGGATCTACATAAATAGTGCTTGAAAACGTATTACTACCACATTCGTTGGTTAGTGTTAAGGTGTAATTATAAGTCCCTGCTGTTGCAAATGTTACGGTTGGATTACTTGAAGTTGTACTAGATATTGATGTGGGTGGATTACTTCCAAAACCCCATAAATAGGTAACCGCTTGCGTAGCATAACAATTAAAAACGGTTGGATTTAATGTAATTGTAGTCCCTTCACAAATAGTTTGTTGTGTTAGTGTAGTTCTTGGTTTATCCTTAATGGTTATGAATTGGGTTCTTACTTTGGGTTGACATGATGTTCCAGTCACAGCGTTTTGTAGGGAAGTTGTCAATTGAATGGTATATACTCCTGCGCTAGTAAATGTAATTTCAGGCTCAAAAGAGGAAGCATTTCCTGAGGTAAAACTCCATCCTGAACTTGTAGCATTTGGACAACTTTGAGGATTGGTATGTGTTACTTGCCATAAATACACATTGGTATTGGTACATCCTGGTACACTTGATAAATTATCTAAAGTTATTGTTGTTGGTGCACAGTAAGTAGCTGGATTAGTAGTAGGACTCATTGTAAAATCAGCATTAACTTCTGGGTTGACGCAAATGGTTCTTGTTTGAGATGTAATTCCACAATTGTTAGAACCTGCATATAGTGTTATCGTATATGTTCCAGGTTGTAAAAAAGTTACTTGTAATGTGTTAGATGCAGAACTTGTCCAATCTTCTGGATTATTTGGAGAATTAAAATTAAAACCTAAATTACCAACAACACTAACAAAGGAATTAGTTGAAATAATTCCAGACGTAGTTGCGGGTATTATACCATTTGGTCCTTGAATTGTCCAATATTTATTATAAGTATTATCACATGTAAAGGTTACTCCAGGTCCTTGAGATGAAATATTTGCACCATTAATAGTTGTATCTGTGAATATTATTGAAGTATTTACACAAATATTATTGTTTGCTGGATTTGAACTAAAATCAGCTTCTGGCTTAGATTGAATATAATAGGGACCATTAGAATTTGAGCTTGTTCCGCAAGGATTTGAAACGGTTACTGAAGCCTGAAATGAGTTATAATAAATCGAGCCATTTATATTGGAATTAGTATTACATGATACAATATTAAAATTATGAGTTACTTGAAAGATCCATTGGCCTAAAATTGTATTAAATTGGCCACCAAGAGCAATTAATTGTTCATGAGTATAAGTTTGTATGGGTGAGCCGTCATTTACTTGAAACGAATAAATTGTACCGTTTGTATTTTGTGCACCTGCAAAAATATTAAATACAACACTACTAGGATCACAAAGTACAGGAGTTCCTGCTGTACCTACTGAAGCACTTGGACTAGCCCCAATAAATACATTGAAAGTTTTAGTTTTAGAACATCCATTTTCTAATGTAACAGTGTAAGAGATTGTAAATAATCCTCTAGGATAGGAGTGACTATCCCCTGGTATGTTTACTCCCGTGTAAGTTGTAGCAGGAGTACTATCTCCCCAATTTATTGTATGTACTGTATTAGAATTAGTATTTTGTGTATCCGTTGAAAATGTGAAATTTACATTTCCACTTGTAATACTACATCTGCTAAAATACGTTGTATTATTAAATGTAGTGGTTCCCCAGTTTGAACCTAAAGAAAAACTTGGAGTTGGACTATTAAGTACAACCACATTCACACTACTACTAGTGCCATTTACTGTTAAGGTTGTAGTAAATGTTCCAGAAGAATTGTAAGTAATAGTATGCGGTCCTGCTGTAGTAGCAGTTGCGGTGCTTCCTTCTTGAAACGTCCAAGCAAATGTGGGGTTAGTTCCCACTCCTGTTGATGTGTTAGTATAAGTTATGGATTGCCCTTGACAAATGGTTACGATGCCATTATCTGCAGCAGGATTAGTGCTAAAACTAGTCAAAAGTAATGTTGTTTCGGCCTGAATGGCCATAGTAGGGATTAGAAAAACAACAAATAATAATATAGTATTTTTTATTGTGTTTATCAATGGTAAAGTGATTTATCTCAACAAATTTACGAAAAAATATAGAACGGAAATCACTTTTTCAATACTAAAATTTTTAAAATCAAATTATTTTGGGCATTTTAAAAATTATTATTTAAATTTATAATAAAATAATAAGTTTTTGAAAATAAATATAAATAATCTAGTTAATAAATATGATATTTATTCAACACCAGTTATTTATATACTAGATAAAAACAAGACTATAACAGCGAAAAGAGTTGGGATAGATCAAATAAAGAACTTTATTATTTCCACTAATCAATAAAAACAATGGGTTATTAAATATTTTTACTAAATTTGTTTTAATTAATTATAATAAATTTATACAAATATGAAAAAAGTAGTAATCTTAGCATTGTTTATGGTGTCAACATTTTCTTTTGCTCAAGTAACAAAAAAAGAATCAAAATGGGTTATAGGTGCCGGGGTAAACTTCATTGATAATACAAGTTCTGGAAATGATGAATATTTCAATTTTTCTAATTGGAATGCAACTCTAGGTTTTTCTAAGTTATCAGTTCAGTATTATTATAATACTAATTTATCTGTATCTTCTGAATTTACAATGAATAGATTAGACAAAGATGTACAGCAAAATGGGCAAGCAATTGATGCGAATTTATCGTACTTTGGATTTGATTTGAATGCTCGATACAATGTAGCTAGATTGATAAAATTACCAAGTAAATTTTCAGTTGAGCCAATTCTTGGTATAGGAAATGCTTGGACAAGAGGAAATCCAAACCAAAGTTTTAATACAGGACTTTCTTTAGGATATCAAATTACCGAAACATATGGTGTAAGAGTTCAAACTCTTGGAAAATTTGCTGCTGAGAAAAATACAGTTGGAAATAATATGATTCAGCATTCTTTAGAATTGTATTTTAAATTGTAACTACGAGTTCTTTTAGTATAAAAACCCCAAAAGAACATTGTTTTTTTGGGGTTTTTATAAATATAATATATTTATTTTTCACAATTATACCCTCATTTTTTTAATTTTTATTTACTGTAAATATTTGATTTATAGTAAATTATATTTTTTTTTAGTATTTAAATTACCACTAATTCAATTGACAATATGAATTATTTTGTAATTTAGCATTCTTAAAAAATAAATATGAGCCTAATAGTATTGACGGGAACCACAGGTTACATCGGTCAAAACCTAACAAAATTTTATAACGCAAAATCAAAGAAAAACAAATCCATATCGTTACGTTTTCAAAATTGGTATAAAATGATGCCTCAGGAAACAGAAACGATTATTCATTTGGCTGCTATAAATCAAAATACACAAGACAGTGCCTTTGATGAAGAATATTTTAGGGTAAATACAGAACTTACTTCTAAGTTGTTTCGTTATTTTTTAAGTTCAAACGCCAAAACATTTATTTTTTTAAGTACAACTGAATTGGTTGACAAACAAATAGTTCAAATTACAGAAGCTTCCAATGTAAATCCTTTAAATCCATTTTTACAATCAAAACTTGATGCTGAACAATTCATTCAAAAACAAAATTTACCTGAAGGCAAACGCGCAATTATTCTCAGGGTAGCACCATTATATGGAAGAGAGACCAAAAGCGTTTTGCACAATACTTTTATTTATTGTAAAAAATTCCCATGGTTTTATGGAGCGCTGGATACCAAACAATCTTTTTGTAATATAGATAACTTAACTGAAATTATATACCAAATTACAGAAAACTCCTTAGTTTCGTCAGGGGTATATAATGTTGCAGATGATGAACCAATTGGCTCTATAGAATTTGTAAATTGGATAGCAAACGTATTGGAAAAAAAAGCATCGATCTATAAACTTCCTAAAGGAGTATTGAATCTTATTGCTAAAATGGGAAATATTTTTAATTGGGACTTTAATTCGAAAAAATTATACGAAAAATCACATTCTAGAGTAGTCAATTGCGCTAAGTTAAAAAATGAACTTCAAATAACTAAAATGCCTTTTGATACCGAATACAATGTTATCAAAACAATAGAATATTATAATTCTATTAAGATATAGTATTTTAAAACACAAATTTTTATTGGGTTACATTAATTATATTATTTTGAGGTCAAGATAAAATATTATCTTAAATTTGTTTGCTTAAATTTGCAATAATTAAAAGTATACAAATAAATCTATTAGAATGACTATAAAAAATATTTGCTGTATAGGTGCTGGATACGTAGGTGGGCCTACAATGGCTGTAATTGCTCAAAAATGCCCACACATAAAAGTAACTATAGTTGATATAAATGAATCTCGAATCAACGCTTGGAATAGTGCAAATTTTGATGAATTACCTATATATGAACCTGGTTTAGCAGCAGTTGTTAAAGAAGCCAGAGGAAGAAACCTATTCTTTTCAACAAACGTAGAACAAGCTATTGATGAAGCAGAAATGATTTTCATTTCAGTAAATACACCAACGAAGACTTATGGTGAAGGAAAAGGAATGGCTGCCGATTTAAAATACATTGAGCTTTGTGCTCGTCAAATCGCTAAAGTGGCAAAAACCGATAAAATAGTGGTAGAAAAATCTACCCTTCCGGTTAGGACAGCTAGTGCGATTAAAGAGATTTTGACCAATACAGGCAATGGAGTACAATATCAAATTTTATCAAATCCTGAATTTTTAGCAGAAGGTACTGCAATTGAAGATCTTTTTAATCCTGATAGGGTACTTATTGGTGGTGATAGTACTGTAGAAGGACAAAAGGCAATTCAATCATTAGTTGAGGTTTATTCAAATTGGGTTCCAAAGAACAAAATAATAACAACTAATTTATGGTCTTCTGAATTATCTAAATTAACAGCAAATGCTTTTTTAGC
>NZ_JBIIWV010000100.1:0-8059 GCF_044338735.1 Flavobacterium sp. | reverse complement strand
TTTTAAACAATTTATTTTGTCGCTCAATACTATATACACTTGCACCTAATAAACAAAGCACCGCTGTTTGATAACCACTTCCGGTTCCTATTTCCAATACTTTATCCCCTTTTTTTATTTCTAAAAGTTGGGTTTGAAAAGCTACAGTAAACGGTTGAGAAATTGTTTGATCAGCACCTATAGGAAATGCCATATCTTGATAAGCAAAATTTTCAAAACTAGAATCTAAAAATAAATGTCGGGGTACTTTGCCAATAGATCCCAACACATTTTTATCGGTAATTCCTTTTTCTTCTAATTGTTTTACCAATTGATTTCTAAGTCCTTGATGTTTGCTTGTATCTTTCAATTTAGGTGGAAATTTATTTCGTAAAATTAGCTTGAAAATAATCAAAATGCAAATTCAAAATCCCAAATAAAACAACATTATTAAATCATTGGAATTTGGAATTTCAATATTGGAATTTATGTAATAATTAGTACTTTTGATAAAATTTTACCTTATGCTAAAAATAGGAGTTTTAGGTGCTGGACACCTCGGAAAAATACATTTACGATTATTAAATCAATCTTCGAAATATCAGTTAGTAGGTTTCTACGATGCTTTTGAAGAAAATGCTACTAAAGTGGCTGCCGAATTTGGCTATAAAAAATTTGATTCAATTGCTGAACTTATTGCTGCTGTTGATGTGGTTGATATTGTTACTCCAACGATTCAACATTTCGAATGTGCCAAAATGGTAATTGAAGCTGGAAAACATATTTTTATAGAAAAACCAATCGCCACAACAGTTGAAGAAGCAGATGAAATCGTTGCTTTAGCCACTAAATATAAAGTAAAAGGTCAAGTTGGTCATGTGGAACGTTTCAATCCGGCATTTACTGCTGTGAAAGATAAAATTGACAAACCGATGTTTATTGAAACACATCGATTGGCAGAATTTAATCCGCGTGGTACAGATGTTCCTGTGGTTTTAGATTTAATGATTCACGATATTGACGCGATATTAAGCGTAGTAAAATCGAAAGTAAAAACAGTAAATGCAAGTAGTGTTTCTGTAATTTCTGATTCTCCAGACATTACAAATGCGCGTTTAGAGTTTGAAAACGGTTGTGTGGCAAACATTACAGCGAGTAGAATTTCTATGAAAAATATGCGTAAATCACGTTTCTTTCAAAAAGATGCTTACATTTCTGTAGATTATTTAGATAAAATTTGCGAAGTCGTTCGTATGCAAGACGCACCAGAAATTCCAGGCGATTTTGATATGATTTTACAAAATGCAGAAGGTGTGAAAAAACAAATTTATTTCGATAATCCAAACGTAAACCCAAACAACGCCATTTTAGATGAATTGGAATCGTTTGCAGATGCTATCAATAACAATACAACTCCAATTGTAACTTTAGAAGATGGAACAGAAGCGTTGCGTGTAGCGTATATGATTATAGATTCTATGGGAAAA
This sequence comes from Flavobacterium sp., assembly GCF_044338735.1. Classification (GTDB taxonomy): domain Bacteria; phylum Bacteroidota; class Bacteroidia; order Flavobacteriales; family Flavobacteriaceae; genus Flavobacterium. The sequence continues at coordinate 6,593 of NZ_JBIIWV010000100.1, read as the reverse complement.
TAAGCCCCCTAACCCCCCGAAGGGGAAATTAAAACGGAGTAAAATCAACTATTTGATATAACTCAATTTAGAAATAGTAATTGACAAAAAAAAATATATAATTCAAATTTATAAACCCTACTTACCCCTAGTAGGAATTCCCCCCTTTGGGGGTTAGGGGGCTACTATGAAACAAATAGCCGTAATAGGATCAGGAACAATGGGCAACGGAATTGCTCATACATTTGCACAAGCAGGATTTACCGTAAAATTAATTGATATTTCTGAAAAATCATTAGAAAAAGGAATGGCAACTATTGCCGCTAACTTAGACAGAATGGTAACTAAAGGAAGCATCACTGAAGAAGATAAACACAAAACCATTTCAAATATTATAACTTATACGGATATTAAAGATGGCGTTGTGGGTTGCGATTTGGTTGTGGAAGCTGCAACAGAAAATGTAACGCTAAAAATGAATATCTTTAAACAATTAAGTGATATTTGTGACCATAATGTAATTTTAGCGAGTAACACGTCTTCTATTTCAATTACTCAAATTGGTGCTCAAGTAGTTCATCCGGAACGAGTTATCGGAATGCATTTTATGAACCCAGTGCCGATTATGAAATTAGTTGAAATCATTCGTGGGTATTCTACTTCAGATGAAGTGACTAAAATTATTATGGATTTATCTGTAAAATTAGGTAAAATACCAACAGAAGTAAACGATTATCCAGGTTTCGTAGCCAACAGAATTTTAATGCCAATGATTAACGAATCTATTGAAACGTTATATAATGGTGTGGCGGGTGTGTCTGAAATTGATACTGTGATGAAATTAGGAATGGCTCATCCAATGGGACCGTTACAATTAGCTGATTTCATTGGTCTTGACGTTTGTTTGTCTATCTTAAACGTAATGTACGACGGATTTAAAAATCCAAAATATGCACCTTGTCCGCTACTAGTAAATATGGTAATGGCTGGGAAATTAGGTGTGAAATCTGGTGAAGGGTTCTATGATTATTCTGAAAGTAAAAAAGCAGAGAAAGTTTCAAAACAATTTAATTAGTCTTAAAGTCTAATGTCGAAGGTCTTAAAGTGACTGCTTTCGACTTTATGACTTTCGACTTTCGACTAAAAAATGGCAAAAATAATCCCTTTTAAAGCAGTTCGTCCATCGGCAGATAAAGTCGCTTTGGTAACTTGTAGAACCTATGAAGATTATAGTTCTGCAGAGCTTGCGGCTTGGCTAAGTTTCAATCCGTATTCGTTTTTGCACGTGATTCATCCCGCGTATGCGAATACTCAAAAGATTACTTTAGACAAGCGTTTTAAAGGTGTTTTGCATAAATATCAAGATTTTAAAAACGAAACTATTTTAATTGCCGAAGAACAACCCGTTTTTTATTTGTACGAAATACAAACCAAATACCAAACATTTACTGGAATTATTGCAGGAACTTCTGTTGAAGAATATCAGAAAAATCAGATTAAAAAACACGAAGACACCTTACAATATCGCGTAGAATTATTTAAAGATTATTTGCATCAAACCGGTTTTAACACAGAACCCGTTTTGATTACGTATCCCGATTCTGTTGAAATAAACACCTTTATTTCTTTACGAAAAAAGAGCGAACCCATTTATGCATTTGCAACTCCAAATAAAGAAAAACACACCTTGTGGAAGATTGAAACACAATCAGAAATAGAATGGTTACAAGAACATTTTGAAAAAATTCCGAATTTATATATAGCTGATGGGCACCACCGTTCGGCTTCTGCAGAATTATTGTTTGAACAAGACAAACATTTAGGCAATAAAAACCTAAATTATTTTATGAGTTTTTTAATAGCCGAAAGCAATGTAAAAATTTATGAATTTAATAGAATTATTCGCGATTTAAATGGTTTATCAAAAGATGATTTCATTACTAAATTATCGGATAATTTTATCATCAAACCTAAGGATCAAGAATTATGGAAACCGCAAAATAAATTTGAATTTGGAATGTATTTAGATGGAAGTTTTTATGCGTTGTTTTATAAGCAAAATCAAAATAAGGCTTCTGTTTTAGAAAACTTAGATGCACAAATTTTATATGATACGGTTTTACATCCCTTATTAGGTATTGAAGATTTGCGTAACGACGAACGTATTGATTACATACCTGGAAAACAAAGCATTTCTGTTATTAAAGATTTAGTGGATGAAGGCGAATATGAAGTGGGCTTTATGCTCTACCCTACTAATATGTCAGAAATTAAAACCATTGCCGACAACAATTTAATTATGCCACCAAAATCAACCTACATTGAACCAAAATTTAGAAGTGGTTTAGTGGTTTATGAATTGTAAATAAAGGATACAAAAATGTCAATAACTAAAAACCTCACCGAAATAAAATCCCAACTTCCAGCTCACGTGACTTTGGTTGCGGTTTCAAAAACCAAACCTGTAGCTGATTTAATGGAAGCGTATATTACTGGTCAGCGTATTTTTGGAGAAAACAAAATCCAAGAAATGACTGAGAAATGGGAACAAATGCCAAAAGATATTGAATGGCATATGATTGGCCACGTACAAACCAATAAAGTAAAATTTATGGCAGAATACGTGAGTTTGATTCACGGTGTAGATAGTTTAAAATTATTGCGAGAAATTAATAAACAAGCCAAAAAAAACAATAGAGTTATTGATTGTTTATTACAAATTCATATTGCCGAAGAAGAAACTAAATTTGGTTTAGATGAAGAAGAACTGAATCATATTTTAACTTCTGATGATTTTAAAAGTTTAGAAAACATAAAGATTGTTGGTTTAATGGGAATGGCAACCTTCACTGAAAATCAAAACCAAATCGAAAAAGAATTCAACCATTTAAAATCTATTTTTGATAAAACAAACAAATTATCAGTTATCAATTATCAATTATCAATTCTTTCCATGGGTATGTCTGGTGATTATCAACTTGCAATTTCGTGCGGAAGCACAATGGTTCGAATAGGAAGTAGTATCTTTGGCGGAAGATAAATATCAATTAAAAAAATTCAATAATAATTACAAAAAACAACGATTTAAATATAAATGGAGAAAATATTCAATTTTGAGGATAGATTAGTTCGATTTGCGGGTGAATGTATTTTCTTTACAAGACAATTAGATAAATTATTTGAAAATGAATATTATAAAAATCAGTTAATTCGTTCATCTGGAAGCGCTTCTTTAAATTTTGGAGAAGCTCAAGGTACAATTACTGATAAAGATTTTGTTTTTAAAGTTTCACTAGTAGTTAAAGAGTTAAAAGAATCAAGAAACTCATTAAAAATTTTAGATTATATAAAAGAAGGTGATGAAGAAAAAAGAAATTTACTTTTAACTGAAGTTGAAGGGCTAATTGCAATTTCATCAAAAATGATAATAAACAAAAAATAATTCAATAGCAATATCAATTACAATAGCAAATTTCAATTTTTAATATTTTTTTTATTGACATTGATTTTTGAAATTGACATTGATTTTTGAAATTGACATTGACATTGAATATGTACACAATACTCGACATAGAAACCACTGGAGGACAATACAACGAAGAAGGTATTACCGAAATTGCTATTTATAAATATGATGGCCATGAGGTTGTGGATCAATTTATTAGTTTAGTGAATCCGGAAAAGCCAATTCAGCCTTTTGTGGTAAAATTGACGGGTATTAACAATGCCATGTTACGCAGTGCTCCAAAATTTTATGAAGTTGCAAAACGCATTATTGAAATCACCGAAGGAACAATTGTTGTAGCTCATAACGCCAGTTTCGATTACCGAATTTTACAAACCGAATTCAGACGTTTGGGCTATGATTTCAAAAAACAAACGCTTTGTACGGTGGAACTTTCCAAAAAACTTATTCCCGATCAATCTTCTTATAGTTTAGGAAAGTTAGTTCGCGCGCTAGGAATTCCTATGGCAGACAGACACAGAGCGAGTGGAGATGCCTTGGCTACAGTAAAATTATTTAAAATGCTTTTGGCGAAAGATGTAGAAAAAGAGATTTTAAAAAGTTTTGTCAAAACCGAAATTAAATCGGGAATGTCACCAAAATTATTAGACATTGTTGAAAATTTACCATCAAAAACAGGAATATATTATATTCATAATGAAAAAGGAGATTTAATTTACATTGGAAAAAGTAAAAACATTAAAAAGCGCGTCAATCAGCATTTTACTGGTATAAATAGTAAAAGTAAAAAAATACAACGCGATGTATATGCCGTAACTTTTGAGGAAACAGGTAGCGAACTTGTTGCGCTATTGAAAGAAAGTGAAGAAATTAAAATCAACAAGCCTATTTACAACCGAGCGCAACGAAAAAGCATTTTTCAATATGCGTTGTACCAACATAAAAACGAGGAAGGCTATATCGCTTTAACCATTGAAAAAGCAGATGGTAGGAAAAAAGAAATCACCTCTTTTACCACCTTGCAAGAAGGTAAAAATGTATTATTCAAAATAACAGAAAAATATAACCTTTGTCAAAAAGTAAACGGTTTATATGACACAAAAAACGGCTGTTTTCAATACAAAATTAAAGAATGTAATGGCGCCTGTTTAGGTAAAGAAAATGTTGAAAACTACAACGAACGCGTGTTTGATTTTATTGAAGAAAATTCGTTTGAAAATAATAATATGATTGTTGTGGATAGAGGTCGGGGTTTTGAAGAACGAAGTGCTGTTTTGATTGAAAGTGGCGTCTACAAAGGTTATTGTTTTTTTGATTTAAATTACCAAATTACCAATGTAAATGTTCTTAAAAACATCATTATTCCGATGCAACACAATCGTGATGTAAAAACAATCATTCAAAGTTATTTGCGAAGAAATAAAGTGTCTAAAGTAATTACGTTTTAGCATTGAACTACCTCATCACCATAATAGGCCCCACCGCTATAGGAAAAACTTCCTTAAGCATTGCTTTGGCACAACATTTTGGTTGCGATATTATTTCGTGCGATAGCCGGCAATTTTTTAAAGAAATGAAAATTGGTACCGCTGTTCCAAGTGAGGAAGAATTAGTTGCAGCACCACATCATTTTATACAAAATAAATCCATTTTTGATTCGTATTCAGTGGGTGATTTTGAAGAAGAAGCTTTAACGAAATTGGACGAATTGTTTCAAAAAAACAACATTCAAATTATGGTCGGCGGTTCTGGATTATATGTAGATGCCGTGTTGAAAGGGTTTGATGAGTTTCCAGAAATTGATCCTTCGGTAAGAGCTGAAATAAATAGAAAATACGATGCATTTGGGATTGACTATTTGCAAGAACAATTACAAATGTTAGATTCGGAATATTTTCAAAAATTACAAACTGAAAATCCGCAAACCTTACAAAATCCGCAGCGTATGAAACGTTTTGTTGAAGTATGTATCGGAAGTGGAAAACCCTATTCGAGTTTCATTGGCAAACGAAAAAACATTAGAAACTTTACGCCTATTATCATTGGATTAGAAGCGGAAAGAGAAATCATGTACGATAGAATCAATCAACGGGTAGATTTGATGCTTAACGAAGGACTTTTAGCCGAAGTGCAAGCTTTGTATCCAAACAAACAGTTGAATGCACTGCAAACCGTGGGATACAGAGAATTATTTGATTATTTTGATGCTACCATTGAAGATGCTAAATTACTCGAAAATGCCATTGAACAAATTAAAATGAACACTCGAAGATTTGCCAAACGACAAATGACTTGGTTTAAACGAACAGAAAATGTGAGTTGGTTTGATTTTTTAACCGATAGAGATGAAATTTTATCTATCGTCAATTCGAAAATAAAAAAGTAAAAAAAAGCCCCGATTTCTCAGAGCTTTATTCGTTATTTTTTGATTACCAATCTAAAACCTTCACCATGAATATTCAAGATTTCTACACCTGCATCTAACTTTAAGAATTTTCTTAATTTAGCTATATAAACATCCATACTTCTTGAAGTGAAGTAGTTGTCGTCTCTCCAAATTTTTGTCAAGGCTAACTCTCTAGGCATTAAATCATTTTCATGTAATGCTAACATTTTTAATAATTCGCATTCCTTAGGCGATAATTTAATAGGCTCTTGACCCGGAAATGTTAAGAAACGTAACTTTGAATTCAAATGGAATTTTCCAATTTCAAACTCAAATTTAGTTGTATCTGGTTTAACCTCAGATGCTTTTCTTTGAATAATTGCTCTAATTTTCATCAACAATACTTCAGAGTCAAATGGCTTATTTAAATAATCATCAGCTCCTACTTTATAACCTTTCAACACATCTTCCTTAAGTGTTTTTGCCGTCAAGAAAATAATTGGCACTTCTTGATTCTTTTCGCGAATTTCCCTAGCTAAGGTATACCCATCTTTGTAAGGCATCATCACGTCTAAAATACATAAATCATAAGTGTCTTTTTTAAACTTTTCAAATCCCTCCATTCCGTTTTTAGCTAACGTAACTTCAAAATCATTGATCATTAAATAATCTTTTAAAACAGCTCCAAAGTTTGGATCGTCTTCTACTAGTAATATTTTTTTTCCTTCCATAGTAATTGAATATTTCTTTTTAATTTATTAA
>NZ_JBIIWV010000010.1:0-26335 GCF_044338735.1 Flavobacterium sp. | reverse complement strand
TCGCTTCGGTAAACGAATGCAACATTCCAAGCGAACGCATTAAAAAAAACAAGGATAAGGGCAACAACACTGTTAAAATGGTAACTTGAAGTAAAGTAATGTAAATTTGAGGGTTGTAATAATAACTTTTAGCGATACTAAAGAAAAAAAGCGTTCCGTATAAAGAAATAAAAATAGGATGAAAAATATAAGAAAACACTGGCAAACATTTTTTGAAATCCATGTTATATTTTTTTTCTCAATCGGGCTACAGGAATATCTAATTGTTCTCTGTATTTTGCAATAGTTCTTCGAGCAATTGGGTAACCTCTTTCTTTTAAAATTTCGGCCAATTGATCGTCGGGTAAAGGTTTCTTCTTGTCTTCCTCCGAAATTACTTGTTGTAAAATATTTTTAATTTCGATGGTTGAAACCTCTTCGCCTTGATCATTTGTCATGGATTCGCTAAAGAATTCTTTGATTAGTTTTGTGCCATAAGGTGTGTCTACATACTTGCTATTAGCAACACGAGAAACAGTTGAAATATCTAACCCAACCATATCTGCAATGTCTTTAAGAATCATTGGTCGAAGTTTGGATTCTTCCCCTTCTAAAAAGTATTCATACTGATAATGCATAATAGCATTCATGGTTACAAATAACGTTTCCTGACGTTGTTTGATGGCATCAATAAACCATTTTGCCGAATCTAATTTTTGCTTTATAAACTGAACGGCATCTTTTTGTGAACTTGATTTTTCAGAAGTAACTTTATAACTCTGTAACATTTCTTGGTAATCCTTAGAAACGTGCAATTCTGGTGCATTTCTTCCGTTAAGTAATAATTCTAATTCACCGTCAACAATTCGTATCGTAAAATCGGGAACAATGTGTTCTATCATTTTTTGATTTCCGTCAAAACTTCCTCCTGGTTTTGGATTTAATTTTTCAACCTCATCAATTGCCTTGCGTAATTGTTGTTGAGAAATATCAAATTTTTGCAATAATTTGTCGTAGTGTTTTTTACTAAATGCATCAAATTGTTGTTCAATTACATTAATTGCTAAGTTGATAGAATCGGATGGTGTTTTGTGTTTTAATTGTAACAATAAGCATTCTTGTAAATCGCGTGCTCCCACACCTGCAGGTTCTAGTTCTTGGACTAAATGTAAAATGCGCTCAACACTAGCTTCATCGGTATAAATCCCTTGCGTAAATGCTAGATCATCAACAATATCTTGAGTAGTTCTTCTGATGTAACCCATATCGTCAATGCTTCCTACTAAAAATTCGGCAATATCACGTTCATCATCCCTTAAAATAAAGGTATTTAACTGATTAATTAAATCTTGATGAAAACTAACTGGGGCAGCAAATGGCAAGGATTTATCATCGTCATCATCGCTGTAATTGTTGGTTTGGTATTTATAATCGGGTGTTTCGTCGTTGCTTAAATATTCGTCAATATTGATATCTTGAGTATCGATATGATCGCCATCAAAGTCGTCATAGTCATCCTCATTTGAGTTTACCTCATAATCATCTAAATCATAATCATCCTCTTTAGTATTTTCTTCTAAAGCAGGATTTTCAACCAATTCTTCTTGAAGTCGTTGCTCAAATGCTTGTGTGGGCAATTGAATTAACTTCATCAACTGAATTTGTTGAGGCGATAATTTTTGTGATAATTTGAACTGTAAACTGTGTTTTAACATAATAGGGCACTAATTTTGGCATGAGCCACAAAGACGCTAAGGCGCCGAGTTTTTTTATATTGTATTAATAAATCTTTTTATACCATTTTTAATTAGTGGTACATTAAAATTTATTAAAAATCCCAATTCATTATTAGTCAGTTTTAAGTGACTTATGATTTGAGCATTCCAAACTGGATTTACAATGTCAACTGCTTTAACTTCAATTATAATTGAACTCTCTACAATGATATCTAATCTCAAATATTCTTTAAGAGTTACTCCATCATAAATAATTGGCACTTCAACCTGACGTTTCACTTCAAAACCTGCTTTAGTGATTTCATAAACTAAACAGGTTTCATATACTTTTTCTAATAAACCCGGTCCTAATTCTTTATGAACGTTAAAAGCAGAATTTACTATAATTTTGGCAATTTGTTCTATCTTTTCGTTTGGCATATATAATGTATTTAAAGGCTTTAATAAATGTTTTTGGCGTTTATAGTTCTGTTTTTATAAGGCATGTTTTTAAATCTTCGTGCCTTAGGGTCTTTGTGGCAAAAGAATATTGCTTCTTAGAATTCTGCGTTTTGTGGTGTTCTAGGAAACGGAATTACGTCTCTAATATTGGTCATTCCGGTTACAAAAAGAACCAAACGTTCAAATCCTAATCCAAATCCTGAGTGTACTGCCGAACCAAATCTTCGAGTGTCTAAATACCACCAAAGTTCTTCTTCGTCAATTCCTAAAGCTTTCATTTTTTCGACTAAAACATCATAACGTTCTTCTCTTTGCGAACCACCAACGATTTCCCCAATTCCAGGAAATAAGATATCCATTGCTCTAACGGTTTCTTTACCAGGCTCTGTGTTATCGTTTAGGCGCATGTAAAAAGCTTTAATTTTTGCCGGATAATCAAATAAAATTACAGGACATTTAAAGTGTTTTTCAACTAAGAAACGTTCGTGCTCACTTTGTAGATCAGCACCCCATTCATTAATGATGTATTGGAATTTTTTCTTTTTATTTGGTGTTGAATCTTTTAAAATATCGATAGCTTCAGTATAAGAAACTCGTTTGAAGTTATTATCCAATACAAAGTTTAATTTTTCTAAAAGTGCCATTTCGCTTCTTTCAGCTTGTGGTTTTGCTTTTTCTTCGTCTAATAATCTGCTTTCTAAGAATTTCAAATCATCACCACATTTATCAACGGTATATTTGATGACATATTTGATGAAATCTTCCGCTAAATCCATATTGTCGGCTAAATCATTAAAAGCTACTTCTGGTTCAATCATCCAAAACTCAGCTAAATGACGAGACGTATTTGAATTTTCGGCACGAAACGTTGGTCCGAAGGTATAAATTTGACCTAATGCCATAGCAAAAGTTTCCCCTTCTAATTGTCCAGAAACTGTTAAATTAGTTTGTTTTCCGAAGAAGTCTTCTTTGTAGTTGATGCTTCCGTCTTCGTTTCTTGGAGCAGAACCATCTATTGGCAGCGCAGTTACTTGAAACATTTCACCGGCACCTTCTGCATCAGAACCGGTTATAATTGGTGTATTTACATAGAAAAATCCTTTTTCTTGAAAGTATTGATGCACGGCAAAGGCTAATGTTGAGCGCACGCGCATTACTGATCCAAAAGTATTCGTTCTTACACGCAAATGGGCATTTTCTCTTAAAAATTCTAGCGAATGTTTCTTAGGTTGCATAGGAAATTTTTCTGCATCGCTATCGCCTAGAATTTCTAATTTAGAAACTTGAATTTCAAATTTTTGTCCAGCACCTTTGCTTTCAATCAATTCTCCAGTTACAGAAATTGCTGCACCGGTTGTAATTCTTTTTAAGGTTTCCTCGGCTGTATTTTCAAAATCAACAACACATTGTATATTATGAAGGGTTGAACCATCGTTCAACGCAATAAATTGATTATTTCTAAATGTTCTAACCCAACCTTTTGCTGTTACGTCTTGCAATGTTTTCGAACTGTTTAAAAGGTCTATGATTTTTGAATGTTTCATTTCGATTTATAATTTTAAAATACAAATATACTATTTCTCGTTTGAATTTTCTTCTTCAATATCTTCTTCGAAATCCTCTTCAGAAAATTCTTGAAAATTAATTTTAACTACATCACCTACTTCTTCATCACTTAAGATATTGATCGTTGGTTCAATGAATTCTTGCTGATTAGCTAATTTTTTATTGAGGGTTAAAACCAATGAAGGTAACAAAACTAAATTAGAAAGCATTCCAAACAATAGCGTAATGGAAACTAATCCTCCAAGCGCAATAGTTCCTCCAAAACTTGATAGCATAAATACTGAAAATCCCGAAAATAAAACCACCGAAGTATAAAACATACTTAATCCTGATTCATTGATGGTCGCAAAAACAGATTTTTTTATTTTCCAATTGTTTCGGGTTAATGCTTGACGATATTCTGCTAAAAACCGAATGGTATCATCAACCGAAAGGCCAAATGCAATTCCGAACACTAAAATGGTAGAGGGTTTTAAAGGAATATCAAAATAACCCATGATTCCGGCGGTCATTAATAACGGTAATAAATTAGGCACTAAGGCAACAACAATCATCTTGAAAGAGCGAAACATAAATGCAATTAAAAGAGCTGTGATAAATACAGATAATAGCAAAGATTGTAATAAATTGTCTAGTAAATATTTTGTTCCTTTTTGAAACACAACCGCTTTTCCTGTTATAGAAACTGTATATCTTTCTTTTGGAAAAAGTTCATCAATTTTTGTTTGTAGTTTGGATTCAATTAGTTCTAAATTATTGATGCCGTCGTCTTTAATAAAAGTAGTAATTCGGGTATATTGACCGGTACTATCAACATAACTTTTCATGATATTTTCCTTGCTGTTTTTCATCGAATTTTTAGCAAATGATAAAATAAATGCTTGTTCTTGCGAAGAAGGCAATTCATAAAAATCAGGATTGTTGTTGTAGTATGCTTGTTTGGAGTATTTTACCAAATTTACAATAGAAATAGGTTTCGATAATTCAGGAATGGAGTCAATTGTTTGCTGAAGCTCATCCATTCGTTTCAACGTTGTTAATTTCATGACGCCTTTTTTTCTTTTGGTGTCAATCATAATTTCAATAGGCATTATTCCGTCAAACTCTTTTTCAAAGAATACGATATCTTCATAAAAAGCCGCTTTTTTAGGCATATCTTCGATTAAACTTCCCGATATTCTCATCTTAAAGATTCCAAAAACACCTGAAGCTAATAATGAAATAGCAACGATATAAACGATAGTTCTTTTGCTTTTAATTGTTTTTTGAATCCAATTTAAAAAACTTACGGCATAGCTTCTTTCTAAATGATCTAAATGGCGTTCTTTTGGGATAGACATGTAGCTATAAGCCACAGGAATTACAAAAAGGCATAAGAAAAATAAGGCAATAATATTAATTGAAGTTACTACGCCAAATTCTTTTAGTAATTCATTGTTGGTTACTATAAACGTAGCAAAACCAAACGAAGTGGTAAGATTAGTAATCAACGTAGGCGTTCCTACTTTTGTAATTACACGCACTAATGCTTTGGCTTGATTACCGTGAATCCTACATTCTTGATGGTATTTATTGGTTAGAAAAATGCAGTTTGGAATTCCAATAACGATCATTAATGTTGGCACTAAAGCGGTAAGTACTGTAATTTCATATCGCAATAATCCTAAAAACCCAAACGACCACATAACACCCACAATTACAATGCACATTGAAATTAAAGTGGTTCGGAAAGAACGGAAAAAGAAAAAGAATATCAAAGAGGTTATACCAAGAGCTGCGCCAATAAACAAGCTGATTTCGCTAATAATATATTCCGAATTTAAAGAACGGATATAGGGCATTCCTGAAACATGCAAATCTACTTTGGTTTCCTTTTCAAAAGCTTCAATAGCAGGAATGATTTTTTGTAATACTAAATTTTTTCGTTCCGGAGTATTGACAATTTTTTTATCTAAATAAATACCTGAACGGATAATTCCCGATTTATTATATAACAAGCCTTCGTAAAAAGGCATTTGAGAAAGCAGTTCGTTCTTTTTCTCTTTTAAATAAGCAGCATCGGATGTTTTTGAAGGATCAATTAAAGTAGTTAATTCAAAGGAAGAAAGGCTATCGTTTTTTTGTAATTTCTTTAAATCGTTTAATGAAATAATTAGCTCAACTTCTTTGTTTTTCTTTAATTGAAGCATTAGCTTTCCCCAAGAAGCATAAATTTTTGGTGAAAAAATAAGACTATCCTGTATTCCTATTACGATAAGGTTACCTTCTTCGCCAAATTTTTGCAGGAAGGTATTATATTCAATGTTAGCTTTTTCAGACGCAGGAAGTAAGTTAGCTTCTGTATTAGTAAATTTTATGTACTTCCATTGGGAAGCCATAAAAAGAGTAAAAAGAGCAACTAATACTAATAAACCTATTTTATTTCTTAAAATTTTACTGGCAATAAAATCCCAAAAATTGGTTTTGAACCACTTTAACATCTCATAAAAATTAAGGTGCAAAGGTACGTATTCTAAGTCAATTTATTAGTTTAGTATACCAAATTTAAGTTAAATTTAAAAACCTAAATCAAGGTAATAAGAAATTTTTAAGGCAATATTATCTTCAAAACGGGCTAGTTGATAAGGACCGTATCTATAAAATGCAACTAAACCAAATCCTTTAAACAATTTATTACATTCGATTCCGCTTTCAAAGAAACCTTTTTCCATGGTATTATAGGTAATGCCAAGATGTTGGTTGTTTTTGTTATTTCCACCAAAAGCCATTCGGGTTACCACCGTAATTTCTGGATTAATTTTATAGCCTAATTTAATTTTATTAAAGGTGTGTTTTAGCTGTAAAGAGGCATATTTATTTGAGAAAAACTCATTAAAATACATGGTTTCAAAACTGTTTTTTCCTGCAAAAGTTATTCGTTGTAAAATAGCATCTCGGTTTAAGTTATTGGGTTGAATACTGTACAAATGGGTAATTGGAACATCGCCAATAGCAATTCCTGCTTGAAGTAACACCGCACTTTTTTGACCCGATAAATAAGGCAATTCATAATAGGTTTTAAAATCTATTTTAGAAAAATCGAAATCATTTTCTGCTATTTTTGGTAAGGTCTTGGTGTATTGTATTGAAAATTTTGGATGGCGTTTATCTATTTCAATTTTTCCAACAGGCGTTTTCATGTAATTACTAAACGGATTCCATTGAAAACCTATTTGAAAGGAAGTAATATTATAATTGTTATAGGTTACACCATTATTGACAAATGTATAATCAAATAAGGGAGTAATTTGACTTTGCGAAAGCGCAAAATAACTAGTTGTTTTAGGCAAAAATTTACTTTCAATAAAAACAGAGCTTAATTTGTTATTGTAGAAAGTTGTGATATTGAAAGGGCGAGGGTCATAAATTTTAAATCGTCTTGAATCGGTTGCAAAATTAGTTTGCGCAATTTCATTAATATCATCAGAATAGGAGGCACTTATCCATGTTTCAGATTTTTCATGAATAAGATACGATGGCGTAATGCCAAACTTGGTTTTTTCATCTTTTAGTCCATAAGCGCCATAAAATGCGATTTTATATTTTGCAGAAAGTTTGTTATTGGTTATTCCGCCAATTCCAAATCGGAATCCTTCAAAATTATTATATTTTATAATGCTTCGCAAATCAATATCAATTATTGAAACAGGAAAATATCCGTTAATTATTTTACGACCAAGAAAAATTTTATGTTCTATTTTTTCGGAAAGTGATAAACTATCAATTATTGTATAGGTCTTTATTTTTCGTAGGTCTAAAGTATCTTTTGTGAAAACATTCCAATATTCTGATGGTTTTTTTAAACTGCTTTGTGGCACTTCTATTTTAACTCTTGGCTTTGTGATTGAAACTGGTTGATTAATTTCGATATCATAAGGTTTTGATTCGATATGCAAATACGCTTGATCGGTTGCATTTTTACGTTCGAAGTTTTCTAGCGAAGAACTAAATTTTATGGTGCCGCCTAAAATAGTAATATCGTCATAATTATTCCCTTTTAAGACTTTAAATGATTGTTTTTCTGGAAACCAAATTCCATGTTCAGACAAGTAATTAAAGGTGTAAGTAGCATTGATGTTTACAAAACCATAAATTCGATAATAGGCTTTTGAAATTGCAAATGTTTCGGCATCTATATATAATAAACCTCTTAGTTTATTAGCATTTAATTTTTTAGGTTGAAAATAAATTCGATATGCTTTTCTACCTTGAATAGAAACCGTATCGATTAATTTGTAAGTATATAATCTTCGGCCGTAATTTGAAATGGGATTTTGAACCGGAATTTCCATAATTTCAAACGGATTTTCATATACCGAATAAGATACTAATTTTAGCCCTAAATATTCATAAACTGGTTGATCAAAACCGGCCATTCTTGTGGCTAAAATAGTTTCCTTGGTTTGTTTTTTAGCGAATTGAATGAGTGTAACTTTTTCGGTTTGATACAAATGTTGCTTTTCAACAACTTTTTTAAATTTATAATTGGTTGAATCTAGTTTTATTTGTGGTTTTCCAAATAATTTTTTTTTGAATATAGTGTCAATTTTACTAGAAATACTATCAGGGTTAGCGGTTACTTGCAGGTATTCATAGTTTTTGTATTGAAAACTTGAAAGTGCTTTACTAGGATCATTGTTTTTTTTATTTTCAATAACCTTTTTAATAATATTATTTACTTCAATTTCTGAGTAGATTTCCTTTTTTTTGGCGTTTAAATCATTTACTAGCTTTACTGTGAGAGTGGATGTTTTATTTGAGGCATATATTATTTTTTCATAAAACCCTTTGTAGTTTATTTTAATGGGAAGTTTTTCATCAATAAGTAACACATAAAATTTTCCTTCCCAGTCCGAAGTGATTGTTTCGTTGTTATAAGTTACGGATGCAAAAGCAATAGGAACGGCATTATCAAAATCAATAACTTGCCCTTTGATTTTGGTTTGCGAAATCAAATTAGAAGAAAAAATGAAACACAAAAAAAGCCAAAAATAGTTCATGTATGTTTTTTAAGTAGTTACAAAGATATTTAAAATAAAAAATCCCGAGTGTGAATCGGGATTTAAATTTATACTTTCATGATTTCGGCTTCTTTATCGGCTAAAATTTCGTCTATTTTTTTAATGAATGAATCGGTTAATTTTTGCACGTCGTCTTCCGCTTTTTTACAAATATCTTCTGCGGTTCCTTCTTTTTCTTCTTTTTTAATATCAGAATTAGCGTCTTTTCTATGGTTTCTGATTCCAATTTTTGCATCTTCAGCTTCTGCCTTAGCTTGTTTTACTAAGTCACGTCGTCTTTCTTCCGTTAAGGCAGGAATATTAATGATGATGTTGTCTCCATTATTCATTGGGTTTAACCCTAGATTTGCAATCATAATTGCTTTTTCAATAGGATGTAACATGTTTTTTTCCCAAGGGGTAACGGTTAATGTTCTCGCGTCTGCGGCATTAATATTTGCCACTTGCGAAAGTGCTGTTTGCGATCCATAATAATCTACAAAAACACCGCCAAGCATCTGCGGAGAAGCTTTTCCGGCTCTAATATTTAAAAATTCTTTTTCTAAATGGGCAACTGAACCTACCATAGCTTCTTTTGCACTGTCTAAAATAAAGTTAATTTCTTCTGTCATCTCTCTAAATTTTTACTTCGTACTTCTATTTTTGTACTTCGTATTTTATATTGTTACTGTAGTTCCTATCGTTTCCCCTTTACACACCTTTAATAAATTACCTTCTTTATTCATATCAAAAACAATAATAGGCAACTTATTTTCTTGGCTCAAAGTAAAAGCGGTAGTGTCCATTACGTTCAATCCTTTTGCTAATACCTCTTCAAATGAAATATAATCAAATTTAACAGCATCTACATTTTTTTCTGGATCTGAAGTATATACTCCGTCTACTCGTGTTCCTTTTAAAATTACATCAGCACTTACTTCAATACCTCTCAAAACTGCTGCGGTATCAGTTGTAAAATATGGATTTCCAGTTCCGGCACCAAAAATTACAATTCTACCTTTTTCTAAATGGCGTGTTGCTTTTCTTTTGATATATGGCTCTGCAATGGCTTCTATTTTTAATGCGGTTTGTAAACGAGTTTGCATTCCAGCTTCTTCAAGAGCACCTTGTAATGCCATTCCGTTAATTACGGTTGCCAACATTCCCATGTAATCACCCTGAACTCTGTCCATTCCATTACTCGCTCCAGAAACTCCTCTAAATATGTTTCCACCACCAATAACAATAGCAATTTCTACTCCTTTATCGTGAATTTGTTTGATCTCGGCGGCATACTCAGCTAATCGTTGTGGGTCAATTCCATATTGTCTTTCACCCATTAAAGCTTCGCCACTTAATTTTAGAAGAATTCTTTTGTACTTCATTACTGTTTATTTTAAAGGAGTCTTGCTGTCGCAAGCTCAAGTCGTTATACTGTATAGATTTGTTTTGCAAATATAGTTAATTCGTTTTTTCCTAAAAAAAATGTTGTAACATTTATAAAGACAATTTTTCAAATACTTTAACGGATTTGTTATAAACCATTACAAACAGTAATCCATTTGTAACATTTCTTACATTTAATTTCCAAAAATAGAATTAAATTTGTCAAATAAAGCTAAAATGATGATAAAAACCATTCAAAAAGCATTGCAAAATAGTTTTTCTTATGCCGATTATAGAAAACAAATAGCCCATTTAATTTCAGAGGGTAAATCAACAGGTCATGAACAATCTAAAGATTTGTTACATTATTCTGAATTAAATGAAACCCGAATGAATCGTTTAGAAAAAACAATTGTTGTTTTGCCTGAAATAATAAATAAACTTCAAAGTTTAGATAAAAACTACATCTGGTTGGTTTTAAGTGAAGGTTGGTGTGGCGATGCTGCTCAAATTGTACCTGTGATTCATAAAATGGCCGAAGTAACCGATAAAATTGAGTTGAAAATTGCTTTGCGCGATGATAACGATGCATTAATGCAACATTTTTTAACCAATGGAGGCAAGGCGATTCCTAAACTAATTTTTTTAGATGCAGAAAATTTTCACGTTCTTGCCGATTGGGGACCAAGACCACATGGAGCAAAACAATTGATTATTGATTACAAAGCAACTCATGGTGTAGTAGACGAAACTGCTAAAATTGAATTGCAAAAATGGTATTTACACGATAAAGGCGTTTCGATTCAGCAAGAAATTGTGGAAATGCTTGAGCGTATATTAAATTAATTAATAGGAACGCGGATTAGACAGATAGAACAGATTTTCACAGATTTTTTAAAACTTTGAGAACTTCGTGTCTAACTTTGAGAAACTTTGTGAAACAAAAAATTATTTAATTGTCCCAATAATATTCAACTTATCAGAAGTAGAAATTCCGCCAGGGTTACAACCCAATTGACCCTCTGGAATATCCATATTTAGTTTTTTGTAATAATCTGTCCAAACTTCAAAATAGTCATTTGATTTAGGCGATTTAAAAGTCATTGGAAATAAATCAAACAACGGTTTTTTATAAGAATGCAGAAACGCGTCATAAATTAATTCCGAACAATAATATTTTCCATTGTCGTACAAATAAGCATCATCGTAAGGAACGCCCACTTGTTGCAAAGTAAATTCAATTGCTTCTGGAATGTACTTTCGGTATTTACTTTTTAATCTACCCACAAACATTTCTTCATTAGTGAAGTTTTTAAAGGTTTCATAAGGCGTAATTTGCACTGCTTTTCCGGCTGCTTCAATGATAAATATCGAATCGTTTTTGATGTAAATCATTCCTAAATGACTGAAATCTTTTCCTTGATAGCCTTCGGTAACTTCATTAATAGCTTCACACAATGGTCCGCAGTTCATCGATTGAAATAAAAGATCGCCCGTTTTTAGTTTTATGTTTTGAGAAAAACTAAATTGAAAAACCAATACTATTATAAATAACGTTTTATTTTTCATCAGGAAGAGATTGTTCAAAATCATCGGGTAAAATTGCATTTTCAACTGAATAATCTCCAATTTTTGTTCGACGAAGCGCCGATAAATGTCCGCCCGATTGTAACGCTAATCCAAAATCATAAGCCAAAGAACGAATATAAGTTCCTTTGCTGCATTGTACTCTAAAGTCTACTTCTGGCAATTGAATTCTGGTGATTTCAAATTCGTAAATAGTCGTTTTTCTCGATTGAATTTCGACTTCCTCACCCGCACGAGCATGTTCATACAATCGTTTTCCATCCTTTTTAATGGCTGAAAAAACAGGCGGTTTTTGATCAATTTCACCCAGAAATTTATTGGTAGTTTCTAAAATGAGCTCTTCTGTAATATGTGCTGTTGGAAAAATGGCATCCACTTCGGTTTCTAAATCGTAAGATGGAGTAGTAGCACCTAAAACGATAGTTCCTGTATATTCTTTAATTTGAGTTTGTATTTCGGTAATTTTTTTAGTAAATTTTCCGGTGCAAATAATTAATAAACCGGTTGCTAATGGATCTAATGTTCCAGCGTGACCAATTTTAAATTTCTTTGGTAAATCGTATTTTCGTTTTAAAATATACTTCAATTTATTCACCGCTTGAAAAGAAGACCACGTTAAAGGTTTGTCTATTAACAGCACTTTGCCGTCTAAAATTTCTTCGGCGCTCATTAGATTACTGTTAGTTTTTGTACGAAGAAATGAATTAATAAAATAGCAATTCCGGCGATAATTCGATAATAACCAAAGATTTTAAAGCCATTTTTGGTTAAAAACCCAATGAATGATTTTATAGCGATTAATGCTACGATAAATCCAACTACATTCCCAATAATTAATAAATTAATTTGGTCATCAGTAAGTACAAATCCATCTTTATAATAATCATACGATTTTTTCAATGTAGCGCCTAACATGGTTGGAATCGCTAAGAAAAATGAAAATTCTGCAGCCGTAGTTCTTGATAATTTTTGGGTCATTCCACCTACAATACTGGCGCCGCTTCTTGAAACACCAGGAATCATAGCCAAGCATTGAAATAATCCAATTTTAAAGGCTGTTAGATATGATATTTCTGTTCCTTCTGAATTTCCAAACCATTGGTCTACTTTTAATAATAAAAAACCACCAATAATTAAAGAAATTGCTACTGTGATAGGGTTTTCAAGTAAACCATCAATAAAATCCCCTAATAATAATCCAAAAATTACGGCAGGGATAAAGGCAACAAATAATTTGAAATAAAAATCAAGCGTTTGAAAAAAACGTTTGAAGTATAAAACAATTACTGAAAGTATGGTTCCTAATTGAATTACTATTGTAAAAAGTTTTGTAAAATCGTCTTGAGCAATTCCAAAAAATGAAGAAGCAATAATCATATGTCCTGTTGAAGAAACAGGAAGAAATTCGGTTATTCCTTCAATAATCGCAAGGATAATAGCTTGAAATGTATTCATTTATTTAGTTCTCAGTCTCAGTTCTCAGTCTCAGTTCATATAAAAACTGTGACAGAAAAAGTAAAACTATTTTTTAGGATTTTTTACTATCGAATAAATCGTAATACCAAATCCAATTAGCACAACAGCAGGCGCTAAACGAATGCGTCTAAAACTAAAAATAGCTTCGTTAAACACGTTTGGATCTTCACTTCCACCACCACTCATTAAAATGAATCCCAATGCAATTACAGCTAATCCAACTATTAGAATTTTATAGTTTACTTTATCAAAAAGAAACTCAGGTTTATTATTTTCGTTGTTCATAGTTTTTTATTTTATTCTAAAAATCGCGAATCATTACTCTTGAATTAATACAAATCGTCTGTTTTTAAATTTAAAAAACGTTGAGTAGCAAAATAGGTGCTGATTGAAGTAATGATTGTTCCAATAATCAATACACCAAATACAACAATTCCAATTGAGGTATAATCTTTAGCAATGCCTAAACTTGGGAATAAATTATCAACATACATAACAACGACAAGAAGTCCGATAATTGCTAATGCCGAACCAATTAATCCTAACTTAATACTGGTCCAAATGAATGGTTTTCTAATAAAAGACTTTGTAGCACCCACCATTTGCATGGTTTTTATAGTAAAACGGTGCGAATATACCGAAAGACGCAAGGAACTATTAATTAACAACATAGCAACAACGGTTAAAACACTACTAACTATCAAGATCCAAAAACTTATTTCTTTTACATTATTATTTACTAAATCAACCAACTGTTTGTCGTAAATAATTTCGGTTACCATTTCATTTTTTCGAAAAGTGCGCTCAATTTTTTTGATGCTCTCTCCATTTACATAATCACCTTTTAAATGGATGTCAAAAGAATTTTGAAGCGGATTAAAACCTAAAAACTCCATAAAGTCTTTCCCTACAATATCCACATTGTTTTTTGCAGCACTGTCTTTGTGAACAAAGGCATAATCTTTTATAAATTTTGCATTTTTCAATTCAACATCAAATGAATTTAGAATACTATCGGTGGCTTCATTATTAAAGAAAACAGTCATCGGAATATTCTCTTTAAAATCATCGGATATTTTTTTTGAGTTAATTACAAATAATCCCAAAGTTCCCAATAGAAATAATACCAAAAAGATACTTAAAACGACTGAAAAATAAGATGAAATTAATCTTCGTTTGTTGTAATTTTCAAATGATGATGCCATAAAACTGTATTTAAGTCGTAAAAATAGTAAAGAAATTTTGTTTACAGAGTAAATATCAACAAAGTTTTAACTATGAAACCGAGATTTAATAGAATTTAAGCAGTTTAAAATAAAAAAACACTTCAATTAAGAAATATTTTTGCTCTGTTTTTTTAATAAATCTCTAATTTCAACTAATAGTTGTTCTTGAGTTGGTCCAGCAGGAGTTTCTGAAGCAGGGGCCTCTTTTTTCTTAGCAGCATTCATCCCTTTAATAAATAAAAAAAGCACAAAGGCAACAATCACAAAATTGATTACTGCCGAAAGAAACATTCCATATTTTACACCTCCAAAAGCAGTTAACTCCTCAATTTTTGATAGGTTAGCAGCTTCCAAAGCAGGTTTTAGTAATAATGGAGTAATAACATCTTCAATGAACGAACTTACAATTTTTCCAAAAGCGGCGCCAATAACAACACCAATGGCTAAATCTACAACATTGCCTCGCATGGCAAAAGCTTTGAATTCTTTTAACATAATTAGGGATTTTAGATTAATTTTTTAGTTTTACGAAGATACAAAATATAAAATGGCCGTTTAATTTTTATAGAAAATTCGTTTTACCCGTTGTGAAATACCCGTTAAAATTTCATAAGAAATTGTGCCAGATGTAGTTGCAATTTCAGTAATTTTCGGATTTGTGCCAAAAACGATAACTTCATCGCCTTCAGAGCAATTAATATTAGTAACATCAACCATCATCATGTCCATACAAATAGATCCCAAAATTGTCGCTTTTTGATTATTGATGGTTACAAAACCTTTTTCATTACCCCAAGATCTTCTAATACCATCGGCATAGCCAACAGGAATGGTCGCCACTTTTATTTTTTCAGATACTCGAAATTTTCTACTATAACCGATGCTTTCTTCGGGTAAAACTGCTCTAATTTGAGAAATGATGGTTTTTAAAGTGCTTACATTTTCCAAGCTTTGTAATTCTTGTTCCGAATTTCCAATGCCATATAAACCAATTCCTAATCGCACCATTTCCATTTGCTTATTAGCATAATTGAAAATCCCTGAAGTATTTAAAATATGACGAATTGGCTTTGAAGCAACTACTTTTTCTATCTCGGAATACATCGCATCAAAACGTTGAAACTGTAACTGAGTAAAAGTGTCAAATTGCAAATCATCACTTGCCGCTAAATGCGAAAACACACTTTTCACCTTAACGAAATTGTTGTTTTTTAGTAATGAAATCAATTCGGAAATTAAATGCGCTTCAAATCCTAATCGATGCATTCCGGTATCTAATTTGATATGAATCGGATAATTTGAGATATTTTGTTCTTGGGCTATTTTCAAAAAGGCTTGTAAACCTGTAATCGAATAAATTTCGGGTTCTAAATTATAAGCAATCATCGCTCTAAAACTACTATTTTCTGGATTTAAAACCATAATTGGAGTTGCTATTCCTGCTTTTCGCAATTCAATCCCTTCATCGGCAAAAGCCACGCCTAAATAATCTACTTTATGATGTTCAAGTAATTTTGCAATTTCATAACCACCATTTCCATAGCCAAACGCTTTAACCATCACCATAATTTTAGTTTCAGGTTTTAATTTGGATTTGTAGAAATTCAAGTTGTGACTAATTGCGTCCAGGTTAATTTCTAAAATGGTTTCATGATTTTTTTCTTCTAAAACCACAACAATTTCATTAAAATTAAATCCGCGCGCGCCTTTTACTAAAATGGTTTCATTTTGAAAAGATTGCGTGTTGAATTGTTGTAAAAATTCTTGGGTTGTTGCAAACGAAATCACATTTGGCAAATCGTTTAATTGTGTTCCAATGGTTTCACCAATGGTAATAATTCGCTCGATTTTATTTTTGGAAAGCAGTTGTTTTACTTGGTTATAAAGTGTTTCAATCGCTATTCCATCAGTAAAAATATCAGATAGAATAATTGTTTTTTTATCGTGTAATTTTTGTTGTTCAAAGAAATCCAACGCAATTTTCAACGATGGATAATCGAAAGAATAACTGTCATCAATTACCAAACAATTATTGATGCCTTTTTTTGCTTGAAGTCTTAATTCAATTGGGTATAATTCGGCAACACGATTTTGTATAAAAGCAATTTCTTCGCCTAAAAACAGCATAAAATTCACGCAAGTAATTACATTTTCAATCGAATTTTCATCAGAAAACGGAACAATTACAGTAAAGTTATTGACTTCGTTTTTAAAGGTTAATTTGGTTTTGCCATTTTCACTTTTCTTCGAAACAAAAAGTTGTGCATTTTCATCCGAAAAACTCCAAGTGTGTTTGTTACTATTATCAGGAAGTAACGCTTCTATTTTGTCATTTTTTTCCAAGAAAATATCCGAACAATTCTTAAAAAGCGTTATTTTCTCGTTGATTTTTGCTTCGCGATTTTGAAAACCTTCATCATGCGCCGAACCAATAGTTGTTAAAATACCATACTTAGGTTGAATCATTTGCTCTAAGTTTGACATTTCATTGGGTAACGAAATTCCAGCTTCAAAAATACCTAAATCATAATTTCCTTCAATTCCTAATATAGATAAAGGAACACCAACTTGTGAGTTGTAACTTTTCGGATTTCTAACTATTAAATGTTTTGCACTTAACAAAAAATTCAACCATTCTTTAACGATCGTTTTTCCGTTACTTCCGGTAATTCCTACAAACGGAAAATCGAATTGTTTTCGATACCCAATCGAAGTTTGTTGTAACGCTTTCAACGAATTTTCAACGATAATAAAATTCGCTTTTTCGGATAAATGTTCTGGAATATATTCGACCACAAAATAACGAACACCTTTTGCAATCAACTCATCCAAATACAAATGGGCATCATGATTTTGTCCTTTGATGGCAAAAAACAAGGTGTTATTTCCATTTTGCAACGAACGACTGTCGATCGAAATATGATTTACAGTAAATTCAGCCGAATTTCCATGAAAAACGCCTTTACAAAAAGAAACAATATGGTTTAGTTTGAGGTTCAAATTATTTTTTTTCTTCTTTATGTTCACGAATTGCTTTAAAATAAGCAGCTCTGCTTAGCGGTTCATATTCTTCGGTTTCACCAAGCATTACTAATTTTTCATCAGCAGATTTTCTAAAACTATAATTTGCTAAATTTCCTGTACGAGTACAAACAGCATGTACTTTAGTAACATATTCTGCTGTAGCCATAAGCGCAGGCATTGGTCCGAAAGGGTTCCCTTTAAAATCCATATCTAATCCGGCAACGATTACTCGAATACCGGAATTGGCTAAATCATTACAAACCGCCACAATTTCTTCATCGAAAAACTGAGCTTCGTCAATGCCTACGACATCGCAACCTTGTGCTAAAATTCGAATATTTTCGGCCACAGGAACAGGAGTAGAGCGAATTTCATTTTTATTATGCGAGACCACCATTTCATTGTCATAACGCGTGTCTACAGCCGGTTTAAAGATTTCTACTTTTTGTTTGGCAAACTGAGCGCGTTTTAATCTGCGAATCAACTCTTCTGTTTTACCAGAAAACATAGAACCACAAATTACTTCGATCCAACCAAATTGTTCTTGTTGATTTACTGTATTTTCGAGAAACATTTTGTATCTTTCGTACGTTAAAAAATTATTTTCTGCTACATTTGTAAGCAAAACAAAAATATTAAAAAAGTATCGATATATTCAATTCCATCTAATAAAGTTATGAAGAAAAGAATTTCCGCTGAATTAATCAGTATTGCGCACCGAATTCTAAAGTTAAAAAATCATTCTGATACGCTTCAATTGCAACAAGAAGCAAAAAATTTGTATGATCAATTGACGATTTTACGCTTTTATGAAGAAAATTTCGAATTAGTAAAAAACGAAATTCCTGAAACTGTTTTTGAAGAAATGTTGGAAGGAAAACCTACTGAAATTTTTTCGGCTCCAATTCAAGAAGAGACAGAAGCCAATATAAAAGCGACAACTCCTATTGTAGAAGAAACAATTTCTGACCCAATTATTGAAGAAAAAATAATGGTTGCTGAATTGATTGAAGAAGATAATGAGGACGAAGAAGAAACAATTGCAACAGAACAAAAGCTAGAAGAAACACCAAATCCTATTTCCAAACAAAAAGAAACAGTTGCCAAACAAATTTCGTTTGAAGACATGTTAGTTCATGATTATCAAGAACTTGATTTTGTAAAAGTAGATGATGTTCCAGTTGCTGTAGAACAGGCAAATGAAGCTACTTTTGAAGCTGTATCTCCTGAAATTGCTTCCGAAATGGAGTCAATTAATGAAATTGAGCCAACTTCAATTATTGAAGATAAGGTTGAAAAACCAGCTGAAAAGAAACAAAAAGTAGACAAAACAACATCTTTAAATGATAAATTAAATAAAGGCATCAACATTGGGTTAAATGATCGTATTGCTTTTGAAAAAAAATTATTTGGAGGTAATGCCGAGGATTTCAATAGAGTACTTTCCCAATTAAATACCTTTGATAATTTTCAAGAAGCAGAAAGTTTTATTCATGATTTTGTAAAACCCGATTATAATAATTGGCAAGGAAACGAAGAATATGAAGCGCGTTTCATAGAAATTGTAGAAAATAAATTTAAATAAATACTAATTTATCAAACACAGATTACACAGATTCACACAAGAAAATCAGTGAAAATTTGTGTAATCTGTGTTTTAAATTGTTTTAAATGAGTAAATTATACATAGTTCCTACGCCAATTGGCAATTTAGACGATATGACGTTTCGTGCCATTCGTGTGCTAAAAGATGCCGATTTAATATTAGCCGAAGACACACGTACTAGCGGAAAATTACTAAAACATTTCGAGATTGCTACTCAAATGCACAGTCACCACATGCATAACGAACACAAAACCGTAGAAAATTTAATTGCTCGATTAAAAGGCGGCGAAACGATTGCATTAATTTCCGATGCAGGAACGCCAGCCATTTCTGACCCTGGATTTTTATTAACTCGCGCTTGTGTGGAAAACGGAATTGAAGTCGATTGTTTACCAGGAGCAACCGCATTTGTTCCCGCTTTGGTAAATAGTGGTTTGCCGAATGATAAATTTATTTTCGAAGGCTTTTTACCCGATAAAAAAGGAAGGCAAACGCGTTATTTGGCTTTAGTCGAAGAAACACGTACCATGATTTTATACGTTTCACCACATAAATTACTAAAAACGCTAGCAGAATTTATTCAATATTTTGGTGCGGATAGACCAATTTCTGTTTCCAGAGAAATTTCAAAACTGCACGAAGAAACCATTCGCGGAACTACCGAAGAAGTTTTAAAACACTTTGAAATTAAAGCGCCAAAAGGCGAAATTGTTGTGGTTGTAGGAGGTAAGAAATAGTGTTCAGTTTTTAGTTGGCATTTAATTATTTAGTAGTTATATTTTATCATAAGTTAAAATTTAGTTAGTCTTTACGTCGAAATGACAACTAAAAAATAAAAAAAATATTTATACCTTTGTTATTCTATATTATAAGCCAAAAATCGTAATTCATAATTTTTAATTCATCACAAACCATGCGTTGGACCATCAAATCAAAGCCAGAAAAAGAAAAACTACAAGCCTTACAAAATGCCCTTCAAGTAGATGAAATCATTGCTACTTTATTAGTTCAAAGAGGTATAGAAACCTACGAACAAGCCAAAACATTTTTCCGTCCCACTTTAGAAGACTTGCACAATCCGTATCTCATGAAAGATATGGACAAAGCGGTTTCTCGTATCGAAAAAGCCATTGCAAACAATGAAAATATCTTAGTTTTTGGCGATTATGATGTCGATGGAACAACCGCTGTTTCCTTAGTTTCGAGTTATTTACGAAGTTTTTATCCAAATGTGGCTACGTATATTCCAGATCGATATAACGAAGGTTACGGAATTTCATATCTCGGAATTGATTACGCCGAAGACAACGATGTTTCCTTAATAATCGCACTCGATTGTGGTATTAAATCGATCGACCACGTGAATTATGCGAAAGCAAAAAACATCGATTTCATTATTTGCGACCATCACCGACCTGGCGATATTTTACCCGATGCTATTGCAGTTTTAGATCCAAAACGTTCTGATTGCAGTTATCCTTATGACGAATTATGCGGTTGTGGAGTAGGGTTTAAATTGATTCAAGCGTTAGCCGAAAACAGAAACCAAACGATTGAAGATTTATTGCAATATTTAGATTTGGTTGCTACTGCCATTGCAGCTGATATTGTTCCAATTACGGGTGAAAACCGAGTGTTAGCGAAATTTGGATTAGAAGTGATTAACTCCAATCCTCGACCAGGAATTAAAGCCTTAATTCAAAATGTAAAGAAAAAAGTCTTAACGATAACCGATGTGGTTTTTATAGTGGCGCCAAGAATCAATGCTGCAGGAAGAGTGAAACACGGTAACGAAGCCGTGGCACTTTTAACTGAATACAATTTAGAACAAGCCGAACAATTTGCATCCGAAATTGAGCAACACAATTCGGATAGAAAAGAATTGGACAAACAAATTACCAAAGAAGCGTTACTTCAAATCGAAGAAAATAACGAACAAAACCGATTTTCAACGGTTGTATATCAAGAAAATTGGCACAAAGGCGTCATCGGAATTGTGGCTTCTCGATTGGTTGAAAAGTATTATCGTCCAACGATTGTTTTTACAAAAAGTGGTGAAAAATTAGCAGCTTCGGCACGTTCCGTTAAAGATTTTGATGTGTATAATGCGTTAGAAGCTTGTGCCGAACATTTGGAACAATTTGGAGGACATATGTATGCCGCAGGAATGACGTTAAAAGAAGAAAATTACGAAAAATTCAAAGCAGCTTTTGAAAATGAAGTCAAAAAAACCATTCCTTCTGATTTATTAATTCCAGAAATCTCAGTAGATTTAGAAATGAATTTTTCGGATCTTGATGAAAAATTTATGCGCATTCTAAAACAATTCGAACCTTTCGGACCAGAAAATATGACACCTGTTTTTTTGTCGAAAAATATAATCGATTCAGGTTATGCTAAACCATTGGGTAACGATGCCGAACATTTAAAAGCCTTCGTGAAACAAAATAATTCGCCAAATTTCAACGCGATTGGTTTTGGACTTGGAGATAAAATAGATGTTGTAAAAAACAGAAATCCGTTTGATGCCGTTTATGTTTTAGAAGAAAATGAATGGAACGGAACGGTTAGTTTGCAATTGCAATTGCGTGATGTAAGAGTCAAGTAAATAGTGAAAAGCAGCAAAGTTGCATAGTAACAAAGTTAAAAGTAAAAAGAACCAAGTAAAAGAACCATTAAATAATAAAATCATTGCGACCTTTGCGAGAATCTTCGCGTCTTTGCGGTAAAAAACTATGACAAAAAAAGATCCATTTTCAGCCTTAAAAATTCCAGAATTTCGTTGGTTTATTCTCATGCGATTAGCCATTGTATTGGCTTGGTCTATGCAATTTGTATTGATAGAATGGGAAGTATACAGAATTACTAAAGATCCTTGGTCATTAGGATTAATTGGGCTTATGGAAGTAATTCCGGCTATAGTTATGGCTTTGTTTGCTGGGCACATTGTAGATCAATCCGAAAAAAGAAATATGTTGCTCAAATGTTTTGTAGGTACGGCAACAATAAGTATTTTATTTTGTTATTTGGTTCATCCTGAAACCGCTAAAACCATTGGAAAACAACCTTTTTTATATGCCATTTATGCCTTAGTTTTTTTAGGTGGAATTATTCGTGCGTTTATCATTCCATCTGTTTTTAGTTTGTTAGGATTAATTGTGCCAAAATCACAATTTACCAATGCAGCTACTTGGAGCAGTTCCTCTTGGCAAGTTTCTGCCGTAATTGGACCCGCTTTAGCTGGATTTTTAATTGGTGGAATTGGCGTTTTCAATTCCATGATTTTAGTAACAATTTCTATTTTTTTAGGAATTTTCATGTTGTTACAAATCAGTAAAAAACCCATTTTAAATAAAAAAATTGGCGAACCCGTTACAGAAAGTTTAAAAGCCGGAATTAGATTTGTATTTCAAAATAAAATTATTTTAAACGCGCTTTCGTTAGATATGTTTGCGGTTTTATTTGGCGGTGCCGTAGCCTTATTGCCCATTTTCGCACAAGATATTTTACAAGTAGGTTCAGAAGGTTTCGGAATTTTAAGAGCTGCACCAGCTATTGGTGGATTACTAACCATGCTGGCTTCTACGATGTTTTCAATCGAAAAAAATACAGGTAAAAAATTACTGTTAGCCGTTTTTGGTTTTGGAATTTGTATTATCGTTTTCGGTTTATCCCAAAACTTTTGGATTTCGGTTTTAGCCCTATTTTTAAGCGGTGTTACCGATGGATTTTCAGTAGTAATCCGCTCTACAATTTTGCAAATTTATACCCCAGACGACATGCGCGGAAGAGTTTCGTCTGTAAATTCTATTTTTGTGGGTTCTTCAAACGAATTAGGCGCCTTTGAAAGCGGACTAACTTCTAAATTATTCGGAGTTGTAAACGCGGTAGTTTTTGGTGGTATAATGACGTTATTCGTAGCAGGAGCCACCGCAGTAGCTTCACCAAAATTCAGAGATTTACAAATAGAGAAAGATTAAAAACAGCAATTAAATCGTCTTTTGATATTGCTTCTTGCCATTGAAATTGCCATTGAAATTGTCATTGAATTTTGATATTGATTTTGGCGTTACCACAAGGGTCGGGCTGTGCGCTATATCTCCGATTAGCAAAAACTACAAATAAATTCTTGTTTTTGTCTATCGGAGGATGCCGCTTCCATCCCTAACGCAAATTCGTTTTCAACAGCACTTTTTATTCGTATTTTTTCAATTCAAATGTTTTGCCATCAAAAACACCATAGGTAAAATAGCCAATCCAATCGCCCAAGTTGATGTATTTTGACTGTTCGTTTAAGGTAATTTCCATGGGTAAATGGCGGTGTCCAAAAACAAAAAAATTGTACGGTTTTGTTTCTAATTTACGTTTGCAATATTGCACCAACCATTCGTTTTCTTCGCCTAAAAATTTCACATCTTCTGCTCCAGAAATAAGCTTGTTTTTAACCGATAAGTATTGCGCAAATTTCACGCCAATATCAGGATGCAACCACCGGAACAACCATTTTGAAAACGGATTCGTAAACACTTTTTTCATTCGTTTGTAACCCATATCGCCAGGACCTTTTCCGTCGCCGTGACCTATTAAGAAGGTTTTTCCGTTAAAGGTAAATTCTTGATTATCGTGATAAACAGGAATATTGAGTTCTTTTTCAAAATAATCGCCCATCCATAAATCATGGTTTCCAACAAAAAAATAAATAGGAATTCCGGCGTCTCTCAGTTCAGCTAATTTTCCTAAAACACGAACAAAACCTTTAGGAACAACAGTTTTATATTCGAACCAAAAATCAAATAAATCGCCTAGTAAAAAAATGGCATCAGCGTCTTTTTTAACCTCGTCTAGCCAAGCTACAAATTTTTGTTCTCTAGGAAAACTAATTTCTGAAGTTGGCGCACCAAAATGTTGGTCGGAAGCAAAATATATTTTTGAATTTTCTGTCAAAATTATCTTTTTAGAAAGTTTTTACAAAAATACATAAAATATATTACCTTAAAATATACACTTTATCGAATATTTAATATATTTCATCGATAGATGTTTTGTAAATAAGATAAATTGTTAACTTTGAATATTAATCAAACCTTAAATTTACATTAAAATAATGAAAAAACTATTACTTTTTTTCATGTCATTCTTTTCCCTACTAGGTTATGCACAATTAGCAGAAGGATTTGAAGGAGCTTCATTCCAACCAACAGGTTGGGTAGTTGATAACAATGGAGTAGGAACTGTTGAATCTTGGACAAGAACAAATTTATCTGGATTTGGATGGGTTCATCAAGGATCTTTTTCAGCTATGGTTAACAGGGAAAATGGTGCAACGGGACTCGCTCAAGATTGGTTGATAACTCCTCAAGTTACTGTTCCTACAAATGGACAAATTCGATTTTATTCGCGCTCTGGTTCAAATGGTGAGCAAGGGTCAATATATAGAGTTTTGATTTCTACTACTAATCAAGCTAGAGCATCGTTTACTACAGAGATAGGAAGGTATACCGAGTTGGAAATTCGAAATTTACCTTTTCAACAATTTTTTATTCCGTTAAATGCTTATGCTAATCAACCAGTTTACTTTGCTTTTGTAATGGAGGTAACTGACGGTTGGGGGGATAGATGGTTATTAGATAATGTTAAAGTAGATCAGCAATGTCTTGCTCCTACAGCATTAAATGCTTCTCCGTTAGCTACATCAGCAACTTTATCATGGAATAGCCCTAATCCTGCTGGGCCATGGCAAATTGAATACGGTCCTGCTGGATTTGTTCCGGGATCTGGCACTATCGTTCCTGCAACTACTAATGGTTTTAACTTAACTGGCTTGACCTCATTAACAGGCTACACATTTTATGTAAGAACAATTTGTGATATTGATAATCCGAGTCCTTGGTCAAATAGCGGAAACTTTGCTACTTCTACATTGCCACCTGTTTGTGGAGGAAACTTTGTAGATACTGGTGGTGCAGGAGCGAATTATGCCAATAGTGAAGATTATATTGTAACCATTTGTCCACCTAACCCAGGGGAGTATGTTACAGTTACTTTTACCTCATTTAATACGGAAATAAATTGGGATAAATTATATGTATATGATGGAAATTCAACTGCTTCACCTCAGATTGCAAGTACCAATGGTCCAGGAAATGGAACTGTATTACTTCCTGGAGCATTTTGGGGAACTACCATTCCTGGACCTTTTGAGGCAACTGGGACTTCAGGTTGTTTAACTTTTAGATTTGTTTCGGATGGTTCTTTTAATAGTCCAGGCTGGACTTCAAATATACTTTGTCAGCCATATCCTACTTGTAGAAAACCAACGAATATTACTTCTAACGCTATTTCGCCTACAAGTGTAACGGTGAGCTGGACTAATAATGCGCCAAGTGCTACTCAATGGGAAGTAATTGCTGTTCCAGCTGGTTCTCCCGCTCCAACTGCTGCTATGACGGGTCAAATTTCAACAAATCCAACAACTTATACCTATACGGGACTTACTTCACAAACTACTTATGATTTTTATGTTAGAGCCATTTGTGCAGCAGGAACTGATGTAGGTCCATGGTCAACTGTGCGCTCCACATCAACTACAAATCCTAATTATTGTGCTGGAGACCATTTTTATGATTCAGGTGGTGCAACTGGAAATTATTCAAATAATGAAACCAGAACATGGACAATCTGTCCTACAAATACTGGTGACGTAGTTACGGTTTATTTTAATTCATTTAACTTAGTGAGTAGTATAGGAGATGTATTAACTATACATGATGGGAATTCAACTGCAGCAGCTGTAGTAGGAACTTATTTTGGAACAAATGTTATTTCTTCATACACTGCCACATCAGCTTCAGGATGTTTGACATTTTCTTTTGTATCAAACGGCACACAAAATGCACCAGGATGGGATGCTACAATAGTTTGTGGACCACCTTGCCCATCGATAATTTCAGTATTAAATAGTACTGTTCCCGCAGCGGGACCTCAAAACACAATCCGAATTTGTCAAGGCGATTCTGTACAATTTAATGGAAGTGGAACATTTGCTACAAGTGGCACAGGTGCTACTTATTTATGGAACTTTGATGATGGAACTACAGCAAACGGTCAAAATGTATCACATACGTTTGCAAATGAAGGAATTTATTTAGTTAATCTTATCATTACTGATCCAAACGGATGTAGAAATAATAATAGATTAGAACAAAAAGTCTATGTTTCAACTACACCAAATTTTACTGGAACTCAAGCATCAGATGATGAAATTTGTTT
>NZ_JBIIWV010000099.1:0-8096 GCF_044338735.1 Flavobacterium sp. | reverse complement strand
TGTTTCGAATCAAGTTGCTAGTCTTTCAATAATAATCGAAAAATCTTACTCTCTCTTATTTTCAAACTTGTATTGCTACAAATTTGTGCTGTCAATTCAATATGTCTATGAACGTGTCATTCTTTTTGTCTCGCTTGTTTCTCAAAGCGGGTGCAAAAGTACAATTCTTTTTTAATTTAGCAAGAATAATTTAAAAAAATATTTTGTTATTTTTTAATCCAACCCACTAAAATCTATTAGAACTTTACTACCCCAATTCTCTAGTTTCGGGTCGGCAAAGATACTACCTTTACTTTTTATTAACCAAATCTTTTTTTAACTTTTTTGAAAAGTTTTTTGATTTAGGTAATTTGTCAGTTTGTGTAGGAACTTCTTTGTTATTGCGGGTGCAAAAGTAGCAATCTTTTACTACCACGCAAAGGTTTTTTAACTTATTTTCTCTCTTTTTTTGAAGGGGATTCTTAATGTTCTGATAATAAGGAATTAATACTTTTTTTCTTAACCACTAAGAACACAAGGAAAGCACAAAGAACACAAAAAAATTGTTAAACATATAAGTCATAAAAACAGTTATTACTAATATAAGGTGTACATAAAAGTTCATAAAAGGTAAGTGTATGAATAAACAAAACGCCTTATCTAGCCGCGATGGAAACGGCATCCTTTTATAAATCCTGAAAGGTTTATAAAAGATATAGTGCACAGCGGGACAAGTAGTCTTATAAAAGACAAAATGGGTGCTGCTAATTAATCGAAACGGATGGTTTTAACTGGCGAGATTTTAGTAATAACATAGGACGGAATTAACAAAACCAATAAACAAATCACAATTGTTCCGGCATTTAGTAGTAAAATATGCCCTAAATTGATGCTTACTGGTGCTTGATTTACATAATAATTTTCGGGATTTAATTGAATAACTCCGAAATACTTTTGAATAAATAACAAAGAGAGTGCAATTAAATTTCCCCAAAACAAGCCTCTGACAATTAAATAAAAAGCATTGTACAGAAATATTTTTCGGACATTCCAATTATTAGCGCCCATGGCTTTTAAAATTCCGATCATTTGTGTGCGTTCTAAAATTAAAACTAACAATGCAACTGCCATATTGATTGTTGCCACGACAATCATTACAATTAAAATAACTATGATATTAAAATCGAACAATTTGAGCCATTCAAAAATGCTGTAATACTTTTCTGCAATAGTGATGCTGTTGTATGTGGGTGGAATTTCTTTATACACAGCTTCTCCTTGCTCTTTGATTTTAGAAAAATCGGATACAAAAACTTCGAATGCACCGACTTGTGTGGGTTGCCATTTATTAATGAGTTGGACGTGACGAATATCGCCAATGATGTATGTTGCATCGAATTCTTGAAAGCCCGAATTATAAATTCCGGTGATTAAAAAGTTTCTCTTGTTAGGCAACTTTCCGTTTTCTTTCATGAAAAAAGTCAAAAACTTATCGCCTACTTTTAATTGTAAACGCTTGGCTAAGTATTCAGAAATTAAGACTTCGGTATTGAGTTGAGATTTTAGATTTGGGATTTTACCAGAAACTAAATATTCATCCAAATTGGTAAAATTATAATCTTTTCCTACTCCTTTATATATGATTCCTTCGAAAGCTTTTTCGGTACGAATGATTCCGGCTTTACTTGCCACAGCTTGAACATGAGTTATTCCTTCTACATTTTTAAACTTGGGATAGAAACTTTGTTTGATGGAAATAGGTTCGGTGGTGACTTGCGATTGATTATCATCGAAATTTGAAATAATAATATGTCCGTTAAATGCGGAAACTTTCTCGCGAATTTTATCTTGAAGTCCAACACCTGTAGCCACTGCCATAATCATCATAATAATTCCGATAGCAATTGCCGTAATCGCAATTTTTATAATTGGCGAAGAAATACTACTTTTATAACTTTTAGCAGCAATTAGTCTTTTGGCTATGAAATATTCTAAATTCAAGATATCTTATATGAAAATTGAGTTCAAAAATACGTTTTTATTTATTTCTATACTATTAATTTTAGTGGGATGTTCAACAACAAAAAACAATGTTGGTTCAAATATAAATAAAACACCCCACCCTTCGGACATCTCTATAAAAGACGGGAAATTTAAAACTGGAGCCGAAAACATTGAAAGTTATTTGCCGTTGTTGAAGGATAAACGGGTTGGAATTGTTACGAATCAAACGGGAATTCTTTCAAAAGAGAAACATTTGGTTGATTTTTTATTGGAACAA
Source organism: Flavobacterium sp. (assembly GCF_044338735.1). GTDB lineage: Bacteria > Bacteroidota > Bacteroidia > Flavobacteriales > Flavobacteriaceae > Flavobacterium. The sequence continues at coordinate 5,836 of NZ_JBIIWV010000099.1, read as the reverse complement.
AACATCAATCTTCAGAAAATTTATGCGCCCGAACACGGGTTTAGAGGAACAGCTGATGCGGGAGAATTAATAGTTGACGGAAAAGATACCAAAACAAATTTGCCGATTATTTCCCTTTATGGAAACAATAAAAAGCCAAAACCGGAGCAATTAGAAGGAATTGATGTTATGGTTTTTGATTTGCAAGATGTGGGCGCACGATTTTATACTTATATCTCTTCGTTGCATTATGTGATGGAAGCTTGTGCCGAAAATAATATTCAATTGCTGGTTTTAGACCGACCCAATCCGAATGGAACTATTATTGATGGTCCGATTTTAGAAAAAGAACACAAAAGTTTTGTGGGAATGCATGAAATTCCGGTTTTGCATGGTATGACGATTGGCGAATATGCCAAAATGATTAATGGCGAAAAATGGTTGAATCCTTCGACAAGCCCAGAACAAGCACTTCAGTGCGATTTGAAAGTAGCGCCTTGTTTGAATTATTCGCACGATATGAAATATAGTTTACCTGTGAAACCTTCACCAAACTTACCCAACGATCAATCGATTAATTTATATGCGAGTTTATGCTTTTTTGAAGGCGCGAATGTAAGCTTAGGTCGAGGAACCGAAAAACAATTCCAAATTTATGGTTCGCCCTTTTTACCCGAAAGTGAGTTTGATTTTAATTTTACTCCGCAACCGAATTTTGGCGCAAAAGACCCCGTTCATAATGGAAAAGTATGCTTTGGCGAAGATTTAACAGAAATTAGAAAAGTACACCGCTTAGAATTAAAATGGTTATTGAAAGCTTATGAGAACACAGCCGACAAAACTGTTTTCTTCAATGATTTCTTTACCAAATTAGCCGGAACCAAAAAACTCCGCGAACAAATTGAAGCCGGAATGACCGAAAAAGAAATTAGAAAAACTTGGAAAGAAGGTTTGGAAAAGTTTAAGGAAGTGAGAAAAAAGTATTTGATTTATGAGTGATGGTGGGTGATGGATGATGGGTGATGGGTGATGGGTGATGGAAGATTGAAGTTGGAAGTTGGAAGAATTGACCACTTACTAAAGAGGCATTTTTTCTTTCATTTTCTCAACAATATTATACGCTGCAGGACAAATAGCAACATTTAATAATGTTAAATCGGTGATTTGATTGAATTTTTTTCTATCAGTGTGAGGAAATTCTCGGCAGGCTTTTGGACGAACATCGTAGATGAAACATTTGTTGTCGCTGTCTAAAAACGTACACGGAACACTTTTCAACACATAATCTTTATCTTCATCAATGCGAAGATATTGGTCAATAAACTGTTGTGGTTTTTGACGGAAACTTTTCGAAATTCGTTCAATATCAGCCGACGTAAACAAAGGCCCGGTTGTTTTGCAACAATTGGCACACTCTAAACAATCCGTTTTTTTGAATTCGGCATCGTGTAAATCTTGCATTACATAATCCAAATTCTTGGGTGTTTTCTTTTTTAGCTTGTCAAAATACTTTTTGGTTTCGATATGCGTATCTTTGGCAAGTTTTCCGAGTTCGTTTAAATTTGGCTTTAGCATTTTATGAATTTCTTCTGCAAAGTTACGATTTTGAATTCCGAATTTTGAATAACGAATGTTGAATTTTGAAATATAAAACATGAAAGACCTTTTCGGAAAAGCCATTTTAGATTACCAAACCAATAATTCACCCGAAGATTTAATCACCGAAACTTCTATTTCGGAAGCCGATGAAATGAGCGTTGCCTATTTGTTTCGTTCTTATCCCGAAATGCCAAAATTGGAACAAAAAGCATTACAATTAGCTATCGGAAAAGTATTAGATGTGGGTTGTGGGGCAGGAAGTCACGCTTTGTATTTACAAGAAAAAGGTTTTGATGTTACCGCAATTGATATTTCTGCAAATGCGATAAAAGCTTGTGAACTTCGAGGTTTGAAAAAAGCAAAAGTGCAAGACATTATGAAACTTGAAGGCGTCAGATTTGATACAATTTTGCTTTTAATGAATGGCGCTGGAATGTGTGGGAAATTAAAAAACATTCCGAATTTTTTACAAAAACTAAAATCGTTACTGACGGATACGGGTCAAATTTTAGTAGATAGTTCGGATATCATTTATATGTTTGACGAAGATGAAGATGGTGGGAAATGGATTCCAACCGATGTGGATTATTATGGCGAAGTATTTTTTGATATTGCATACAAAGGTGAAAAAGAGGCTTCTTTTGATTGGATGTATATCGATTATAATACGCTACAAAATGCGGCTGTTACCAATGGTTTACAATGTGAATTGATTTTAGAAGGCGAACATTTTGATTATTTGGCGAAACTTACCAAAATTTAAAGTTTTTGTTACACTAAGTCTCACAAAGTTCAGCACAAAGTTACACTAAGCTTTTTTGTTTGCGACTTAGCGTCTTTGTGGCAAGAAAAACATTAAGGTATATTCAAATATTTATGCGTTTGCAACGAAACCCTCCATTTTGGATTATTCATTACATAATCTACAATTAAAGGCGTCATTTCTTCTTTTTTGCTCCATTCGGGTTGTAAAAATAAAATCGCATTTGGGTTTACTTTTGCCGCTTGTTCTTCAGCAAAAATGAAATCGTGTTTATTGTAAATGATCACTTTTAATTCGTTTGCAATATCATAAGCACTTTGAACGGGTAATTTATTTTTTTTGGGAGACAAACAAAACCAATCCCAAGTTCCGGTAACTTCATAAGCTCCAGAAGTTTCAATATGTACTTGTAGATGTTGCTCTTTTAGTTTAGAAGTTAATAATGTCATATCCCAAGTCAAAGGTTCGCCACCTGTAACAACAACAGTATCGGCATATTTTTTTGCATTGGCAACAATTACATCGGTATTGGTTGGAGGATGTAATTCAGCATTCCAACTTTCTTTTACATCACACCAATGGCATCCCACATCGCAACCGCCAATTCTAATGAAATAGGCTGCTGTTCCAGTATGATATCCTTCCCCTTGGATTGTGTAAAACTCTTCCATTAAAGGCAACATTTCGCCTCTTTCAACCGCTAATTGTGTTTCTTTTTTCAACATTTACTTTTAATAATGGCTGCAAAGATACTTATTTACACTTAGTTTAAAATAAATACCTAAATTGTTTTTAGAAAATAAAAAGACCGAATTATACAATTGTACATTCGGTCTTTTACTAATAAATTTATGCTTTATAAAGCTTTTAAAGTATCTGTTGCATATTTATTTGCAGGATCAACCACTAATAATTTATTAAGATTTTCAACCGCTTTGTCTTTTTGACCACTGTTTGCATAATGAGCACCTACATGAGTTAATGCCTCAATTAAACCTTTTTTACTACTTGGTTTTGCTTTTTCAGCATCTCCTTTATCATCCAAAATTTTGATATACTGCTCATAAGAAGCCAAAACTGAAATTTTAGCTTCAGGAGTTTCAACTAAATCATTAACTCTAGCTCTGTATAAATGAGCATCTTGCGTAGTTGGAGAAACTTCAATAACTTTTGCAAATGCTTGATCCGCTAGCGCTAATTGTTCTTTTGGTGATGTTTTAGTATCGTAATCTAAGTATAATGCATAGCCCAGATAAAAGTTGTCCAAAGTGTAATTTTTAGATTTCGGATTTTTTACCGCTACTTCAAAAAGTTTGGTTGCGTTTTTATACAATTTATCATTGAACATTTTTTTACCTAATGGATTCAATTCACTAGCAATAACTGGATCTTTCTCTACTGCTTTGTTCAATTCCACAACTCCTTCATTGAAAATTATATCATCGTAGGTTCCGTCTACTTTTTTAGCTTCGGTCATTTTAGTTAGTCCTAGGTATAAATAATCTCTTGCAATAATACGCTTTGGATCTACTTTGGTAAAAAATTCAGTTAACGCTTTAGAACTTTCTGCAAAATTTCCATTTTCATAGGCAGCATATCCTAAATAACGGAAAATTCTTGGATTAATATTGTCCAATTTCTTCATTTCATTTGCTTCTAATTCAAGCGCTTTGTAATCTTTTGCCAAGATTAAGAAATCAGCATGACGCATTCTAGAATCTAACGAATAATCGGTTAAACTCATGTATTTTTCATAAAAACCTAAGGCTTTCGAAATGTATTCTTGGTATTTATTTTGCTCTGAATTTGCCCAGAAATAATAAGTCTCTGCCAATTCTCTATAAACCGGTCCAAAATTTGGATTTATTTTTAAAATTTCGTCAAATGATTTTACAGCTTCGTTAAATGCTTTGGCGTTTTTAGTAATTTTTGCCAAATTCATTTTTGCCAATATTATTGAATTATCGTAATCGTATGCATTTCTATAAGAAGCATAAGCATCATTTGAATTTCCGCTTGCAAATTGCGCATCACCCAATAATAAATGAGCTCCAGCATTTGCCATATTGTTAACCAATACTTTATTAATTAAATCGATAGCCGCTTTATAATTTGGATTTTCAGATTTACTGTAGGCTTTTGCAATTAATAATGTTTCATCAACATCTTTTTTCTTGATTTCTTTTGACGCTTTGTCGAACTTAGCAATTGCATCAGCATTCTTTTTAGCATCTAAATCTAATTGGGCTAAACCGATGTTGTTTAAAAACCCTTTGTCTTTAGCTAAAAGTCCTTGGTTAAAAACTGCTAAAGCAGAATCCGATTCTTTTTGTGCTAAATACACATCTCCTAAATAGAAAAAAAGCTTTCCATTATCTGGATTTGTTTTTATTAAAGATTTTAATGTTTTTTTAGCGGTATCAAAACGCTCTGCGTCGATATCTTTTTTAATTTGCCCCAAATCTTGAGCAAAACCAAATGCCGATAACATTACAAATAAAAACCCTAAACTAATTGACTTCTTCATTTTATTTAATATTACTTTAATTATTTATTTTATACTTCCTCTAACATTAATTTCTCTTGAAGGAAATTTAATTGGAGAAAGTCCTGATTTCAGAATGATACGTTGACCATTTTCTCCTGCAATATAGGATGCAAATCCCATGCCTAAACCTTTTCCACCTTGAAAATTTAACAGATATAATTTTCTGGTCCATGGATAGGAATGATCAGCAATATTAGATTGATTAGGCTTTACGAATGATTTTCCATCTTTAATTGCTGGTATTGATACGCCTAAAATTTTAACGTTTTGAACAGATTTTTCTAAATCAACTGGTGGCTGCAACAACCAATTCACTCCTACAACACCAACAGCATCCTTATTCTCAGCAATAAACTGAATTAATTCTTGTGAGTCTTTCATTGAAAAGACCTCTTTTGTGTCCAATTGTTTTATTGCTAATTTAGATTTTAGAAATGAAATGGTACTTGATTGTGGGTTTTCAAAAACAATTTTTTGTTTCCATTGATTGGAAGTTCCTTTTAATTTTGAAACAAATGCATCGATAGAAACCGTTTCCATTGCATTATCCTTATGTGCAATAAAAACAACAGCATCTTCTGCAAATTCAGTTATTTTAGGAATAATTTTTTTATTGGAAAAATACTGTAACTCTTCACCATTTAAATTTCTTGCAAGAATGGCTATTTTAGATTTATCTTCTTTTACTAATTGCAAGATTTCACCCTCTGATTTACTGATTAAATTAATTTTAGCATTTTTATACTCATTTTCAAAAACAGCAACCACATCTTCAACTATTGGAAAAATTGTTTCATCTACCAATATTGAAGTTGTTCCAGTAACGACTGTTTCTTTTGAATCTTTAGTAAGTTTAGCTCCCTTTTCGCAAGAAATAAAAGCTACGACTAACAGAATGCCAAAAAATTTAATGTTCATAGGTCTTTTTTTTATTCTGATGCATTATT
>NZ_JBIIWV010000098.1:0-8158 GCF_044338735.1 Flavobacterium sp. | reverse complement strand
AAATTCCAGAACTTCAGAATACAATAATTACTTTTTTAACGGCTCGTTCAGAAGATTATTCTCAAGTAGCCGGTTTTGATGCGGGTGCCGATGATTACATTACAAAACCTATCAAACCGAAAGTATTGGTAAGCAAGGTTAAGGCATTATTAAGAAGATTGAAAGATGACACCAAAACAAGCACTACTTTAAATGTAGGTAATATTGAAATTAATCGTGAAGAATATAAAATTGTCAATAACGGAAAAGAAATAATTTTACCGCGTAAAGAATTTGAATTGTTTTATTTATTAGCTACTAAACCGGGCAAAGTATTTACAAGAGAAGAAATTTTAGATAAGGTTTGGGGTAATGAAGTGGTTGTAGGTGGAAGAACTATTGATGTTCATATTCGAAAATTACGAGAAAAAATTGGTGATGATTTTTTTAAAACCATTAAAGGAGTAGGTTATAAAATTGAATTTTAATGACCCTAAAATTTAAAAAATCATACAAGTTTGCAATAAAATCATCCTTCTATATTGCTCTTTTTTCTTTTGGCTTTTTAGCCATAGTTAATTATTTTTTATTGCAATTACCGCTGTTATACATACTGCTATTTATTCTATCACTATCTATTTTTTCATTCTTTGTGTTACAATACCGCGTTGAAAATTTTATTTACAAAAGAGTAAAGAAAATATATGACGATGTGTCTTTATTAGACAATACCGATTTTAGAAATCAATCCATTACCACCGATATGGAAACACTAACCAGTGAAGTACAAAAATTTGCTCTGGATAAAAAAATGGAGATTGAATCACTAAAAGTGAGAGAAGAATATCGAAGAGAATTTTTAGGTAATGTATCTCACGAATTAAAAACACCATTATTTACGGTTCAAGGGTATATTCTAACCCTTTTAGATGGTGCGATGGACGATAAAAATATCCGAAAAAAATACCTTCAAAGAGCTGAAAAAGGAGTAGAACGCTTGGTGTATATTGTGAACGATTTAGACATGATCACCAAATTAGAATTGGATACACTAGGTATAGAAACTTCAGAATTTAATATTGTAGATGTGATTCAAAATGTATTGGATCTGCTTGAAATGAGGGCTTCCAAAAAGAATATTTTGCTCACTTTTGATATGAAATATGTTCGACCAATTAAAGTCGTGGCCGATTTAGAAAAAATTCAGCAAGTAGTAACCAATTTAGTTGAAAACTCTATTAAATATGGCAAAGAAAATGGCACTACCGAAGTGAGTATTGAAGATTTTGTCAATAATAAAGTCATCATTAAAGTAATTGATAATGGTGAAGGAATTGAAAACCATCACATACCTAGGTTGTTTGAACGTTTTTATCGCGTAGACAAAAGCGGCGCAAGAAGCGAAGGAGGATCCGGTCTTGGACTAGCCATTGTGAAACACATCATTGAACGCCACAATGAAAAAATAAATGTAGAAAGTGAGTTTGGAAAAGGTTCTGAATTTTCATTTACATTAGAAAAGGCGGAATAAATAATTCCAGTTTATTTCTGTTGAAAAATTCTCTAATCCATTATAGTTTTCAATAGTCAAGAGTTGATCAATTGTAAATTCTTCTTGATTACAACAAGGTGCAATACCTTCCATTTTATATTTTTCTGCCAAATATTCTTGCTCGTATTGACCTGGAGTGGGAATAAAAAACGCTTTTTTACCTAATTTAGCCAAATCCATCACTGTAGTATATCCAGAACGACAAAGTACTTTTTCACTTTGGTTAAAAGTATTTTCTAATTGCTCAGAATTCATAAAATTGTAATAGGTAATATGATTTTGTGTATGGCTGGTTTGTTTTTCTTGAACGACACCTTTTATAAAAACCACGTTTCCTGTATAAGAATCTAGTTCCTTTATTATTTTTTGCTCTAAGAATGTTCTTTGTGGTTCAGGACCCGATAAAATAACCATTAAATCAAACACTTTTTTCCTTCTCCTTTTCTCAAATCTACTCAACGGACCAATATAGGTTACATTTTTTAATGGTTTTTTTAAATGACCTAATTTTCCAGTTAAATTAGAATCAGAATCGCTATCGGGAACCCAACACTGATTAAATTTTGAAATAAATTTTGAGTGTATTTTAGTTGTAAACCATGAAGTATTACCAGACAATACATTTAATTGGTGGGTCATAAAAATAGAAGGAATTTTTTGAGAATAAACACCTAGTCGATTATCTGAAATGATTCCATCAATTGCATGTTTTTCAATAATTTGATTTACTATTTTTCTTTCGTTATAAACTGCTTTAAACATTTTTGGCATTTGTGCCAATAATTTCCATTTAAAATTTTTCCCTTTTTCGGCATAGGAGATATCATAGGGAGGCAATTCAACAGAAACCAAATGCGGAAATTCTTTTTTTAATAGCGCTAAGGCAACACCGTCTGAAGCTATAACCGGATTAAAATTGTTTTCCTCCAAAGCTTTAATTATTGGAATACATCGAGTAGCGTGACCTAAACCCCAATTTAAGGGAGCAACAAGTATATTTTTTTTCATTTTGATTATTTAAGAATGGAAATAAATTCTTCGGCCAACTTATTTTCTCGTTCAAAATCATATTCTTCCACTACAGCTATGGCATTTACGTCATGGCGATACAGTTTCCATTGTTTTTTATGATACTCTAAAGCGGTTAAGTTTTCTATCCAATCGCCCGAATTTAAATACAGTGTTTCACCTTTTTCGTTTTTAATTGTTTCAATTTTTGGTTCGTGTATATGACCACAAATTACATAATCAAATTTATTTTCAATGGCTAATTCAGTACAAACATTTTCGAAATTTGAAATAAATTTAACCGCCGATTTTACATTGCTTTTTATTTTTTTTGACAAGGAATAAGGCTCTTTGTTAAATCTTGCAAGGATCCAATTAATAAATCGATTAATTAAAATTAAAAGATCATAACCCCAACCGCCTAATTTTGCAAGCCATTTGGCATGAGTGATCGAAGCATCAAATACATCACCGTGAAAAATCCAAGCCTTTTTTTTATGGAGTTCTATAACTAGTTTATCTACTAAATTAATATTACCTAAATTAAGATCGGTAAATTTTCTTAAAAATTCGTCATGATTTCCTGTTATGTAATATACTCTAGTTCCTTTTGTACTCATGGAAATGATTTTTTTTATTACATTAAGATGGGTTGCAGGAAAATATGATTTTCTAAATTGCCAGATATCAATAATATCACCGTTTAGAACTAAGGTTTTGGGTTTTACAGAAGATAAATAAGCTAACAATTCTTTTGCATGACATCCATAAGTCCCTAAATGAACATCAGAGATAACTACAAGATCTACTTTTCTTTTTTTCAAAATATTAGTTTTTACAAATCAATAAAAACTATATTTAGTTTGAGTTACTTTAACATTATTAAAACATTATTTCAAATAATGATTATTTACCTTAATTTTGCCTAAAATTGAAAAAAGCGTGGGAAGTAAAAATAAATTAAAGCGATTCAAAGAAAACGAAACATTCCAAAATGTTTTTCAACCAACAAGAGAAGAAGTCGTTTCAAATCAATTTCCGTTAAAAGGAAAATGGAATAGTGATTTCTTTAAAAATGAACATCCTATAGTTTTAGAATTAGGTTGTGGAAAAGGTGAATATTCTGTGGGTTTAGCCGAACGAAGTCCAAATAAAAATTTTATCGGTATCGATATTAAAGGAGCACGTTTTTGGCGAGGCGCTAAAACATCCGTTGAAAACGGATTGCACAATGTAGCCTTTCTGCGTACACAAATTGAGTTAATTGAACATTGTTTTGCCCAAAATGAAGTTTCGGAAATTTGGATTACTTTTCCCGATCCGCAAATCAAATACAAACGAACCAAGCATCGAATGACTAATGCTACTTTTCTCGAAAATTATAAAAAAATTCTCAAACCAAATGGGTTAATGCATTTAAAAACAGATTCCGAATTCATGCATGGTTATACACTAGGGTTGTTACACGGCGCTGGTCATGAAGTGCTTTATGCCAACCATACTGTTTATAAAAACGAAGGAGCTCCTGCAGAAGTTACAGAAATTCAAACATTTTACGAAAGCCAATATTTAGAAGTCAATAAACCCATTACTTATATTCAATTTAACATAAAATAATACAATTTTATGATGTTTGCTTTAGCACTAGTATTTGGTCTTTTCTTTTCCATAATCGGAATTATCATTCCGGGGATGTTAAATATGACTATTGCTAAAATTAGTGTTAAAGAGAGTCAGAAACAGGCCTTAAACTTTGCTTTTGGAGCAGTTGCAGTAGTTTTTATTCAAGCATTTTTAGGCACATATTTTGCTAAATTTTTAGATGCGCATCCTTTTTTTAGCGAAGGATTAAAAAAAATAGGCACCTTTATTTTTATCGGATTAACGATTGCTTTTATCATAATGGGATGTAAAGCAAAAAGTAATAAAAAAATAAAGGTGACTATTGAAACTAAAAACAACCGATTTATATATGGTTTGATCATGTCTTCTTTAAATATGTTTGCTATTCCATGGTATGCGTTTACTAGTTTAATGATGGCATCAAAAGATTGGTTTGTTTATGATGTAATTTCAATTACTATCTTTTCTTTAGCGGCGGCTTTAGGAACCTATTTTGTCTTTTATCTGTATGCACTATATTTTAAAAAAATTGAACATAAATTAACTTTTATAGTTCAAAACATCAATTTTTTTATTGCTTTATTAACCGGAATTGTTGCCCTATCGTCTGTTTATAAAATCTACTTTCAACAATGAAAAATTCTTCGAATACTGATAATTTTTTCGAACGCGTTTATGCTATTGTTCGCCAAATTCCATACGGCAAAGTTACTTCATATGGCGCAATAGCAAAAGTTTTGGGAACTGCCCGCTCTGCAAGAATGGTTGGTTGGGCAATGAATGCTTCTCATCATTTAGAAGATGTACCCGCCCATCGTGTTGTAAACAGAAATGGCTTACTTTCGGGCAAGCACCATTTTGACGGGACAAACCTCATGCAACAACTGCTAGAAAGCGAAGGAATAAAAGTTGAAAACAATCAAATTATCGACTTTGAAAAATGTTTTTGGGATCCAAACCAACTTTAGTATTATTTAACAATTGTTAGTTTTAACTTTAAGCAAATGTTGTTTTAAAACTCATAAACATATTACTATCTTTGCAATCTAAAATCAGTCTGAATAAAAATGAAACTAGATAGAAAAGAGATACTTACCGCATTAGAAACCATTACGGTTGCAGGAGAAGGGAAAAATATGGTGGAAAGTGGTGCCATTCAAAATGTAATTACTTTTGGTGATGAGGTGGTAGTAGACTTACTTTTAACAACGCCAGCACTACATATTAAGAAACGAGCTGAGGTAGATATTATTAAAGTCATTCACGAAAAAGTGTATGAAAAAGCCAAAGTTAAAGTCAATATCAAAGTTGAAGCGCCAGAAAAACCTGAAAATCCTAATTTAATAAAAGGAAAAGCCATTCCAGGGATTTCAAATATTATTGCAGTAGCTTCTGGTAAAGGAGGGGTTGGAAAATCAACTATTACAGCAAATTTAGCAGTTTCGTTAGCAAAAATGGGATTCAAAGTAGGCGTTTTAGACGCCGATATTTATGGTCCATCGATGCCGATTATGTTTGATGTGGAGTCGGCAAAACCAATTTCAATTGAAGTAGATGGAAAATCAAAAATGCAACCCATTTCTAGTTATGGCGTTGAAATTTTATCCATCGGATTTTTTACCAAACCCGATCAAGCGGTAATTTGGAGAGGGCCAATGGCTGCTAAAGCTCTAAACCAAATGATTTTTGATGCAAATTGGGGCGAATTAGACTTCATGTTAATTGATTTGCCTCCAGGAACAGGCGACATCCATTTATCTATTATGCAATCGTTGCCAATTACCGGTGCAGTAGTTGTGAGTACTCCACAAGCTGTAGCCTTAGCCGATGCTAAAAAAGGAGTATCCATGTTTTTATCTGATGCAATAAATGTTCCTGTTTTGGGAATTATTGAAAATATGGCTTATTTTACTCCCGAAGAACTCCCAGAAAATAAATATTATATCTTTGGAAAAGAAGGTGCAAAAAATTTGGCCGCTGATTTACAAGTGCCTTTATTAGGGGAGGTTCCGTTAGTGCAAAGTATTCGCGAAGCTGGAGATTATGGCCGACCAGCAGCATTACAAACGGCTTCAGTATTAGAATCTATTTTTGAAACTATTACTAGAAATGTAGTGCAAGAAACAGTTAAGCGTAATGAAAATTTGGCTCCCACAGAAGCAATCAAAATAACAACAATGGCAGGATGTTCTGCTGTTAAAGGAAAATAACTATGACAACAGTTGAAATTAAAGAAAACGTGGAAAAAGCGTTAGAAGAAATTCGCCCTTTCTTGAATTCTGATGGAGGAAACATTTCATTGATTGAAATTATTGATGATAAGCATGTTAAGGTTCGATTAGAAGGCACTTGTACCAGTTGTAATTTCAGTATTAGTACCATGAAAGCCGGAGTTGAAACTACCATTAAAAAGTATGTACCACAAATTGAAACAGTAGAAAATATTAAATAGTCATTAGTCGAAAGTTTAAAAGCTAAATATCAGAAAGCTTTATAGTAGACTTTGGACTTTTTACATTAAGACGTAATTGTAATGATTGAAACAGATATATTAATTATTGGTGCAGGTCCTACTGGGCTTTTTACTGTTTTTGAAGCAGGATTGCTACAATTAAAATGTCATATTATTGATGCACTTCCTCAACCGGGCGGACAATTAGCGGAACTATATCCTAAAAAACCCATTTTTGATATTCCGGGTTATCCAGAAGTTTTAGCGGGCGAATTGGTTACCAATTTAATGGAACAAATTAAACAATTTCAACCAGGTTTTACATTATCAGAAACTGCTGAAACCATTGAAAAATTAGACGACGGAACTTTTATCGTTACTACAAATAAAGGCACAAAACATCACGCTAAAGCAGTCGCAATTGCGGGCGGTTTAGGAACTTTTGAACCAAGAAAACCAGCCCTTGAAAATATTTCATTTTATGAAGAAAAAGGGGTGGAATATTTTGTAAAAGACCCAGAATTATTTAGAGATAAAGAAATTGTAATTGCAGGCGGTGGAGATTCTGCTTTAGATTGGAGTATTTTTCTTTCGGATGTTGCTAAAAAAGTTACCTTGGTGCATCGAAGAAATGAATTTCGTGGGGCTTTAGATTCGGTTGAAAAAGTACAGGAATTAAAAGCAGCGGGAAAAATTAAATTAATCACTTCTGCCGAAGTGGTAGGAATTCAGGGCGAACATCATGTTGAGAGTATTACGTTAGATAGAGGTGGGGTTTTAGAAGATTTTAAAACCGATTATTTTATTCCGCTATTTGGTTTGACACCAAAACTTGGCGCTATTGCCAACTGGGGCTTAGATATTGAAAAGAATGCTATCAAAGTAAATAATGCCTTAGATTATCAAACCAATATCGACGGAATTTATGCCATCGGGGATGTAAATATCTATCCCGGAAAATTAAAATTAATTTTATGTGGTTTTCATGAAGCTACATTAATGTGCCAAAGTGTGTACAACAGAATCAATCCTGGAAAACGTTATGTGTTGAAATACACTACTGTTTCTGGAGTAGATGGTTTTGATGGCACCAGAAAAGAAGCAGAAAAAGCCGTTGTAAAATCGATAGAATAGTTTAGTATTCAGTGGTCAGAAAGAAAGTAGGTAGTATCAAAAATACAATATACAGCAAAACAATATACATTATACAAAAAAATGCCACAAGACGTAACCATTTTCATAACCGACAGAAACGGAGTAAGACATGAAGTGTTAGCTCCAACCGACATGAACATGAACATCATGGAGTTGATTCGTTCCTATGAATTAGCAGAAGAAGGAACCGTTGGTGTTTGTGGTGGAATGGCAATGTGTGCTTCGTGCCAGTGCTATATATTAAACGATGTTATTTCGTTGAAACGCAATCCTGATGAAGAAGCGATGCTTTGGGAAGCCTATCATGTAAAAGATAATTCTAGATTAGGATGTCAAATTCCAATTACAGAAGATATAGAAGGATTAGAAATTGAAATAGCACCTGAACA
>NZ_JBIIWV010000097.1:0-8160 GCF_044338735.1 Flavobacterium sp. | reverse complement strand
CTTGTGATTCCATAATTGATAGTTATTTCACCATGCCAAAAGGTAAATGGGGAATTGATGCCGATTGGTCGCCTAAAAACTCTGATGGCAATTATCGAGGAACTATTACGTTGCAAAAAGCATTAGCTAATTCCATCAATACCGTTTCTGCAAAACTAATTGACCGAGTGGGTCCACAAGCAGTTGCGGATATGGCAAAAGAATTAGGAGTTACTTCAAAAATTCCAGTTCAACCTTCAATTGCATTAGGAGCAGTGGATATTACAGTAGAAGAAATGGTAGGTGCTATGAGTACATTTGCCAATCAAGGGGTATATGTAAAACCTACTTTTATTATAAAGATTGAAGATAAAAACGGAGTCGTAATTGATCAACCCATTCCGTATCAAAAAGACGTTGTTAACAAAGATGTTGCCTATGCCGTTGTAAAATTAATGGAAGGTGTTAAAGAATCAGGAACAGGTGCCCGTTTAAAATATGGCGGCGGCGGATTCATTCAGTACGATTACAGTTTTGCTAATCCAGTTGCTGGAAAAACAGGAACTTCTCAAAATAATTCTGACGGATGGTTTATCGGTATGGTGCCTAATTTAGCCACGGGTATTTGGGTGGGTAACGAAGACCGAGCAGCTCACTTTAGATCCACACATATGGGGCAAGGAGCCACAACAGCATTGCCTATCTGGGGAATTTTTATGAAAAAATGTTATGCCGATAGCGATTTAGATGTCTCACGCGAACCTTTTGAAAAACCTGAAAACTTATCAATTAAAGTAGATTGTTGGACCCCTAAAAAAGTAGTCGATTCCACGGAGGTTCCTACAGACGAACCCAATATGGATGAATTTCAAGGACTATAAAAACGACATTAAATAATATGATTTCAAGAAAAGTAAACAACGTACAAGAAGCACTTGAAGGAATTCAAGATGGACAAACCATTATGTTAGGTGGATTTGGACTTTGTGGTATTCCCGAAAACAGCATTGCTGAATTAGTAGAAAAAAATATTACAAATTTAACCTGCATTTCAAACAATGCCGGCGTAGATGATTTCGGATTGGGATTATTATTACAAAAGCGTCAAATTAAGAAAATGATTTCTTCTTATGTAGGCGAAAATGCCGAATTTGAACGCCAAATGCTTTCGGGTGAATTAGATGTAGAACTTACACCGCAAGGCACTTTAGCCGAAAAATGTCGTGCCGCACAAGCTGGAATTCCTGCGTTTTTTACACCTGCTGGTTTCGGAACAGAAGTAGCAGAAGGAAAAGAAACACGCGAATTCAATGGAAAAATGCACGTAATGGAATTGGCCTATAAAGCCGATTTTTCTATCGTAAAAGCTTGGAAAGGTGACGAAGCGGGTAATTTAATTTTCAAAGGAACCGCTCGAAATTTCAATGCGTGTATGGCAGGAGCAGCAAGAATTACTATCGCTGAGGTAGAAGAATTAGTGCCAGCCGGAACATTGAATCCAAACGAAATTCATATCCCAGGAATTATGGTAAATCGTATTTTTCAAGGGGAAAAATTTGAAAAAAGAATTGAGCAAAGAACAGTGAGACAAAAGTAATTTGAAGATTTTTTAATTTGAAAATTTGAAGATGAGAAGCGATAAAGATAATTTAATTGTAAAATTAACATTCGATTTAGCTCTTGAAATAATTAGTTTTTCAGAAGAAATTAGAAAAACAAATCGTTTTGAAATGGCCTCTCAAATTTTCAGAAGCGGAACTTCAATTGGGGCTAATATAAGAGAAGCCCAAAACGCCGAAAGCAAAGCTGATTTTATACACAAGTTTAAAATCTCAGCAAAGGAAACAGATGAACTACAATTTTGGTTAGAACTCTGCCAAAAATCAGAATTTTATCCAAGTCCTAATGAAGAATTATTTAAAAAAGTACAATCCATAAATTTGATAATTTCTAAAATCATATCTTCTTCAAAGAAGCGTTAATTTTCAAATCATCAAATTTTCAAATCATCAAATAATACATGGCTTTAGATAAAAATCAAATCGCACAACGAATCGCCCAAGAAGTAAAAGACGGGTACTACGTAAATTTAGGAATTGGAATTCCAACTTTAGTAGCGAATTATGTTCGTACGGATATTTCGGTGGAATTTCAATCAGAAAATGGTGTATTAGGCATGGGCCCGTTCCCTTTTGAAGGAGAAGAAGATGCCGATATCATCAATGCAGGAAAACAAACGATTACTACCTTACCAGGAGCAAGTTTCTTTGATTCTGCTTTTAGTTTCGGAATGATTCGTGCGCAAAAAGTAGATTTAACGATTTTAGGCGCGATGGAAGTTTCCGAAAACGGCGATATTGCCAATTGGAAAATTCCAGGAAAAATGGTAAAAGGCATGGGTGGCGCTATGGATTTAGTGGCTTCCGCAGAAAATATTATCGTTGCGATGATGCACGTCAATAAAGCTGGGGAATCGAAAATCTTAAAGAAATGTTCACTGCCTTTAACCGGAGTAGGTTGTGTGAAAAAAGTCGTTACCGAATTAGCGGTTTTAGAAGTTACCTCAAATGGTTTCAAATTATTAGAAAGAGCGCCAGGTGTTTCAGTAGAAGACATCATTAAAGCAACAGAAGCGAATTTAATCATTGAAGGAGAAATTCCGGAAATGAGTATATAATTAATCAATTTGAAGATTTGAAAATTTGAAAATGGACTACTCGGGTGGTTTCATTTTCAAATTTTCAAATTTTTTCATTTTCAAATCAAACTATGTTTCCAAAAGTAATTCTAAAATCAGGTAAAGAAAAATCCATTCAACGTCGTCATCCTTGGATTTTCAGCGGTGCGGTGTATGGCGTAAGTCGGGAAATACACGATGGTGAAATGGTAGATGTAGTGGATTCGCAAAACAATCATTTAGGCACAGGTTATTTTAGTGATAAAGGAAGTATTGTGGTGCGTATTTTAACGTTTGCCGATGAAATATTTTCTGAAAACTTTTGGGCAATCAAACTACAATCGGCTTGGTATTTGCGTACTCAACTATTGGATTTTGATGTAACGAATGCTTTTCGTGTCATTCATGGAGAAGGTGATGGCATTTCGGGATTAATTATTGATTATTACGATAAAAATTGGGTCATTCAAGCGCACTCTACGGGAATTTTTCTTCAAATGGAGCAAATTGCTGCAGCGATTAAATCTAATTTTTCGGAGCATTGCGAAACCATTTATTGTAAAAGTTCGGGAACATTACCAAATACGGGTACCGATTATTTCTTATTTGGAAACAAAGCCGAAACGGTTGCAAAAGAGAACCACATTTTATTTTCTGTAAATTGGGTAGAAGGTCAAAAAACAGGTTTCTTTTTAGACCAACGCGACAATCGAAAATTATTAGGTGAATTTTCAAAAGGCAAAAAAGTATTAAATACGTTTTGCTACACAGGCGGATTTTCTATTTATGCGATGCACGCTGGAGCGGAATTAGTAACTTCGGTAGATATTTCTCAAAAAGCGGTAGATTTAGCGGCTAGTAATATGGAATTAAACTTTCCAAAAGCCAACCATACAGCAGTTGCCGATGATGTGTTCAACTTCATGAAAGAACACACGCAGCAATACGATGTGATTGTGTTAGACCCACCCGCTTTCGCTAAAAGCATCAAAAGCAAACATACGGCAACGCAAGCGTACAAACGTCTAAATATTGCAGGTTTAAAAGCTTTAGCGCCTAACGGAATTTTATTCACGTTTTCGTGTTCGCAAGTCATTGACGATGTTTTGTTTTACAATACCGTTGCCGCAGCAGCCATAGAAACAGGAAGAAATATCAGAGTGTTACATAAATTAGAACAAGGCCCAGACCACCCAACCAACATTTACCACCCGGAAGGGCATTATTTAAAAGGATTGGTGTTGTTTGTAGAGTAGGTTTTGAGTGAGTAGTTCATAACTAGTTATCTTCCTAGAAGGTTTTCAAAGCCTTGCAGGAGAAAATTTTAACCTTTTCAGCGTTTCAAAATCTAAGAGGGTTCGCTATTATTTAGAGAATTCCACGGTTTTTAATTTGTTCCAATTTCCTCTAGTAAAATCTGGAATTTCAACAGGTGCAGAATTGTTATCAAGTGAAATAGCAGTTAGCGGTCCAAGGCAACTCCATTCGGCTAAATCATATACATCCATATCTAAGGGTAACCCGTTTTGTAAACAATAAATCAATCGGTAGTCCATAATAAAATCCATTCCTCCGTGACCTCCTACTTCTTTTGCTTTTTCTTCAATGTCCACAACAATCGGATTTTTATATTTTATCATCAAGGCTTTTTTTACCTCGTCGGGCATGTAGCTGTGTGCCGATAATTTTTTATGTCCAGGCACAATATCTGAACCTACTTGCTCTTCGTCTATCGCATATCCTTCATAAGGATATTTATTAGCAAAACCCTTTGTACCGCTTAATTGATACATTCTTGTATAAGGACGTGGAGAAGTTACATCATGTTGAATTTGAATTGTTTTCCCATTTTCTGTACGAATCATAGTCATTGTATGGTCACCACTTTTAAAATCGGTAACGGTTTCTCCTGTCTTTTGTTTAATGTAAGCAGGATTTCCTACTGCCTTTGTATCCATTGAGACTAAATAGTTCATTTTGTCACCTCTATGAATGTTTAGAGCCAAACAAGCAGGGCCCATTCCGTGCGTTGCATATAAATCGCCTCGATGTTTACGGTTATAATCCATTCGCCAATTGTTCCAATATTCACCCCAATAAGGTTGAAGTCCATGAATGTAGGAACCTTCTGCGTGAAGAATTTCACCAAAAATACCTTTTTGCGCCATATTTAGTGTGGTTAGTTCAAAAAAATCATACACACAATTTTCTAATTGAATACAATGTTTTCTTGTTTTTTCTGAGGTATCTATTAACTCCCAAATTTCTTTCATGGTTAATGCACCGGGTACTTCTATAGCTACGTGTTTCCCATCTTTCATCGCTTGGACGCCAATGGGTGCATGATTTAACCAATCGGTTGCAATATAAACTAAATCAACATTTGGCAATTTTGTTACTTCTTTCCAGGCGTTTTCTCCATAAAATTCTTTTGCTTTTGGAAAACCTAATTTAACAAGTGCTTCATTTGAGGCTTTTGTACGTTCTGGAAGCATATCACAAAGCGCTACAATTTCTACTCCTTTGATATAGGTCATTCGTTCTACGGCATCGGCACCTCTCATTCCTAAACCAATAAAAGCAACACGAACTACAGGTAAAGCAGGAGCAGCCATTCGTAATACATCGGTTTGTCCTTTAGCTCGAGCCGGTGTTTTTGTTTTAATTAATTGTGCACTTCCTAAAGAAGTAATTAATAAAAAAAACAGAACAAATACTGAGTTGAATGGGTTTTTCATAATATAAAGTTTTGATGGGAAAAGAATCAAATATAAAAATTTTATTTAACAAATTATAGTTTAAAATATGCGCTTACTTGCTCTAGTAATTTAAGTTGCGTTTTGGTTCGAACTAAATTTTGCAATTCATATTGGGTAGAATAGTATGGATCATTGATAAGAAAATCACCTAAAAAACGACAACTTTGTTCAAATAGCAATAAAGGCAAGCTTAAGTGAATGTTTTCAAGCTCTTCTTTTGTTAAAAAACCTTTAGCAATATCTAAATAGGCTTTCATAAATGCTTCATAAATAATATGGTCAAAATTGACTTTTTCCAATTCTTTTTCTTCTTCAGTTGCAGTATTAGCTCCAGATCGCATCGCATCACCTACATCATGTAAAATGCTACCAGGCATTAACGTATCAAAATCAATTAAACAAATAATGGATCCAAAATCTTCAAAAAGCATATTGCTTATTTTGGTATCATTATGCACAACTCTAAGCGGAATTATTCCTTCTTGAATAGCTGTTGCAATTTTTTTAATTTTAGGATAAAAAAGCTGTAATTTTTTGATTTCATCTTTAGCCAATACTAATCGATCAGCATTTGCTTTTGCTACATTCTCTAAAAAATCAGTATAGCGTTTACAAGTATTATGAAAATCAGGAATAGTATATTCTAATTCATCCAATGGAAAATCTAATAACGCTTCATGGAATTGTGCTAAATGTTCACCTGCTTTTGCCGCTACCTCAGTAGAATCTATTCGATCTTTTACGGTTGAAGGTATAAAGCAAGATAATTGCCAAATATCTGCACCCTCTTTGACATAAAACAATCCTTTTCTTGAACGGAGATAAGTAATAGTAGGAAATTGTTTTGATTCAAGAAAATGGCAAATTTTAATTTTATTATTTAAAAGCGCACTACTATTTTTAAAGACATTTTGATTCAATTGCTGCACTATAAAATCGCCTTTGTCGGTAGATATTTTGTAGGTATTATTAATTAATCCACTTTGAATAGTTGTTATTTCTTGAATATCTATAGCATCAAAAAAGGCCTCCGTTATTTTTATTAATTGCTCCTTCATAGTACTGTTTTGTATGTTCCATCCAGATGCAATTTTTGCAATAATTTAGCAGCAATCTCTTTATCTTCTTGATATGTAATTCCAATCCACGTTTCATCAGTAGGAATAATTTTGACTTGGTAGATTTCCTTTTTTGTCATGGCAGCAACAACATTAGGTAATTGATATTCAAGCGATTGATTTGTTTTCCAATGTACTATAAAATCGCTCAAATCGTTTTCTAAGTAGTTAAAAATTTCCGTAGTAAACCCCCACATATTCATGGAAACTAAAGCGTCTTTTTCTAGCTTTGTTTTTTGCCCATTTTCATTTGGATAAAAAATGCCTTCATCTGAAAATTCTATTTTTTCTCTTTCAGAAGAATTAATTAACATCCCATTTTCCATTTGAATTTCTGCCCGATTTACAGTTCCGTTTTGAGACAGTGTTTTATAAACTGGGAAAACCACTGCGCAGGGAGTAGTGTTTTGAGATAAATGAGAATAAGCTAAAGCAAACGAGTTTTGACCATAGAAATCATCGGCGTTAATTAGTAAAAAATTACTATCAATTTTTTTTCGAGCACACCAAAGCGCATGAGCAGTGCCCCATGGCTTAGTGTTTTTGTATACAGCATTATTGATTTTTATTGTATTTTCCTGAATCACAAAAGAAACAGGCAATTTTTTTTGTGCAATATATCGTTCGGTTAAAAATGGAATCATTAATTCTTGAACAATTAAAATCACCTCTTTAAATCCTGCGTTTAAAGCGTCATGAATGGAATAATCCATAATGATTTCTCCATTAGGACCTATTTCTTCTAATTGTTTCAATCCTCCAAAACGAGAACCTAATCCAGCCGCTAAAATTAATAGAGTTGGCTTCAATACCTAATTTGATTTAAAATAGTATAGTTAATCTGACTTAGTTTTTCCGTTTTATAAATTCATAAAAAAATCATTTCCTTTATTATCGGTAATAATAAACGCTGGAAAATCTTTCACCGTTATTTTACGAACGGCTTCCATACCTAATTCTTCAAAATCAACAACTTCTACAGATAAGATATTTTCTTTTGCTAAAATAGCAGCAGGACCACCAATCGAACCTAAATAGAATCCGCCGTGTTTTTTACAAGCGTTCATTACGTCTTTGCTACGATTCCCTTTGGCAAGCATAATCATACTTCCGCCAGCGGCTTGGAATTCATCTACATAAACGTCCATTCTTCCTGCGGTGGTTGGTCCAAAACTTCCTGATGGCATTCCGTCTGGAGTTTTTGCTGGACCTGCGTAATATACCGGATGGTTTTTGAAATACTCTGGCATTGCTTTTCCAGCGTCTAATAATTCTTTTATTTTTGCATGTGCAATATCACGAGCTACAATCAACGTTCCGTTTAATTTCAAACGTGTTTTGATGGGATATTTTGATAATTCAGCTAAAATTTCAGCCATTGGTTTGTTTAAATCAACTTCTACCGCTGGCTCTAAATGAGGCGCAGTTGTTGGTAAAAACTGACTTGGGTTGGTTTCCAATTGTTCTAAGAAAATACCATCTTTTGTAATTTTTCCTTTGATATTTCTATCTGCCGAACAAGAAACACCCATTCCAACTGGGCAAGATGCCGCATGACGAGGCAAACGAATCACACGAACGTCATGGGTTAAATATTTTCCGCCAAACTGGGCTCCAATTTGACTTT
>NZ_JBIIWV010000096.1:0-8167 GCF_044338735.1 Flavobacterium sp. | reverse complement strand
ACTGTTTCCTCTGATCTTATGATTAATATTTGTAAAGACACGAATTTTAGTGTATATACGGGTAATTGTACTTCGGGTTTAACTTGTATTACCAGTGATGATAATTCTGGGGTAATTGCTTGTAACGCTGGTAATACAAATTCAAACCTATCGGTAAAAACATTTGAAGTAGTTGCTGGTATAACTTATTATATAGTTTGGGATAATCGCTGGAATGCGGCTGGTTTTGATTTTACTTTATCGGTAGTGCCAATAATTTATCCTGTTTCTTATACAACACAAACTATTTCAACCATAAACAGCTCTTATAATATTTGTGTTGCTGATATGAATGGAGATTATAAAGATGATATTGTAGGTATTAATGCCACTTCCATGCGTATTCATTATCAAGGAAGTACTCCTGGAAATTTCACAGTAACTGATCATACCTTTTCTTTTTCAGGATCAACTTCTGCCGCATTAGTTCCAAACTGGAGTATGGCAGCAGGCGATTATAATAGAGATGGTTATAATGATTTAGTCTTAGGAAATGGAAGTGGAGCAACAATTATTACCTCAATAAATAACGGTTCAACATACTCGGCTTTTGTACCAGGACAATATATTTTCTCGCAACGAACTAATTTTTCTGATTTAAATAATGATGGTAATTTAGATATTTTCGTATGCCATGATATCGCTCCAAGTTGTTATTATCTAAATAATGGAAGTGGTGTTTTAACTTTTTACCAATCAACAGTGACTCCAGGATCGATGAGCATAGCAACCACAACTGGAAATTATGCTACACTTTTCACAGATTTTGATAATGATGGCGATAGTGATGTTTTTGTTTCAAAATGTTCGGGCCCACCTTGTGAATTGTATCGTTATGATGGCAATAATACTTATACTAACATTTCAGCGATTGCTGGTATCAATGTTACACCTATTCAAACTTGGTCTTCTGCCATTGCCGATTTTGACAATGATGGAGATATGGATATCATCATCACTGCTAGTGCTAGTTTACATAAATATTTTAGAAATAATTTAGATACCACAAACACAACCGAAGAAGGTTTTACTAATATTACGGCTGGCTCTGGTTGGGACACTAATACCTCAACAAACATAGACAATATAGCTTACGATTTTGATAACAATGGTTTTGTTGACGTTTTAGGTGGAGGAAATAAAATTATGTTTAATCAAGGAAATAGTACTTTTTCACCTACTAGCTACGTAGGTATAAGCGTAGGAGCTGTTGGCGATTTAAATAATGATGGTTTCTTAGACATTCAAAATGGAACCACGATTCGTTATGCCGTTCCTAATGGCAACAACTGGATTAAATTTTCATTACAAGGAGTACAAAGTAATCGTAATGGAATTGGCACCCGAGTTGAAATTTATGGAACTTGGGGTAAACAAATTAGAGACATAAGAAGTGGTGAAGGGTTTAAATACATGAGTTCTTTAAATGCTCATTTCGGTATAGGCGCTGCAACAAGCATTTCACAAGTTATCATCAGATGGCCTTCTGGGGCTGTAGACGTGATTAATAATCCTGGAATCAATCAATCGCTTCATGTGGTAGAAGGTTCAAGTCCGCTGGGGCAAGAGGAATTTAGCACCAATAAAATAGTTCTTTATCCAAACCCAGCTTCAGAACAACTTACTATTTCAAATATTGATTTAAGTACAATTAAAAATGTAAGTATTGTATCCATGCTTGGAAAAGTAATCAAAAATGTAAAATTAACCAATGATACAATTAGTATAGCTAGTTTGTCAGAAGGCATCTATATTTTAGCCATAGAAACAATTGATGGAAAAAAATATACAGAACGTTTCGTTAAGAAAAACTAAATGCATTCTTTTTGAAAAATTAAAACAACTACTTTAATAAAAAGTAGTTGTTTTTTTGTGCCATCCCATCTTTTAATTAGAAATAATTCTAGAAAAAATAAAAATCAATAACCTAAAATAACTTCCGAATCAATAAATTATTATCTTTACCAAACTAAAAAAAATTCAAATGAAAAACCTTACAAAAATTGCATTCGCTTTTTTACTTCTAGCAGGTGGAATGATAAATGCACAAGCCTTAAAAAAAGGATCTGTTACTTATAAATTAGAATTAACAGGAAACGATGAAGCTGCTGCCATGATGGGAGAAAGCACCCTAACCATCCATTTTGACGAAACAACACAAACTACCGAAATGAACATGATGAGTGGTATGATGTTGATGAAAACCATTACTCCAGTTGGAAACGTTAAAGACACTAAAATGGCTGTTGAAGTGATGGGTATGAAATATGAAATCATTGAAGCAGGTGAAGAAGCATTGAACAGCAGTAAAGGTGTTGCTAATCTTGATGACGCGGTAGATGTAACCTATGATAAAAATGAGGTTAAAGAAATTGCTGGTTTTAAATGCTATAAAGCAAATGTTAAAATGGCAGACGGAAGCACAAACGTGTTCTACATTACAGACGCTATTGCACCACAAACCCCATTAAAAGAAACTAAAGTAAAATTAGCAGGTTATCCGTTACAAATTATTACCAGCACACCACAAGGTGAAATGACCATGACGGCTACTTCTTTTTCAAAAGAATTACCAAAAGATTGCTTTGTAATTACTGGCGAAGGCTATACAAAAGTAACCATGGAAGAATTTAAACAACAAATGGGTGGTATGTAATACCCACGTTATCTTATACAAAGCACCGAGAAATCGGTGCTTTTTTTTTATCTCACACGTATAAAATTTAACGTTGTCAACACTTTTTTCAAACTCTTTGCAGGTTTAAACAACATTCTTGTGCCTAAAATGGTGTTTTTGTTTAATTTCTGAGGTTCATCTGTCCCTGCACCTTTTAAGCTTAAAGCAAAAGTTCCTAATCGTTCTATTTTAACGATTTTTCCTTTTGCCAACTCCTCTCCTATTACCTGACTCATTCCTATGAGCACACCATAACAATCGGCCACACTTATTGTAGAACGACTCGAAATAATTTCGGCTAAGTATTCTAAATCTACCTCGCCACTACTCACAGCGCAAGGATAATATTTTACTTGTGGTGGTGTAGCAATATTATTTTGCTTAGGCACCATTTTAAAAGCAATAGGCATCTCTTTATAGTATAAACGTTACACATTATTATTTGCTCTTGGTCTCTTTTTTAATTGCTGTACAGTAATTATATAAATACTGTAGAGAAAGCAATCAATTGCCCTAGAGAAAAAACAAAACTCATCTAGGGAAATTATAAAAATCAACAATTTAATTACAAATATATTTATTAATAAATTAAAATTAGTTACTTATGAATGATAATTTTTAAAATAATTATTATATTTGGTTATAGCAGAAAAAGAAACAAGTTAATCGAACTATTCCCTAAAACCCTAAAAGATTAGCATATGAAATATTTTTATATTCTATTAACACTATTAACAACAAGTGTAAACAAACAAAATAGTTTAAAATTTGACAAAAGAAATATCCAATGTGAAGACAAATGGATTGCCTATCAAATGGACAAAGACAGTACTTACACTTTTGGTTTTATATATATGGACTCTCAAGCAGGATTGACTTTCAACTATGAAGGAAAGTTCAAAATTAATAAAGACGGAACGTATAATAAACTTAAAAGTGAATTTGAAAATGAAGTTGGGTTTATTAAATCGAGGCTGCACCCAAACAAAATAGCAATTGCAGAAATTCCAGAAGCAAAATTTAAAGAACTACACATTGAAAAAACACCAAGTTGGTTAAAAGCACATAAAACGGATGAGAATTCTGTAGATAGATTATACCGTTGGGGTTATATGTATAATAGCTGGAATGAATGCGGAAAAGCATTGACTTATCTTAAGAAAGCAGATAAAATCAATTCTAAATTTAAAGGTTTACAAACAGAACTTGCGTATTCCTATAAAGCTTTAGGGAAATTTAATGATGCAGAGATTGCTCTTTTAAAAGCAATTAAAGAAAACCCTGAAGATTGCTATGCTTATAAAGAATTAGCCTATACCTATACTAAACTAGAGAATTTTGAAAAAGTAGCAGAAACATATTTTAGTATGACAACAAAATGTACAGAGCAAAACTTCATTCAAGAAACAGCTCATAATCTTGCCTATGAATATTTTAAAATAAAAGACACAACTAATTTTATAAAATGGAAAGCAGAAACTGAAAAATGGTCAAATTCTGAAAAAAAATACACAAAAAACTTAAACAATATGCAAGCTGAATTAGAGAAATAAGTGAATACCACGGCTACCAGCAGATTTGGTTTTTGAATTATTTTTAAGTTGGTTTTGTGATTGCAAAATAAATAATTAATTTCTTTAATTTTGAACCTCGGCGGGCTTCAGAGGGTTAAACGTAAAATTTAAACATCAATATCAAATATGAAAGATGAAAATATCGACAATAAAATAACTGAAAAGTTAGAAATTGAAATTTATGAAAAAACTCTTGATATAGAAATAGACTATACTGAGCTAGTTATCGACAATATTACTGAAAATGATCTCTTAAAGGAGATTCCTATAGTAAAAACTTTGGTTGCTTTTTATAATATTTCATCTTCTTTTATCGCAAGACATAATGTCAAAAAAATTCTTGTTTTCTTGAAAGAATTTCATACAAGAAATATAGATGAATTTAAACTTGCAAATTTTAAAGCCAAATTTGTTAGGGATTCAATATACAAAGAGCAAGTTTTAGAAACTGTTTTAGTTTTAAATGAGAAATTCATTGAGGTCGTTCAATCAAAAATTTTAGCTAACCTTTTCAAGGCACATATAGAAGAACATATAAGTTGGGTGGAGTTCAATCAGCTAGCCTTTGCCCTTAATAGTCTTAATCCTGCCGGTTATGATTTTCTACATCGAAAATGTAAAGAAGAAAAATGGTCAGACAAAGACGGAGAAGCATTTATGTATTCTTGTGGTATTGGACATTTAGATGGTCTAAAATTCACAATAACAGAAACTGGTCATAAATTATATGAATTTGGAATAAAGCCGTTACGTAACTAGATTCAGCCCCTTGATACTCGATACCGCGGATTTTCATTCCTTGCCCTAATCATAAAAAAATCCCAATCGTTTGATTGGGATTTTTAGTATTACTTCGTTAAGTACATTTTTCTTCGTGAGTACAAATCGTAGAATTGATCGTCTTTCAAATCATCTATAAATAAAATGCTTTCTCCAGTAGATTTCATTTCTGGTCCTAAGGCTTTGTTTACATTAGGAAACTTACTAAATGAAAACACAGGTTGCTTTATGGCATAGCCTTTTAACTGTGGGTTATACTTAAAATCGGTTACTTTGTTATGGCCTAACATTACTTTTGTAGCATAGTTTACATAAGGTTCGCCATAGGCTTTTGCAATAAACGGTACCGTACGCGATGCTCTTGGATTGGCTTCAATAATATAAACGGTATCATCTTTAATGGCAAATTGTATGTTAATTAAGCCCACAGTTTGTAACGCACGCGCAATTTTCTTAGTATGGTCTTTAATTTGCTGCATGACAAACTCGCCCAAGTTAAACGGAGGTAATGTTGCGTTACTATCGCCCGAATGCACTCCACAAGGTTCTATGTGTTCCATAATTCCTATAATATACACATTGCCGTCGGCATCGCAAATGGCATCGGCTTCGGCCTCAATGGCGCCATCTAAATAATGGTCTAACAATAATTTATTTCCAGGAATTGATTTTAATAAGTCAATAACGTGTTCTTCTAATTCTTGTTTGTTGATGACAATCTTCATGCCCTGTCCGCCTAATACGTAGGAAGGGCGAACCAATAATGGAAAATCTAAAGTATCTGCTAATACAGAAGCTTCTTCTGCGCTTTCTGCAATTCCAAATTGAGGAAATGGAATCTTCAACTCCGTTAATAAATCTGAAAAACGTCCTCTATCTTCGGCTAAATCCAACGCATCAAAAGAAGTTCCTAGTATTTTTATGCCATATTTGGCTAATTTTTCAGCTAATTTCAATGCGGTTTGTCCGCCCAATTGCACAATAACACCTTCTGGTTTTTCGTGCTGAATGATGTCGTAAATATGTTCCCAAAAAACAGGTTCGAAATACAATTTATCTGCCGTATCAAAATCAGTTGAAACCGTTTCAGGGTTACAGTTGATCATGATGGTTTCATAGCCGCATTCTTTTGCTGCTAAAACCCCATGTACACACGAATAATCGAACTCAATTCCTTGTCCAATTCGGTTGGGTCCTGATCCTAAAACCACTACTTTTTTCTTATCGGTCACAATACTTTCGTTGTGTACGTATTTGGTGCCGTCTGCTTTTTCAATTTCGGCTTCAAAAGTTGAGTAAAAATAAGGCGTTACGGCTTTAAACTCAGCCGCACAGGTATCTACTAATTTGTAGACCCGCTTGATGTTTTGTGCTTCACGCAATTTATAAATCTGACTTTCTAAACAACCCACCATGTGCGCTATTTGACGGTCTCCGTATCCTTTTTGTTTAGCTTCTAATAACAATTCTCTTGGTAAAGTATCGACTTTATACGTTGAAATTTCGCGCTCTAAATGGAATAACTCTTCATATTGTTTCAAAAACCACATGTCGATTCTGGTAATCTCGTGAATTCTTGAAAGCGGAATTCCCATGGCAATGGCATCATAGATTACAAATACTCTATCCCAACTCGCAAAGGTTAATTTCTCAATAATTTGGTCGTAGTTTTTATAGCCTTTTCCGTCTGCTCCTAAGCCATTGCGTTTAATTTCTAAAGATTGTGTGGCTTTGTGAAGCGCTTCTTGGAACGAACGACCAATTCCCATTACTTCCCCTACTGATTTCATTTGGAGTCCTAAAGTACGGTCAGCACCTTCAAATTTATCGAAGTTCCAACGTGGTATTTTTACAATTACATAATCTAACGTAGGTTCAAACAATGCTGAAGTCGATTTTGTAATTTGATTTTGTAATTCATCTAAGTTATAGCCTAAAGCTAGTTTCGTTGCGATTTTAGCAATTGGGTAACCCGTTGCTTTTGATGCTAATGCTGATGAACGTGAAACTCTCGGATTGATTTCAATGGCTACAATATCTTCTTTATCATCTGGCGAAACAGCAAACTGAACGTTACAACCACCTGCAAAATTACCGATAGAACGCATCATTAAGATTGCCATATCGCGCATTCTTTGAAACGTTTTATCCGATAGCGTCATTGCAGGAGCTACTGTGATTGAGTCTCCTGTATGGATTCCCATAGGGTCCATGTTTTCTATGGTACAAATAATAACTACATTATCATTTTTATCGCGTAATAATTCCAATTCATATTCTTTCCATCCCATTAATGCCTTGTCAATCAAAACTTCATGTATAGGAGAGGCTTCTAATCCATAGGTTAATGCGCCGTCAAAATCTTCTTTTTTATACACGATTGCAGCACCTGTTCCACCCAATGTAAAGGAAGGACGAATTACTAATGGAAAACCAAATTCTTGCTCAATTTCTTTACCTTTTAAGAATGAATTGGCGGTTTTGGCTGGTGCGGCTGGAATCCCGATTTTTGCAAGTAATTGTTTAAATTGTTCTCTATCTTCAGTAACATTGATAGCATTTACATCAACGCCTATTAATCTGATTCCGAAATCTTCCCAAATCCCTTTTTCATCAGCTTCCAAACACAAGTTCAAAGCCGTTTGACCGCCCATTGTAGGCAATACCGCATCAATTTGCGGATGTGCTTTTAAAATTTCAATGATTGATTTTGTGGTTAGTGGCTTTAAGTAAATATGATCGGCCATGGATGGGTCGGTCATGATGGTTGCTGGGTTTGAATTGATAAGAATAACTTCAATTCCTTCCTCTTTTAATGATCGAGCTGATTGCGAACCCGCATAGTCAAATTCGCACGCCTGTCCAATAACGATGGGCCCTGATCCAATAATTAAAACCGATTTGATTGATGTGTCTTTAGGCATTGTGATTCTTTAAATTATGTAGTTAGTTGTCTGTTTTGTATTTTTATTTTTTTAGCCCTGATGGCAGTGGAAATCCTTTTTGTTTTTATTCTTTATAAAAATAAAAAGATTATAACGAACAGCAGGAAATAGCTTCAAAAACTTATTCAAATTTTATAAACACTTTAAAAAAA
>NZ_JBIIWV010000094.1:0-8225 GCF_044338735.1 Flavobacterium sp. | reverse complement strand
TGCAAATATACAAAGACTTTTTTCATTCGCAAGTACTTTTTTAAAAATATTTTTAATAGATTTTATTACCTTTGTATCCAACAAAAAATAATATTATGTTTCATAAAAATATCAAATTAGTTTTAGCCGCTTTAATAATCGCATTTGGAATTTATCAATTTACCGAAAACGAAATTGGAAATGGAATCTTCTTATTGTTATTATCTACTATTTTTATTTTCTTATACTTTAAAAATGAGTTTATTTTATTGGCTTTTTTAAAGTTACGAAAACAAGATTTTCCGGGAGCTCAAAAATGGTTATCGCATATAAAAAACCCAGAAGCTGCTCTGATAAAAAAACAACAAGGTTATTATAATTATTTGCACGGTTTGATGGTTTCGCAAACCAATCTAAACGAAGCGGAGCGTTATTTTAAAAAGGCAATTGCTCTTGGATTGTCTATGGATCAAGATTTAGCTTTAGCAAAACTTCAATTAGCTGGTATTGCTATGACGCGCAGAAGAAAAATTGAAGCGACTAATTTAATAAATGAAGCCAAAAAGCTGGACAAACAAAACATGCTAAAAGATCAAATTAAAATGATGAAGGATCAAATGAAGAAAATGTAATTCAGTCATTTTACTCAAACTAAAAAGCACCTGCACAGGTGCTTTTTTTATTTTGAATATCCAGATGTAGGTATTTCAATTTCATATTTCTTTCCAGAATCATTAATTAACATTTTATCGCGCAACCAAGGATTGTGCAATTTCAATATTTTATAGTTCACTCCTTGAGTTTTAGCAAAAGTAGCTAAGTTGGTAATGGATGAATCTACGATAATTTTTTTAGTAGGAATTTGATAATACAACGCTTCTTTTGGAATAGAAAAACCATACTTACCTGCATTTTTCATGATTTCTTTCAAAGCTAAAATTCTAAAAACATAACGCGAGGTTTCTTCAATTAACAACAAATCATAATAATTATCAACTTGTTGTTCTTCCATTTTGTTTTTGATTCCGCCTATACCACCATTATAAGATGCTGCGGTTAAAGTCCAAGAACCAAATTTTTCTTTAGCAGCAAGTAAATACCTACAAGCTGCTTCTGTTGATTTTTCTAAATGATAGCGTTCGTCCACATGCTCGCTCACTTCCATTCCTTTTTCCTTTGCTGTTGCTGGCATGAATTGCCACACGCCTCTTGCACCGGCTGGAGAAACCGCATTGACTAAACTACTTTCAATCACAGCTAAATATTTGAAATCGTCGGGCACACCATATTTTGCTAAAATAGGTTCTATAATAGGAAAAACTTTGTTTGCTCTTTTAATTACCAATGTTGTATTGGTATGATAATTCATATTAGTAATCATTTCTTTGTCCAATCGTTCTTGAACATCTGCCATAAACGTTGGCACTTCTTCACCAGCAAAATCCATTTGCAAACTATACCCCATTGGCGCATATTTTGATCGATCAAAAACAACACCGTATAGCAAGAAACCAGCTAAGACAATTGTTAATAGAATTATAACGCTCTTTTTTGTTCTTATATTTTTCATTGTTACTTTAGTTTAAAATCAATTTAGCTAAATTTTCATTCATCCATTTAAATTTATTTAAGATCATAATATGAGTTCCGCCTTTTATTACAATACAATCTTTTATATGTTTAATAGGAAAAACCTCATCAGCATCTCCATGAATATGAATAATTGATTGGTTAACTACTTTTGGATTCCAAAACAAAATCGTCTCTATTGCCCAATCAAGATAATGTTTATCGCGAACCGATAAATATTTTTCGTATAACTTTATTCTTTTTGCAACAATATTATCTCCAAAAGCATATTTTACTAATTTTTCAATATCTGCTAATAGCTGGGTAGGAATTAACTTGTATGCTTTTGTGTTTCGAGCAATTTTAAAACGCGATGGAAATTCTTTATTTGTTTTGACGCTTGAAATAATAATTACTTTATCCGTTTGAATGATTTTTGCCATTTCTTGCACCAAAACTCCTCCAAAAGAAACCCCTATTAATACTGGATTATTATGTGTTATTTTTTGAGTCATTCGTAATGCATAGCTTTCAATAGACTCATTTTCAATGGGTAAAAACCATTCTAAAAAATACATCTCAAATTGTTCTTCAGGCAATTTGATATTTTCAAAAATTGAAGGACCTGCCGCTAAACCCGGCATAAAATAAACAGGGATTTTATTCATAGCTTCAATGTGGAAAAAGATTCGTAAATTTGCACTCTAATTGCTGTTTTCATGGAAATCAAAGATAATGAACTTTTAAGACAATTTGAAATTATTACCCCTACTGGTTTAGTGGCAATTGAATATTCTATACAAGAACGAAAATTGTTTTTGACAAAATTTTGCGCGAATGCCAATGTAGACGAAGTAGTGCACAACGATTTTATCATTCATGTCTTAGGTATTGCCGAAGAAAGAAAGTTAAAAGTAGTTCCTACTAATGCAAAATTTATTAGTTTTTTTAGGAAAAATAGAAGATATCGAGAGCTACTGCCTCCAGGGTTAATGATTTAAATCGAAAAAATCCCAAGTTTAATAAACTTGGGATTTTTTTATACTTCAACGTTTATGAATTCTAATCTTACGCTTCCGTCTTCATCAATTTTGGTTAATTTAATATCGTGTAGTGTATTGACTAGTTCAGGATTCCAGGGCGTTTTAACCTTTACATAATTCTCGGTAAAACCATGAATATAACCTTCTTTGTTTTCACTTTCAAACAAAACCGTTCTATTGGATCCAATTTGGCTTTCATAAAATGCTCTTCGTTTTTTAACTGAAAGTCCGCGGAGCATTTTACTTCTTTTCGAGCGCACATTAGAAGGAACTACTCCATCCATAACTGCTGCTTCTGTATTATCACGTTCGGAATACGTAAAGACATGCAAATAAGAAATATCCAAATCATTTAAAAAATGATAGGTTTCTAAAAAATGTTCGTCGGTTTCACCTGGAAAACCAACAATAACATCTACTCCAATACAAGCGTGTGGCATTACTTCGCGAATTCTTGTAACTCTATCAGTATATACTTCGCGTAAATAGCGACGTTTCATTTTCTTTAAAATAGCATCTGATCCCGATTGTAATGGAATGTGAAAATGCGGAACAAAAGTTCGGCTTTTAGATACAAAATCAATAGTTTCGTTTTTTAGTAAGTTAGGTTCGATGGAAGAAATTCGCAAACGTTCAATTCCTTCTACTTCGTCTAAAGCTTTTACTAAGTCTAGAAAAGTGTGTTCGTGTTTTTTATTTCCAAATTCACCTTTGCCATAATCGCCAATATTTACTCCTGTTAACACAATTTCTTTGATGCCTTGTTTGGATATTTCGAATGCATTTTTCAATACATTTTCTAAATCATCACTTCGAGAAATTCCTCTAGCTAAAGGAATGGTACAATAGGTACATTTATAATCGCAACCATCTTGCACTTTTAAGAATGCGCGCGTTCGATCGCCTATTGAATAACTTCCTACATAAAAGTCGGCCTCTTCGATTTCACAAGAATGCACTTCTCCTCTATCGTTTTTTGACAAATCGTTAATATAATCCGTAATTTTAAATTTTTCGGTAGCACCTAATACTAAATCAACGCCATCAACTGCAGCGAGTTCTTCAGGCTTTAATTGGGCATAACATCCTACAGCCGCAACAAACGCTTTATCATTCAGCTTCAATGCTTTTCTAACAATTTGCTTGAATTGTTTATCGGCATTATCAGTTACCGAACAAGTGTTGATTACATAAATATCGGCAATTTCTTCAAAATCAACCCGTTCAAAACCTTCATTTTGAAAATCACGAGCAATCGTTGAAGTCTCTGAGAAGTTTAGTTTACATCCTAAAGTGTAGAATGCTACTTTTTTTTTGTTTTCCATAAGTAAAGTTCAATTAATGAAATCGTTGTCAAAAAATTGAGCCGCAAATCTACGGACAAAAAATAAAGTACCAAAATAAAAAACAAAAAGGCTTGACGAATGTCAAGCCTTTTAAAAATTCTTAAATTCCCCCTACAGAACTAAAAATCTTATTTTAATAGTGTAAAGATATATAATAATTATTCGGAGTATTAATACTTTTAAATTAATGTTGATTTTTAAGGTATAATCGTGTTATTATAGATAACAAACGTTAATAATGAGTAATTAGCGTTTGTTTTTTAGTCTAAAAAAAAGCTTGACAAAAGTCAAGCTTTTTAAAAAATTCTTAAATTCCCCCTACAGAACTAAAAATCTTATTTTATAGTACAAATTTACATACTTTAGTCTTAAACGATTTACACCATTCAATAAACGTATAAAATTAAGAAATATTCGTATATAAAAACGACTTATTCTTTTCTGTACTTTTTAGTTTCCTCAAATACATGGGTTAATATTGCAGCATCTTGATGGGTAAATTCAACATTTCTTCTTGCCATAACAATTTTTGCAGTTTCAAATGCTTTACTTGTTATATAGGTCGAAAACCCAGAAGCACCACCCCAAGAATAGCTAGGAACAAAATTTCTTGGAAATCCAGCACCAAAAATATTCGCCGAAACTCCCACAACTGTTCCGGTATTAAACATCGTATTGATACCGCATTTACTATGATCTCCCATCATTAATCCGCAAAATTGCAAACCGGTTTTTGCAAATCCTTCAGTTTCATAGCTCCAAAGGCGTACTTCTTCATAATTGTTTTTTAAATTGGAATTATTTGAATCAGCACCAATATTACACCATTCACCCAAAACCGAATTTCCTAAAAAACCATCATGCCCTTTATTAGAATATCCGAATAAAACCGAATTATTAACTTCACCACCAATCACTGAATGCGGACCTACAGTTGTGGCGCCATATACTTTTGTGGCCAACTTTACTCTTCCTGATTCGCATAAAGCAAAAGGACCTCTAATAACAGAACCTTCCATAATTTCTGCATTAGCTCCGATGTAAATAGGACCGGTTGAAGCGTTTAGAGTTACAAATTCAAGCTTTGCTCCTGCTTCAATGAATATATTTTCTGGTGCAATTACATTTACTGATTTAGGAATTGGCTGCGACACTCTATCTTCCGTAAGTAATTCAAAATCCTCTCGAATCGCACGATCGTTTTTAGAAAAAATATCCCATGTATTTTCGATGCGCAAAAATTCGCCTTCATAAACAACCAAATCATATTGTTCAAAATTTACTTCCTCTTGGGTGTCATTTGTATAAAAAGCAACGATTTCATCACCAAAAACCACTGCTTGATTTTGTTCCAAATTTTGAATTAAATCAACTAGAATAGCATTTGGTAAAAACGAAGCATTGATCATGATGTTTTGCTCCATTTCAACCATTGGATATTTCTCCATCAAATACTCTTCTGTCAAAGTAGTTGTAGTTGAACCAAGGTGTTTTTCCCATTTTTCACGTATGGTTAATATTCCAATACGAATATCCGCCACAGGACGAGTAAACGTAAAAGGAAGTAACGCATTGCGAACGGTTCCGTCAAAAAGTATATAGTTCATTTATAATTTTATTATTTCTAAATATCAAAAATACAATTTATTCCATAAAAAAAGCCTCACAAAATGTGAAGCTTTTTTATTATGTTGAAAAAGCAATAAATTATTAAGCTTTTTTAGCGTATTTGCTGTTGAATTTATCAATACGTCCTGCAGTATCAATAAGTTTAGATTTACCAGTGTAAAAAGGGTGAGAAGTTCTAGAAATCTCCATTTTGAAAACTGGATACTCAACACCTTCGTGAGTAATTGTTTCTTTAGTTTCTACTGTAGATTTAGTAATAAAAACATCCTCGTTTGACATGTCTTTAAAAGCTACTAATCTGTAATTTTCTGGGTGAATACCTTTTCTCATTTTGTAAATCTTTTTATTAAGCGATTATACTATGTTTCGCGGCTTTAGTGTGCTAAAGGTGTAAACATTTTATAACCTTTTTGTTTATAAACTTTTTAATTAGGGTGCAAAATTACATTTTATTTTTAATTTACCAATGTTTCTGTAACTTTTTTTTATTTTTCATCTCTTATAGAGTAACGAGAAGAATTCTTATATTTGTAAATTAATTAAACCTAAATAAACTATGAACGAAATTATTAAAAAGAACGGAATTAAATTTGGAGTAATCGGTGGATTATTCAGTGTATTTTATATTATATCAATGTATGTTGTTGATTACAACTTATTCATCAATATTTGGCTAGGTGTTACTGTAATGCTTGTTTTTCTAACAATTGGTGTTTTTCAGTTAATTGAATTGAGAAAAAGCTTAGGTAGTTTCATGACTTTTAAAGAAGGATTCACTGGGTATTTTATAGCTTCTTTGATAGGTATATTAATTTCTACTTCTTTTTCAATTGTTTTATTTAATGTTATTGATACTGCGACAAGAGACTTAATCCATGAAGCACTTATCACTTTTCAAGTAGAAAATTTACAAAAATGGAATGTTCCCGCAGCTGAAATTAAAAAAGCCATTGATGATATGAAAGAAATGCCTCAATTTTCAACATTAGGTTTATTATATGGTATTTTAAAATCATTACTAGGTTCAATTGTATTTGGATTAATTCTTGCTGCAATTTTCAAAAAAAACAAACCTGTATTATAATTCAATGAATTTATCCATAGTTATCCCATTATTAAACGAGCAAGAATCGTTACCTGAATTACACCATTGGATTGTAAAAGTGATGAATACACATAACTTTTCTTATGAAATCCTGTTTGTTGATGATGGTAGTACTGATGCTTCTTGGCAAACTATTACCAATCTTTCAAACGAAAACCCAAATGTAAAAGGCATTCGATTTTTAAGAAATTATGGAAAATCGCAAGCATTACACGCTGGTTTTGATAAAGCTCAAGGTGATGTTATCATTACTATGGATGCCGATTTACAAGACAGTCCCGATGAAATTCCAGAGTTATATCGTTTAATCACCGAAGATAATTATGATTTGATTTCGGGTTGGAAGAAAAAGCGGTACGATTCTGTTGTAGCCAAAAATATTCCATCTAAATTATTCAATTGGGCGGCTCGAAAAACATCAGGCGTTTATTTGAACGATTTTAATTGCGGATTAAAAGCTTACAAAAATATTGTTATTAAAAATATCGAAGTTTCGGGTGAAATGCACCGCTATATTCCAGTTTTGGCAAAAAATGCAGGTTTTTCAAACATTGGAGAAAAAATAGTAATTCATCAAGCCAGAAAATACGGAAATTCTAAATTTGGAATGAGCCGATTTATCAATGGATTCTTGGATTTGATTACGATTTGGTTTATTTCTACATTCGGAAAACGACCTATGCACCTATTCGGATTATTGGGTTCTATCATGTTTGTAATTGGATTTTTATTCGCTTTCTATTTAGGAATTGACAAATTATTCATCAATACCTCAGGAAGATTAATCACAGAGAGACCACAATTTTATTTGTCGTTAACCGCAATGCTAATTGGAACTCAATTATTCTTAGCAGGATTTCTGGGCGAAATTATCTTACGAACCAAAAATAACGAAGAGCGTTATAAGATTTCAGAAGTATTATAGCTTGAGATCACAAATTTTGACCTCAAGTTTAATCACAAACTAAATTTCATTATTAAAATTAAAAATGCATATCGAACAAAGTATTTTAAATAAAGTAAACGAATGGTTAACCCCAACTTTTGACGAAGCAACTCAAAACGCAATCAAAGAAATGATGACTTCAGCTCCTAAAGAATTGGAAGAAAGTTTCTATAAAAATTTAGAGTTTGGAACAGGCGGAATGCGCGGTGTTATGGGTGTTGGAACTAATCGTATCAACAAATATACTTTGGGAAAAAACACACAAGGTTTATCAGATTATTTATACAAATCGTTTCCAAACGAACCTTTAAAAGTGGTCATCGCATACGATTGCCGTCATAATAGTGATACGTTAGCAAAAGTGGTTGCCGATGTTTTTTCGGCAAACGGAATTAAAGTGTATTTGTTTTCAGAAATGCGCCCAACACCAGAATTATCTTTTGCTGTTCGCTATTTGAATTGCCATGCAGGAATTGTATTAACTGCTTCTCACAATCCGCCAGAATACAACGGTTACAAAGTATATTGGCAAGATGGTGGCCAATTAGTTCCACCTCAAGATGCCGAAATTATAAAGATAATTGAAGAGTTGAAATACAGCGAAATTA
>NZ_JBIIWV010000093.1:0-8273 GCF_044338735.1 Flavobacterium sp. | reverse complement strand
TCACATAGTTTTTTAAGAATCACTGCTTATAAAATGATTAATTTTAACGCAAAGTTCTCAAAGTTTCACGCAAAGTTCAGCAAGTTTTAAGAAGAAGCTTCGCTTTGAAAAGCAAATTAAATTTGTGAAATTTGTGAAATTCGTGTTTTAATCTTAATAACTCATTTCCACAATTGTTTTTACCTTTTCTAGCGTAACGTTTTGTTTTTCACCTAAAGCTTTCCATCCTCTTTCTTCGAAACGGTTGACTACGAAATCAGCGGTGTTTTCAAAATTTTCTGTGTTTTCAGATAATTTGGTTTTCATGCCCATTTTGTGAAAGAATGCCACTGTTTTTTCGATGGCTTTTTCAGCAATTTCTTCGGTTGAATTTCCTTGAATGTTCCAAACGCGCTGCCCGTAGTGTGCTAATTTATCCATTTTAGTTTCAAACATTACTTTATATAAATTTGGACCAATGATAGCCAATGTTCTCGCGTGATCAATTTCGTATAAAGCCGTTAATTCATGACCAATCATGTGGGTTGCCCAATCGGACGGAACGCCTTTTTGAATTAAACCATTCAAAGCCATAGTAGCACACCAAACAAAGTTAGAAGCCAATTTATAATCACTCGGATTTTCAACAACATCGGGACCAATTTCAATTAGGGTTTGTAATATTCCTTCGGAAATTCTATCTTGTAATAAAGCATCGTGAGGATAGGTAATGTATTGTTCTAAAACGTGTGTAAAAGCATCGACCACTCCGTTTTGTAGTTGTCTTTTTGGTAACGAAGTAATAACGGTGGGGTCTACAATAGAGAAAACGGGGAATAAAGCACTTCCGCCCAACGTTAATTTTTCTTGAGTTGCTTCAATGGTAACCACAGCGCCCGAATTCATCTCAGAACCTGTTGCTGGTAAGGTTAAAACCGTTCCAAATGGAATTACTTTAGAAACATCTTTAAATAAAAGTCTTTTTTTAAGAATTTCGGATGCATCGCCTTCAAAATGTACTGCTGCCGAAATAAACTTGACACCATCAATTACACTTCCGCCACCAACAGCTAGAATAAATCCAATTTTTTCAGCTCTAATCAATTCAACCGCTTTCATCAACGTTTCAAAACGCGGATTGGGTTCGATGCCGCCAAATTCTATAATTTCATTTGCAAGAAATTGGGAATTTAAAGCCGCTTTTACTTGGTCGTACACACCATTTTTAAAAATACTTCCACCGCCATAAGCAATAAGTATTTTTGTATTAGAAGGAACTAAGTCTGTTAATTTAGCGATTTGCCCTTTGCCAAAGACATAGTTTACAGGGTTATATAATTCGAAGTTTGTCATTACAGGTTACTTTATCGAACAAATCTACAAAAGATAATTAATTGAAAATAGTAAAATTTGATTTAAACATAAATGACAT
The DNA here is from genome assembly GCF_044338735.1 of Flavobacterium sp. Taxonomy (GTDB): domain Bacteria; phylum Bacteroidota; class Bacteroidia; order Flavobacteriales; family Flavobacteriaceae; genus Flavobacterium. The sequence goes on along the minus strand of NZ_JBIIWV010000093.1, from coordinate 6,862 downwards.
ATATGATCTTACAGAAAAATTATATATTTGATACATTATTGAAAATTTATTAATTAACAATTTAAATATGAAAAGATTATTTATTTTATGCGTGTTGGCAACTAATGTATTGATAGGTCAAGAAAATTACAACTCTAAATCATTGTTAATTAAATTTAATTCTGATTTATGGGATGTTTCCAAATTAAATTTAAATGAAAATACTTTTTCAATTTTCAATTTAGATTTATGGTTAAATGAAAATAAAATAAAAAAGATTACCCCTGTTGGGCAAGCAAAAACCACTTATACTTTCCAGATAGATTTTAAAGAACCATTAGATATTACAAAAAGCATCAATGTTTTAAAAACTTATCCTGAAATAAAACATATAGAACCAGATTATATTTCAGAAGGAGGAGGTAAAAAATACGAGGTTTTACAAACGCCAAATGATGCTCTATATAACAGACAATGGGGCGTCTTTAATAATGGTACTTTTAATGTTTCAGGAATGCCGTTTACTTCAGAAAACGATGCAGATGCGGATATAGATTTAGCCTGGGACTTTGAAACAGGCGATCCCAATATGTTAATTGCAGTACCAGATACTGGGTTTAGGTTAACTCATCCCGAATTAGCGGGTAGAATATGGACAAATCCAAATGAAATTGCAAACGATGGAATCGATAATGATAACAATGGAAAGATTGATGATGTGAATGGTTGGGATTTTGTAAATAATGACAATAACGCTACAGATGATCATGGCCATGGCACCAATTGTTCCGGAATATTGCTTTCAACAGGGAGTAACGGTATTGGTTATGCAGGTGTTAATTGGAACTCAAAACTACTCCCTTTAAAAGTGTTAGATTCAAACAATAGCGGACAATATTCATGGATGGCAAGTTCAATATATTATGCAGTAGATAGAGGAGTAAAAATCATTAGTATGTCTATAGGTGGCACTGGAAATAGTACAATATTGCAGGATGCAATTCAATATGCAATAACAAATAATGTGGTTTTTGTAACATGCATGATGAATTTTAACAATAATACAACGTATTATCCAGCAGGTTATGCAAGCACAATGGATGTTATAGCCGTAGGTTCAACAGATTCTGACGACGATAGGACAGCTCCTTTTTTTTGGGGCACTACATCTGGTAGTAATTATGGGAATCACATTACAGTAGTTGCGCCAGGGAATTATATATATAGTCTAAGTTTTTCGTCAGACACAAATTACAATAGTTATTGGGGAGGAACATCTCAAGCGACTCCATTAGTTGCCGGAATAGCATCGCTTTTACTTTCAAGAAATCCAAATTTAACACCATTACAAATAAAAAATCTTTTAAAATCCACCGCTCAGGATCAAGTAGGATTGCTTAGCGAAGATTTGCCAGGATTTGACCCATACATGGGATGGGGAAGAGTTAATGCATTCAATGCGTTTCAAACGTTGTCCAATGAAAATTTTACAATAAGTAACCAAGAGTTTAGTTATGTAAATCCTGTTAAAAATAAAAAATTCCAACTTATTTCAAAAAAGATGTATGGCAACTTAAATATTTATGTTTATTCATTAGACGGAAAACTCATTCAATCTGATAAACTTGATATTTATGAAGGAAAAAATGATATTACATTTAATCATCCTAAAGGCAGCTATATTTTAATTCTTGACACAGGAGCATATCAAAAAAACATAAAAATTGTGGTTAATTAAAAGTTATTAAGCCGAAAATTGAAAATAGTCTTTCAAATCGTTTTTATATAATTTTTTTTCCCAACTTTCTTTTGACAAATAAAAATAAATTACATTTCGGTCTTCAATTTCTGTTACTAAACCGATGCTTTTTTTGGTTTTAGCTAAATTTAAATAGAATAAAAAATGGTGATGTACATCAATATAATTTAAAAAAACCGCTGCCTTTTTGTAATATTTAAGCGCTTTTTTAGGCTCATTATTATAGAAATAACAGTTGCCCATTTTAAAATAAATATTGAATAAATTTTGAAATTTGTTAGGTTTGTTTTTAATCGTTTTTAACAACTTTTCACCCAAAGCAATTAGTGCTTCATTAGAATAAATATCAGTGTCTAATAAATCAATTAAATCTGCAATTTCAGCATTTTTTTCGACTAGATTCTTTGTCCAAAAAGAGTACAATTCTTTTTCGTTCCACATTGAAAACTCGCTCTTTTTTAACATAGATTTTATTTCGTTTGAAGTCTCAGTTTTGAAATAATTTTCGAGAAGAATGTTAAAAATAGATTCTTTAGTGTGATTTGATTCTTGTGAAGCTACATGAACTTTTACACCATTGAAATTAAAAGTTTTGTGATTATTTATCACTTTAAAACCTTTATAAACATGTAAATTAGAAGAGTCTGAAAGGAAAAGCTCAAAATTAGTAACTGCTTTTGATTCACTAAAGTAAAATAAATTTCTTTTTTTAAATAACGACTTGGAGAAATTATTTTTCGAAGATAGAGTTTGCTCAACAGGTTTTGCTAAGATAAAATTAGGGGGAATAGATAAAAACGACATTTTTTAGGGTATAAACATCTAGAAATTAGAACGATTAATAATTAATTTTATTTATAAATTTCAAATTTAAAGGATTTTTTTTTAAATATACAAGAGTTTTTGTAAGTATTTTCCAACAATTAGTTATTATTACACAAAATATAAAAAAATAACCCTAAATTTTTTTAATACTAATTAAATTTACTATGAAAAATTTAGTCTTTTTATTGGTTCTTAATTTATTTGTATTCAAGGGCTTTTCCTCATGCTATACAGGTAATAATTTATCAACTATTGAAATTAATTTTTCTAAAGTTGAGTCAAATTTAACCCTAAAAAAAATATTTGAAAAAGGAATTGAAACTCATCTAATCGACACACCTAATTTAATTATAAAACACTGTAAATCAGCATTTATTGATACTTATCATGCTAGTTTAAATAATATAACTACTGAAAATTGGACGAATTCTATTGCTTTAGGGGTTAAAAATTCTTTGGATATACAATTAATCAATGAATTAAACCTAAAACATTTTTCTTCAAGTTCAATCATTTTTCTTCTGTCAGGGATAATTATACTATTGGGATTATGGATTGCTTTATTACTAATTCGAAGCTCTAAATATAAAAAGGAAATGAATTCACTAAGTATTATTCATACTCAAAATGAACTATTAAAAAAAGAATTTGAAAGGCTCGAATTAACAGAAAACTTTAAGGAAACTACAGAAGAGCTTAATACTTCAATTCTTACTATTAAAAAAGTTGCGTTATTAAAAAAACAACTTGAGAATATTGTCGATGAAAAAAGCCCAAATTATAACGAAAAAGATACGCTGAAGAAATTAAAAGTATGTTTAAATTCCTTTTTTGATAATTACAAAGAATTATCTCAAATCATGCAAAAGAAATTAAGCGTTGATAAAATAGTTAATTTTATAAAGAAAAATCATCCGGAAATAACCGATAAAGAGATCAAGGTAATCGAATATATCGCTTTAAATTTTACGTCAAAAGAGATTGCATTATTGATGGATAAATCTGAAAAAAGTGTTGAATATTATAGAACTCAGATTAGAAAAAAAATTAAATTGAATTCGAGTAGTACTTTAGAAGAGTATCTTAATTCAAGATTAATGTAATTTATAATTCATTAAAACCTAATGTTCATTCGATATAAAATTAAGTATATTTGAAATAATAAATGGAAACAACTTTTAACATATATGATTTAATTACTGCATCAGTATTCATTTTGAATATATTTGTAGCGGGCATTTTTTTTGTTAGAAATTTCAAAATAAGTCTTACCCATAAACTTATTAGTTTTATACTTTTATTGCTCTTAATTAAAACATTTTCTATTCATTTATTCCTTTCAAAAGAAATACTAAATTTTCCACATTTTTTGTTGTTAAGCCATCTGATTTCACGAATTGGGCTTCCTATAATTTTTTTAATGTTGGTTTTTGAAGTAAATCAACGAAAATTCAAATGGTATGATGCGTTGCATGTTCTTCCAGTACTTTTATTTTTACTCGAATTCTGGGCGCTTTATTCAAAGACCGCAACGGAAAAAGTAGGTATAATAAATAAAATGTATAATGAAGGTTTTGAATCCCTTTGGTCAGAAGGAACCTATTTAACAGATAATACTATTTTTTTACTCCGTGTAACTCTTTTCTGTGGATATCTAATAGCGATGGGAGTTATTTTATTTAACAGCAAAAAGGGGATTAAATTAAGCAACAGTTTAAAAGACTTTTTTTCGGCATTATTACTCTATCTTTTTTTAAATTTAATTTCAATAGTTCTCTCTGACGTACTCTATTTATTCAATGAAAATAGCGTATTTGAAACAAATATCATTGAGTTTATAACTACTTTTTTAATGTTGGGTTATTTTTTCTTTATCCCAACTTTTATGTATGACCCATATTTTACAAAGGAAAACGAAGTAACGGTAGTTCAAAAAACCACATCATTTAAATCGGCTACCTATAATCATTTAGAAAAAATAGAGCAATATTTTAACCTTCATAAGTCTTATTTAAACCCTGATTATACCATCACGAAATTAGAAAGTGAAATAAAAATTCCTGCACGTCAAATTAGCAAAGCAATTAAATTAATTCGCAATCAAAATTTCAACCAATTCTTAAACGAATATAGGATCAATTATTTAGTGCAACATGTATCTGTAGAAACTGCTTTAAAGACTAACTTTCAAGATTTAGCCTTTCAAGTTGGGTTTAATAGTGTTAATAATTTTTATGCTCATTTTAAAAATTATGTAGGATGCACACCAAAAATTTATTATGACAATCTAAAAAAAGCTATTATTCCTGAAGAATAATTGTCAGTCCATCAAAATTAATCCTCAGCACTAAAATATTCCTTAGGCGTAACCCCAGCAATTCTTTTAAAATTCAAATAAAATGAATTGACACTCAAGTAGCCTAGTTTTCTGGCAATAGCCACAAAAGAATAGCGCTGCCATTGCTTGTTTTTACGCATCTCATTTAAAAGGAAGTAGGTTCTGCGATAATTTGCAAATTCTGAAAATTTAACACCATATGCTTTTTCAACTAAGTGTCGAATTTTGTATTCAGAAACGCCTAATTTTTCAGCAATTCCTTTTTGACTAAATGTAGGGTTTAAAAAAAAGCGCTCTGCCTCTACAATAGCTGTAAAACGATCAAAAAGCTGAGATTCATCATCTGATAATTGAATTTTTTTTGGCGACAATATTAGTATTAAAGAGCTTTCTAGAGGTCTAATTTCTCTTTTAATAACATTTGGCGATGAAATAGTAGGTAAAGCCACTTCAACCTTACTTTTATGATAAAACAACCACTCTGGAGTTATTAATATTTTAAAGAAAAAAATCAGGTTAAAAATAGAATATATAACAGGCATCCAATTAGTAATGGCATGGTTATCATAATAATATAAAACAACCATTAATGGAGGCAAATAATGAAACACCATAAAACTCATCATAAAGTAAATAAATTCACGTATCGATTTAGAGAGTATATCTTTCTTGAATTTTCGTATTAAGAACACAAACCAGACCAAGTAAAATGTAATTTGAAAAATTGCAAGTATGGGTATAAAATAATCAGGTAAAAACCCCTCATTAAATTTTGCGATACTATTGTTTTCAAGTAGAATAATTTTTTCGGAGGCAGATAAAATAAAATAATTGAAAAAATTAACAACATAAAGAAGTGCCGGTAAAAAATGCAACGCATCTTTCCATTTGAGTTTTTGTTTTCTAAAACCCCTGTAGATAGATAAAAACTGAATAGCAGGAATTAATAATGCGCAAAGCAAACCAGTTCTGCTTAAATGTGGGAAAAGGGTAAAAAAATTATTAAAATAAATAAAATTAATAAACATCCCATAACCCAGTATCAAAAATTGCAACGCAAGTAATTTTTTAAACAAACTTTTGTTCCAATTATAAAAAACAAAAACCAAGGCAAAAACAATACTACTAATAGTAGTTCCAATTTGCAGATAATAAGCTAATCTTTCCATATTGGGCGTTTTTAAGTACCACAAAAAAACAAATTTTATTTTCCAAAAATGATATAAAATTGACAAAGTATTCCTAAAAAATAAAAAAAGCGCACTTTTATTAAAAAAAAACAAAAAAATAATTTAGGGTAAAATTTAAAATCACATTACATATAAATAAAAGTTTCTATTGAATTTTTTAGGGTATAAGTAATGATTATAAAAAGTAATTTCAGAAAAAAGTAGTTCAAAAACAAATTGTGAAATAATAATAAAGTAGGCTATTATATTTTTATATCGTAAAAAAATTAGGTTTAATTCAACCTTGTTTTTAAAGTTAAAACAGGCATTAGCTCTTAATTATATTAATACAACACAGCTTAAAGCGAATGGCATGAATCAACTTTATTTATCATCTAAAAATAGTAATGATACATCCCAAAATACTTTTTTACAAAAGCAACACAAAATAATAAAATTACTTATGAGTAACTTTTTACCTAATCAAATTGCTAGCACAATAGCTACCAACCGTTCTCAAAACCCTAATTTCAAAACCAATAATGGTTTCCTTAAAAATTTGATGGCAATTTTTGCTTTGGGATTTTTATTGTTGGGCACGAATACCACTGTAAACGCACAAACCAACGCCAATTGCTACGGTCCTTACAATTCTACTCCAGCAGCAGTTTGGGGAATTGCTGAGAAGTTTGCATCCAATCCTGTAATTTGGAATGGAGGAACACCTACTGCTGCCGATATGGACGGCGACGGTATTTCAGAAATTCTAGTGCCGGCGTCAGATTTTTCGGG
>NZ_JBIIWV010000092.1:0-8274 GCF_044338735.1 Flavobacterium sp. | reverse complement strand
TGTATTGCTACAAATTTGTGCTGTCAATTCAATATGTCTATGAACGTGTCATTCTTTTTTTAAACCTCACTTGTGTTTCAAAGCGGGTGCAAAAGTACAATTCTTTTTTACTTTAGCAAGGCTTTTTAAAAAAATATTTTGTTTATTTTTTTAATCCCTCTTGCCTAAACTATTTAATGAACATATACTCCCTAATACTTTAGTTTCGGGTCGGCAAAGATACTACCTTTACTTTCTCTTTTCCAAATCTTTTTTTAACTTTTTTAAAGTTTGTTTTGATTTAGTTAATGAATCAGTTTGTGTAGGAACTTCTTTGTTATTGCGGGTGCAAAAGTAGCAATCTTTTACTACCACGCAAAGGTTTTTTAACTTATTTTCTCTCTTTTTTTGAAGGGGATTCTTAATGTTCTGATAATAAGGAATTAATACTTTTTTTCTTAACCACTAAGAACACAAGGAAAGCACAAAGAACACAAAGAAATTGTTAAAAATATAAGTCATAAAAGTAGTTATTACTAATATAAGGTGTACATAAAAGTTCATAAAAGGTAAGTGTATGAATGTACAAAACGCCTTATCTAGCCGCGATGGAAATGAAAATCTTTTTTCTTTTTTGTTGCCTTCGAGTGCCTCAGGCAACAAAAAAGAAAAAAATTGTAGTGGACAGCGGGACAATTCGTCTTATGGAAAACAAAATGAGTGCTGCTGATTAATTTAATCGAATTGGATGGACTTACCTTTCCAGTGTTTGTTTAAACCTTCTATATCTATAGGTTTAGATGCTTCTTGTTTTGTAAGTTGCCCTTGTCTAAATGCGGTAAATAAAATGGCTTCAATGTTGTAATCTTCGATTTCTTCGAAGGGTTTGTAGGTAGCTCTTAAATTAATACTGAACATTCTGGCGGTTGAATTTGCCCAAAATGCTTTCCAACCGCTTTTGTAGTACTTAATTAAATCAAATGTTGACTTTCCGGTTTGACGGTGAATTAATTTCACTAATATTTTTCCGTCATTTCGAGATAACTTTTTTAATCTTGGTTCGAATTCTTCTTCTAAATATTTTTCTACAATTTTAAAATATTTTTTCTTTTCTTTAGCTGTTTTAAGTTTTTCCATAGTCGCGTTGAGTTGGGTCAGCTTATCTGCGGTAATTTTCGCATAAGGATAGACTCTAAAGACTCTTCGTTTTAGAATTAACAATGCTTTTTTATCATCGCCAATAGTATAGGTTTTATCCTTATTGATGGTGATTTCATTTAATTCGGTAGAAAAAACTATTGCCGAATCTTGAGCGGTCATTTTTAAAGTATCTTGTTCGGTTTGAGAAAAAACCGAAGTTGAAAGCAATAAAAAGAAGAAAAACAATTTATTCATAATGATTATAGTTTTGATATCTATATTAATTATCAAAAAGTGAACCAAAATTATTGAAATTATATGTAACTCTGAAGACTTATTCTTATTTTAGCAAAAAATTATACCTAATGAGTACAAAATCGATATTAAAAAAGTCTTCAATGGCTTTTTTAGAACGTTATTTAAACAATGCCTCGCCAACAGGATACGAATCTGAAGGGCAAAAAATTTGGATGGACTATTTAAAACCCTATGTTGATACCTTTATTACCGACACCTACGGAAGTGCTGTAGGCGTTATTAATCCGGAGGCACCTTTTAAAGTAGTAATAGAAGGTCATGCTGATGAAATTTCGTGGTATGTAAATTATATTACTGATGATGGCTTAATTTATGTCATTAGAAACGGCGGATCGGATCATCAAATTGCTCCGTCTAAACGCGTAAATATTCACACCAAAAAAGGAATAGTAAGAGGAGTATTTGGTTGGCCAGCGATTCATACGCGCGGTAGAAGTGGCAAAGAAGAAGTCGCTAAAATTGAAACCATTTTTATTGATTGTGGCTGTATGACAAAAGCCGAAGTGGAAGCTTTAGGTGTTCATGTGGGCTGTGTTATTACCTATCCAGATGAATTTGAAATATTAAACAATGATAAATTTGTTTGTAGAGCTATTGATAACAGAATGGGTGGCTTTATGATTGCTGAAGTAGCTCGTTTATTAAAAGAAAATAATAAAACATTACCTTTTGGATTGTACATCGTGAATTCGGTGCAAGAAGAAATAGGTTTGCGAGGTGCCGAAATGATTACGCAACGTATTAAACCCAATGTTGCGATTGTAACCGATGTTTGCCACGACACAACTACACCGATGATTGATAAAAAAATTGAAGGTGATTTAAAAATGGGTAATGGACCTGTGATTGCATATGCGCCAGCTACACAAAATATTTTAAGAGAACTTATTGTAGATACTGCAGAAGCAAATAAAATTCCGTTTCAACGTCATGCAACTTCTCGCGTTACTGGAACCGACACTGATGCGTTTGCTTATAGCAATGGCGGTGTGGCTTCGGCATTGATTTCGCTACCTTTACGATATATGCATACTACAGTTGAAATGGTACACCGACAAGATGTGGAGCACGTAATTCAGTTGATTTATGAAACGTTATTACAATTAGAAAACAATCACGATTTTTCATATTTTAAATCGTAATTAAGCTCAATGATTAATAGAAAAAAAATCCTGATTTTTCTCAGGTTTTTTTTACTTCACCTCTTTCACTCCTTTAATAAATAACCACTTCATAAAGATTTTTTCTCCTTCGTTGGTTTTTACAGCTTGAAACTTTGGTGCCAAAAGTAAGGCCACCATAAAACCAGTCATCGGAACCCAAAAACCTTGTAAGTGAGTAACATTATTGACAAGATACAAAGTAGGTAAATAAATTACGACAAACCCCAAGAAGTTATATAGAAATGCTTTTACTTTTTTATTCATCTTTATTATTGTTGATTTTTTTTGTTTAATTATCGTATAACTTATCAATACTTACAAATCACTACTTCCTTCTCCCTCCTGCACCATATACTTTCCCTTTTTGCTGCCTTCATACATTTCATATTTCACAAAACGGGTTTCTAATTTTGCATTGAAAAGTTTAATTTTTCGGCTCGGCTTTAAGCCTACAAATTTCAACGCTTCTAAATTTGCAGTTATGAACCAAGCGTTAGTATTGGGATAACTTTGTTTTAAAGTATCGCCTATTTCTCGGTAAAAACGTTCCATATCAATATCTAATCGTTCCCCATAAGGCGGATTAAACACCATATGCAATGGCCCTTCGGTTGTCTTTTTAGAATCAAAGAAATTATCATTGCTCACTTTTACATATTCGTCTAAATTAGCATTTTTGATATTATCTTTTGCCTTAGCGGCCGCACTAGGTGCTTTATCATAACCTTGAATGGTATAATGAAACTCACGGGTTTTCTTTAATAGCGATTCTAGAATATTGTCGAATAATTCGGCATCCCAATCCTTCCATTTTTCAAAACCAAACTCTTTTCGATTAATATTTGCCGGAATATTACAAGCAATCATTGCTGCTTCGGCTAAAATAGTCCCCGAACCGCACATCGGATCCACAAAATGACTTTTCCCTTCCCATCCTGATAAAAGCAACATTCCTGCTGCCAAAACTTCATTAATTGGAGCAATATTGGTGGCTGTTCGATATCCTCTATGGTGCAACGAAGCGCCAGAAGAATCCAAGGAAACGGTCACCGTATCTCGATCAATATGCACATGAATTTGTAAATCGGGAAAGTCTTTATCAATACTTGGACGCTTTCCGTCAATATCTCTAAATTGGTCTACAATGGCATCTTTAGACTTTAAAGCTACAAATTGGCTGTGATTGAAATTTTCAGAATGCAACGTTGTCTCAACTAAAAATGAATGTTGAGCACTCAAATAATCGGTCCAATCAATAGATCGAATTCCGTCATATAACGTTTTTTCATTATGAGCTCTAAACGTCTTGATGGGTTTTAAAATTTTTAAAGCGGTTCGCAAGGCTAAATTAGCTTTGTACATAAATCCTTTATCGCCTTTAAAATGGACAACCCTTGTTCCAATTTCGATTTGTTGCGCACCAAGAATTTGCAGTTCTTTAGCTAATATCTCTTCAAAGCCAAAAAAAGTCTTGGCCGTCATTTTAAAATTTTCCATTCTTCAATTTAAAGTTCAAATGCAAAAAATCATAGTGCAATATGAATATTTAAGCCATTCTTCTGCAAAAATACATTAAATTTGCTTCTTTAAAGAAATGAATTAAAAATTAATGTCTGACAAAAGCAACAAACTATCCACTATAAATGACCAACAGCCCATAAATTGGTTTGAATCTTGGTTTGACACTCCTTATTATCATATTTTATACAAAGAGCGAAACGAAGAAGAAGCGCAATTGTTAATGGATAATTTAACACAGTATTTAAACCTTCCTGATGATGCAAAAATATTAGATTTGGCTTGTGGAAAAGGACGTCACGCAATTTATTTGAATTCGTTACATTATGAAGTTACTGGTGCTGATTTATCCGAAAATAGTATTGCAGAAGCTACTATGTTTGCCAATGAAAAACTACATTTCAAAGTGCACGACATGCGCGAGCCTTTTATTGAAAAATATGACGCTATTTTTAATTTATTTACTAGCTTTGGGTATTTTGAAGACGACGCTGATAATTACAAAACCATAAAAGCCATTCACAATAGTTTGACCGAAACGGGTTTTGCTGTAATTGATTTCATGAATGTGGGTTATGTGTTAGAAAATTTGGTTCCCAATGAAGTAAAATCAGTAGACGGAATTGATTTTTACATCAAACGTTATTTAAAAGACGGACACATTTACAAAGAAATTGATTTTGAAGATAAAGGCAAAAAGTTTCATTTTACCGAAAAAGTACAAGCCCTTCGCTTGGCCGACTTTGAACAAATGATGGAAGCAGCAGGTATTTTCTTATTGGACATTTTTGGCGATTATAAATTACGAAAATATTATAAAAATCAATCGGAACGTTTAATCATGATTTTCAAATAATGCACTATATCATCACCTTCTCAGCGGTTATTATTGGGTTTTTAATTGCTCTGTTTTTGAAACCTCAAAAGAAAACGAATATTAAACTATTGTTGGCGTTTAGTGGGGCCTTTTTACTGTCACTTACGGTTTTACATTTATTACCCGAATTATTTAGCGAAGGACATAATCATATTCACAATGACGAAGAAAAACAGGCTTCATTACCTGTTGGCGTATTTATTATGATTGGAATTTTGTTCCAAATCTTATTAGAATTTTTCTCTAAAGGCGCCGAACATGGTCATGTACATGTGCATACAAATGAAAATAACGAATTACATCATATTCCGTGGTTGTTGTTTATTAGTTTGTGTATTCATGCTTTACTGGAAGGTTTTCCAATTCATGAGAATCAAAATTTAGCCTACGGAATTGCAGTACATCATTTTCCAATTGCCATTATATTAACCTTGTTTTTTGTGAATGCAAAAATGAACAAATGGACGGTTTTTGCCTTTATGTTTGCATTTGCACTGATGACACCACTAGGCACCTTATTAGCTGAAAAAATGCATTTTTCCCAACACTATTCTAAGGAAATTTCGGCAGTTGTCGTTGGGATTTTATTCCATATTTCATCGACCATTATTTTTGAAAGTAACGAAGGACATAAGTTTAATTTGGCTAAAATTACCATGATTGTATTTGGATTTGCCTTAGCTTATATTATTGAAATGGGACATTCGCATTAATTTACCAAACTATTTTCAACCAAAGCACTATTTGAAATGAACTTTATTAAAACCACCGAACAATCATCAAAATATGACCATTTAGAAAAAATGTCGGTTAGCGAATTGTTGGCTAATATAAATCAGGAAGATAAAACAGTTCCTTTAGCCATTGAAAAAGCATTGCCTCAAATTGAAAAATTAGTTACCGAAGTAGTAAGCAAAATGAAACAAGGCGGTCGATTATTTTATATTGGAGCAGGAACTTCGGGCCGATTAGGCATTGTAGATGCTTCTGAATGTCCGCCAACTTTTGGTGTTCCGTTTGATTTGGTCATTGGAATTATTGCCGGTGGCGACACCGCGATTCGAAAAGCAGTTGAATTTGCAGAAGACGACAAAGAACAAGCTTGGAAAGACTTACAAGCCTGGAATATTAACGAAAAAGATGTAGTTATTGGAATTGCCGCTTCAGGAACAACACCTTATGTCATTGGCGGATTAGAAAAGTGTAATGCAAATAACATTTGTACGGGTAGTATCAGTTGCAATGCCGAAAGTCCGTTATCAAAAACGGCCCAATTTCCTATCGATGTGGTTGTAGGACCAGAATTTGTAACCGGTAGTTCGCGCATGAAAGCAGGCACAGCACAGAAGTTAGTTTTGAACATGATATCTACTTCAACTATGATTCAACTAGGTAAAGTAAAAGGTAATAAGATGGTAGATATGCAACTGAGTAACAACAAATTAGTAGATCGAGGAACTCGTATGATTATGGATGAAATTTCTGTTACTTATGAAGAAGCTAACCAACTTTTAGCCACCCACGGAAGTGTTAGAAACGCAGTAGATTTTTATTTAAATTCGAAATAAATGGCAACAAACAAATCCATTCTTGCAAAAGGAATTAAATATTTAGCTGCAGCTTTACCCTTATTATTTGTTGGGCCTGTCGTAATAACTAGCGCGTTTAAAAACGAGAAACATCCGTTATATGTTTATGTATTAATAGTAGGAATAATCATTGGTTTTGCAGCTATGTTTCTAATCTTTAAAGGCATTACTACTATTGTAAAAAGTTTATTTGATGGTGATAAAAATTGATATTATGAGATTTATTATTTTAGGATTTTTTTTCTTACTCTTTACTTCATGTTACCAACAAGAACGAAATTGCACCTATTTTAAAACGGGGAAATTTACTTCTGAAACTGAAATTGAAGGCAAAAAATACACGAGTACTTTTGAAAGAAATGATTCCATTCAAATCGAAACGTATGAAGGCAAAATAGATACGTTCAAAGTACGTTGGACAAACGATTGTGAATATATCATTCAAAATATTCATCCCAAAAACAGAGCTGAGAAGAAACCCGTACAAATGAAAATTTTGACAACCAACTCAAAATCATACACTTTTGAATATTCATTTGTTGGTGATGCAAAAAAACAGCGCGGAACTGCAACAAAATTAAATTAATGAACGTATAATAAGTTTCAAAAACATAAACAAATGGAAGTATTTTTAAATCCCGATGCCTGGATAGCACTTTTAACTTTAACCTTTTTAGAAATTATTTTAGGGATTGATAACATCATTTTTATCTCAATCGTAACAGGTAAATTACCACAAGAAAAACGTAAAAAAGCAACACAACTTGGCTTGTTTTTAGCAATGTTCATGCGTATTGCCTTGCTGTTTGGAATCACTATTTTAATTGCGATGAAAGCACCTTGGTTTAGTTTTGACTTTGGATGGTTTTCAGCCGATATAACTGGTCAAGCCTTAATATTATTATTAGGAGGATTGTTTTTAATTTATAAAAGTACTAAAGAAATTCACGAAAAAGTAGACCATAAAGGAGAAGAAGAAAAAAGCATGAAATCGAGTGCAGCTAAATCTTTTGGCAGTGTTATACTTCAAATTTTATTAATCGACATAATTTTCTCTGTAGATAGTATTTTAACCGCTGTAGGAATGACAAACGGAATCGAAGGTGCATTATTAATTATGATCTGTGCCGTAGTGATTTCTGTAGGAGTTATGATGTTATTTGCCGCTCCAGTTGGAAACTTTGTAAATGCAAATCCATCCATTCAAATATTAGGTTTAGCTTTTTTGATCTTGATTGGTTTTATGTTAATTACCGAAAGTATGCATTTATCTCATGCGCAATTAGCAGGTCAACATGTGGGCGCCGTTCCAAAAGGCTATTTGTATTTTGCAATTGCGTTCTCATTAACTGTGGAGTTTATTAATATGAAAATGCGTAAAAAGAAATAATATTAGGAACGAATGGCTCGGGACATACTGGCGTTCCATTTTCCTGCTATATATTACAATAAAAAAGGGTCACTTCGAGAACCTCAGTGACCCTTTTTATTTTCATTCCTATCAGGGTTATACAGGAATTGTATTGCTTATTTGTATCAAAATCCTAAGACAATCCTGTAATCACTCCGTTATTATCAATATCGATTCGTTCAGCATTAGGAACGGCCGGCAAACCTGGCATACGCATAACATCTCCTAAAAGTGGTACTACAAAACCAGCTCCAGAAGAAATTTCAAATTCACGAACGG
>NZ_JBIIWV010000009.1:0-26905 GCF_044338735.1 Flavobacterium sp. | reverse complement strand
GAACCCATGAACATGTTGTAGTGTTAAATGTAGCGGTTTGATAACATGCTGTCGTAGGTTGAACAGGTTGTGTTCCTGTTACATCCCATGCACAAGTTGTTGTATTAAAAGTTGCCGTTTGATAACATGCTAATCCTGTTGGTGCAGCAGGTTGTGTTCCTGATACATCCCAAATACAGGTTGTTGGATTCCAAGTCGATGTTTGATAACATGCTAATCCTGTTGGTGCAGCAGGTTGCGTTCCTGTTACATCCCATGAACAAGTTGTCGTATTAAAAGTTGCCGTTTGATAACAAGCGGTTGTTGGTTGAACAGGTTGCGTTCCTGTTAGAACCCATGAACATGTTGTAGTGTTAAATGTAGCGGTTTGATAACATGCTGTCGTAGGTTGAACAGGTTGTGTTCCTGTTAGAACCCATGAACATGTTGTAGTGTTAAATGTAGCGGTTTGATAACATGCTGTTGTTGGTTGAACAGGTTGCGTTCCTGTTACATCCCATGAACAAGTTATCGTATTAAAAGTCGCCGTTTGATAACATGCTGTTGTTGGTGCAGTAGGAGTTGCAGTTACAGTCACAGTAACATCAGAAGTACAAGTTAAATCGGTAGCAGTCCATCTAAATACATTTGTACCTGCTGAAAGACCTGTAACGCTAGTAGTAGGATTTGTGTTTGAAACAAATGTTCCCGATCCTGAAACAAGACTCCAGGTACCCGTTGCAGGTGCACTTGCTGCTAAAGTAGTAGAAGTGGAACCACATAAACTTTGATTTGGACCTGCATTACAAGTAGATTCTGTAGTAAAACTTCCTGCTTCTAAATAAACAACACTATCATAACCACCATCATTAACATCTGTAACAATTAATTTAATATGATAGGTTTGACCAGGAATTAAGCCAGTTTGCGAAGCAGTTAAAATTTTTGTGTTTCCATTTAGTTGAGTACCATAGATTAGTCCTAAATATTCTGGTGAGGGAGTATTTTGTGTCCAAGCGCCATTTGCAGCAGTACAATAAGAAGCATTTTGTGGCGAAGCACTAGACCCTACAACTCCATTATTTACGGAATTAATTGAAACTTCAGATCCGTTTCCTAAACGTGCAATATTTCTAGCATTATTTGAAAAACCCTGACCACCTGCAATTCCTGGTCCGCTAATTAAGAAACCAAATTTATCATTATAAGATGAACATTGATAATTTATACTACCATTATTATCTCTATATTCTTCTGATCCAAAAACATATCTAAAAGCAACTGAATTTTGAACTGGCACGAAATCAAATTCTAAAATTGCTCCATTAAAATAATTATTTGCTCCTGCTAATACATCTAAATCTTGAATTATAGTTGGTGCTGGTGTTCCAGTTTGTCTAAGTTCCCCAGTTGTGCCAGAAGTGTAGTTTCTTGACAATTGCGCTACAGAACCAGGATGAGTACTAATTGATAAAGGAATTTCAGAAGTATTACCAGTAGTTAATACCACACCATTAGTAAAACCCAATTGAGCCAAAGTAGTAGTTGCAGTAGAAAAATACCCTACTTGGTAACGACTTGAATTATTATATACACCTCTGAAAACAACATTTGAAACTGTTGTTCCGCTACCTGATGGGACAAGTACACCATTAACTAATTGTGTTTGGGTATAACCGGTGTTATTAATTGTAATTTGAGCGTATGAATTATACATACTCAAAGTGAATATAAATGACACTAAAATTATTCTGAAATATACTTTCATTTTACTAACTTTTTAATTTAAATTTTATAGATTTTTAAATCGATTTTTAAAATCACATTTAGAATATAAATGTCATTTGGAATAAATTATTTTATTGAAAACTGAAAAGCAATAAAAACTATTGCTGAAGAGCTAGAATAAGTGCCATTGATTCAACGGTTTTACTGCTATTTTTGAAGTTGTCAAGGTTATTGTAGTAAAAAAAGTTAATTTAGGTAAGGACGCGCTTAAACACAATTTAGCAATGGTATCATTAGCAGTAGAATTATCATTAACATACCAATTGTTCGAAAATGCATTAGAAAAAGTAAAAAGAACACTAATAAATAACCATAATTTAAAATTCGATAGGGGGAATTTTTTAATCATACAAATAATAATTTAAATAATAATAAATAGTTAACTTTGAATTAACTAGAAATCAAAAGTAATTATTCACTTATTGTAATTTGTAATAAAATCTTTAAAATTTTGTAGGTCTGATTATCTTATAAAAGATTAATAAATGTAATTTTTATTGGATTTAATATGAATCAAAGACGATTTTTATAAATCAAAATATACCTTATTTTATTGAGTCAGAAAAAAAGTAAAAATATTAAGTCTATAGGCGTGGCCTTAATATGGGTGTAGATATTTTTCTACACATTGAGAATGTATTTATAGCAAATTATCATTTACAAAAAAACCATTCGTTTCTGAATGGTTTTCTTAGTAGCGGGAACAGGACTCGAACCTGTGACCTTCGGGTTATGAGCCCGACGAGCTGCCTACTGCTCTATCCCGCGCTGTGCGGTAAAATAATTTGTAGCGGGAACAGGACTCGAACCTGTGACCTTCGGGTTATGAGCCCGACGAGCTGCCTACTGCTCTATCCCGCGATTTGTGAGTGCAAAGTTACACTCTTTATTTAAAATTACAATAGTTTTTTAAAAATAATGTTTTAATTCTACTAATTAGTTGGATATAATTACCTTTGTACCTATATTTTTATTACAATGGAACATAAAGCAGGCTATGTCAACATTATTGGCAACCCTAATGTAGGAAAATCAACGCTTATGAATGCGTTTGTTGGCGAGCGCCTATCTATTATTACTTCGAAAGCACAAACAACACGTCACCGTATTCTTGGAATTGTAAATGGTGATGATTTTCAAGTTTTATTTTCAGATACACCTGGAATTATAAAACCTGCTTACGAATTACAAAATTCGATGATGGATTTTGTAAAATCGGCTTTTGAAGATGCTGATATTTTAGTGTACATGGTGGAAATTGGCGAAAAAGAACTAAAAGACGAGGCCTTTTTTAACAAAATTATTCATTCTAAGATTCCCGTTTTATTATTATTGAACAAAATTGATAAATCCAACCAAGAACAATTAGAAGAACAAGTGCAGGCTTGGAAAGAGAAAGTACCCAATGCAGAACTATTTCCTATTTCGGCATTAGAGAATTTTAATGTACAAACGGTTTTTGATCGGATTATAGAATTACTTCCGGTTTCTCCAGCATTTTATCCTAAAGATGCTTTGACCGATAAACCGGAACGTTTTTTTGTAAACGAAACCATTCGTGAAAAAATCTTATTGAATTACGACAAAGAAATTCCGTATGCTGTGGAAATTGAAACGGAAGAATTTATTGAAGACGACAACATTATTAGAATTCGTGCGGTAATTATGGTAGAACGCGAAACACAAAAAGGAATTATCATTGGCCATAAAGGTACTGCTTTAAAACGTGTGGGCATTCAAGCAAGAGAAGATTTAGAAAAATTCTTTGGTAAACAAATTCACTTGGCTACTTATGTTAAAGTAAATAAAGATTGGAGAAGCAGTGCTTATCAACTAAAACGTTTTGGGTATAACCAGAAATAAGTAAAAAGTAAAAAGAGTAAAGAATAAAGATATAAGAGGCCTGATGAATTTCATCAGGTTTTTTTATTCCAACACCCGATTCATTAAATCTTCTAACTTATGCATTTGTGGGGCTTATTTTATATTAGCCCATATTATCTCACAATTTTTACTTTTTTATATGAGTTCGATGAATTTTATTTACAGTGAAAATCCTTTTTGTTTGAGCAAAAACAAAAAGATTGAAACGAATAGCTGGAAAAAGCTCCAAAAAATCGTACTTTTGCACATTCAAAATAAGATTATGAACAATATTGTTGCCATTGTAGGAAGACCTAATGTAGGAAAATCCACCTTTTTTAATCGTTTAATTCAGCGAAGAGAAGCTATTGTTGACTCGGTAAGCGGCGTTACTCGTGATAGAAATTATGGGAAAAGTGAGTGGAACGGAAAAGAATTTTCTGTAATAGATACGGGAGGTTACATCAAAGGTTCGGACGATATTTTTGAGGCAGAAATACGCAGACAAGTAGAATTAGCTATTGACGAAGCAGATGCAATCATTTTTATAGTCGATGTAGAAGAAGGCATTACGCCAATGGATGATGAAGTGGCAAAATTACTCCGCAAGGTTAAAAAACCTGTTTTGTTAGTCATTAACAAAGTAGATAACGCCATGCGTGAGAAAGACGCAGTAGAATTTTACAATTTAGGATTAGGAGAATATTACACCATTTCGGGAATGAGCGGCAGCGGAACTGGTGAACTTTTAGACAAATTAGTCGAAGTGTTGCCTGAAATGCCCGAAGTTACTGAAGAAGTAGAGCCTTTACCACGTTTTTGTGTGGTAGGAAGACCAAACGCAGGAAAATCATCATTTATTAACGCTTTAATTGGCGAAGATCGATTTGTAGTTACAGACATTGCTGGAACAACACGTGATGCAATTGACACGAAATATAACCGTTTTGGATTTGAATTCAACTTGGTAGATACTGCCGGAATTAGACGTAAAGCAAAGGTAAAAGAAGATTTAGAGTTTTATTCGGTAATGCGTTCGGTTAGAGCTATTGAGCACAGCGATGTTTGTTTGTTAGTCATTGATGCGACTCGTGGATTTGAAGGACAAGATCAAAGTATTTTTTGGTTGGCCGAAAAAAACCGAAAAGGGGTTGTTATCTTGGTAAATAAATGGGATTTAGTTGAAAAAGACACCATGTCGACAAGAGATTATGAACGAAAAATAAGAGAAGAATTACAGCCATTTACCGATGTGCCCATTCTTTTTATTTCGGCATTAACAAAGCAACGTTTACTAAAAGCATTAGAAACTGCGGTTGAAGTGTTTGAAAACAGAAAACAACGCATTTCGACTTCAAAATTCAATGACTTGATGTTGCCTATTATAGAAGCAACGCCACCACCCGCTTTGAAAGGAAAATATGTTAAAATTAAATATTGTATGCAGTTGCCAACACCCACGCCTCAGTTTGTGTTTTTTGCCAACATGCCGCAATATGTAAAAGACCCATATAAACGTTTTATAGAAAATAAATTGAGAGAACAATACAATTTTAGTGGCGTTCCAATAGATATTTATTTCAGACAGAAATAGTAAAAAAAGAGACCAGTTGGTCTCTTTTTAATTTTTTAAAATGCAGTATTAAAAGATAAAGAAATTCCAGTGCTTTCTGGAACAAACCTACAGACACCACCAACACAAACCAAACCACCTCTTTGTCTTCCATAACCAAGCGCAATTCGAGTTGCCCCTTTTCTGTAAGCTCCTCCTACTGTTAAATAATGCTTTTTCTTTTCTTCACTGTCTTTCGTATTGCCATAATTAACCAAATCCAAAGTGTAAAGAGAAAATTTTTCATTGAAATTATATTCTAAAGAGCCGCCAATCCAATTTTTAAAATCGGCATCAGCCCACATGTGTTCTGCGTCAATTCGGATTGACCTTGATTTTGTAAAATTATAAATTAATTCACTATAAAATATATGCGTATTTACATCTTGAGAGGCATCTTCAACCCAAGGCTTGTTGTAATATTGATTCACATAAAGAAAAGAAGCGCGAGTGTTTTCTGAAAACTGCTTTTTTACTTCAAGATTAAGATCAGAAAAATATTTTTCACCCACACCAAAGAAATTAGTTTCATATTTTGCAGGCACTGCCCGATAGGTTCCGGGCAAATTATACCAACTCGCATAGTTTAGGGCTACTTTTGTCCCATATTTACCTCCAAATTTTGTGTCTTTTGCAAATTCATAAACTACGTCAATTTGACCTCCGGTTTCTCCAGATTTCATAATTTCATTCGATTTAAACTCAACCCCTGCTTGCGCTTGATACACATAGATGTTTGCTAAATTTGAATGGTGTTGTTTGGTCAAAGCTGGAGTAAAATTAATTACTTTATCAAAATAATCTAAAGACGATTGATTCAAACCTATTGCTTTAGGAATGCGTTCAGAAGTAAACAACATGTTTTCTGTTCTTCGCAAAGTTAAATCTATGCCTAATCCATCTTTTGCAACACCTAAATTCAATTGAAAGGCATTACCATCATTAATAAAATCATTTGAAATAGCGTTTGTAATTCTATTCATTGTAGCATCTTTTGATTTGTAATTTGCCTCTAATGCGGAATAAAAAATTCCTTGAGTAAAAGAAGTTCTAAAAGAGAATGCATTTGTTGTTGGACTAAAACTTGGATTAGCAATAAGCGCTTCGTCAATTTTCTCGTAGCGATTGACATTTGAAAAACCAATTTCTAAATCAGATTCTTGAAAAGAAAACAAATCTGATAAATTGGCTTCAATATCAAAACCATATAATTGACCCTCAGATACCTTAAACCCTGTTCTTTGTTGTCCATAAAAAGCTTTAAACTTGATATCTTTTGTAGGTTTATAAAATATCTTTCCTCCTCGTAATGCTGTGTTGATTCCAAGTGCTCTATCTTCCCACGCACGTAAAATCATACCTGAACCATACTGTTCGTAAAAATATCCAGCCGTAGCTTCAAATTTTTTCGCTTTATATTTTGCAAAGTAGGTTGCCACATTGGTGCCGTCAAAACCAGGATTATAATTTAATAATGCCTGTTTCTCATAACTTTCTACTTGGATTCCAAAAGTCCACTTTTTTATTTCATAATTTACTTGTAGGTAATTATTTGAACGAAAATATTCAGGAGAATTTTCATTATTTTCAAATTTTAAATACCGTTGTGCATTGGTTTCAAAACCTCCAAAAAATCTTCCTTTATTTTTTTTCTCTTGACCATTTACAAAAAGAAATGAAAAACTGAATGCAAGTACATAGGTTAAAAATCTCATGAGTTAAAATTGATTTATAGTTCTTTTAATTTAATATAAAGTTCCTCTTCTGCTCCTTGCGAATAACCATTACTAACAAATACAATTTTGCTGTTTTTCACTACAATCGTATAAGGAACATTTACAATTGACAATGCTCTTTTTAATTCCTGATTAGAATCTAACAAAACATTGTAAGTCCAGCCTTTCCCTTTTAAAAATGGTTTTACCCTTTTTTGTGTTCTTGAATCATCAATAGAAACGGCAATAATTTCTACATTTAAAGATTCTTTCCAAGTATCATATTTTTTATGCATAGCTTCTAATTCATTGATACACGGTGCACACCACGTTGCCCAAAAAGAAAATACATAAAGTTTGTCAACTTCATTAAAATCAGTAGAAAGGTTTACAGATTCACCTGAGATAGCATTAAGTTCAATATTTGGCATTTGATTTTGTGAATATCCGAAAATCGATAAAAAGAAAAAGAAAATAATTTTTTTCATGTGGAAAAATTAATAACGGAAATGATTAGAAAAAGCTGTCTAAAATAGTAATTATTTCAGACAGCTTTATATATTTAATTTCAAAAAGTAACTATTTTTTTACAAATTTAATGGTTTCATTCATTGATTCATTTTTGATATTTACCAAATAAATCCCTGAATTTAAATTTGAAACGTTAATTATTGAATTTTCATCAACTCCTTCCGTTTGTAAAACAACTTTTCCGGTTACGTCTGTAATCATAATTGTAGCCTCTTGAATATTAGTAAATCTAATATTATTGGAAGCTGGATTAGGATACAATTTAACTTTTGCAAGTGCATTATCTTCAAGTGATAAAGCATCGGTAGCTTTAAAACTTTGCATAATTTCTCTAGTTGTGGCATTTTGAATGAAAACAATTACTTCTAAATCGTTAGGATCTTCAATAAAAGTACCTGATGATATAATTGCAGATATTTGTCCACTAATTGGCGTTCCTGCAGTGGTGTTAATTGTTGTTCCACTTGCATTAGGAACCATTTTCATCATTACGTGTTTGAAAGATGTTTCGCCATTAGAACCAACATTTGCAGTTGTTAGTTTCTCAATAACAGCAGCATGTAACACAAAACTTCCGGTAATAAAAGGAGTAATATTATAATTCACTACTGCATTGCCACCAGATAAATTTCTGTTAGCTGTTAAGCCAAAATATCCTGGTTTAGTAGCCTCAGTATTTACATGTGTTGTAAGTGTTGCTTGATTATTTCCAGTGGAATAATTTACGCCATTTATCCATAAACTAGTGATTGAATCAACACCATAAAAACCTCTTCTAACACCACCTTCAGCAGTGTAGTAGATATCTCCAGGAGTAGGCCAGTACATTTGGTAGGCTATATAATTAAAATTCTGGTTTTGTGCGGTATAAAAAGGATTAAAAGTTGCATTATTATAAGAGGCACATGGGCCACAAGTAGAACTCGTAAATTTTTCTATTAAAGGTTTGTATGTAGTTGAACCAGATGCTCCTATAGTATTTTTAGTAATCGAATTATCTGCAGTAAACCCATCAGTAGTTGCATTTACAGTTGAAACATTAAAAACTAAAGAATATGCTGAACCCGCAATTACATTTAATGGCACACTATGTGTAAAGTTGTTTGTTGCACCCGGAGCAATATTTACCCCTGTGATATTATAAGTTTGTAAAGCGCCTCCATTTGATTGCCAAGTAACATCATAAGAGGTAACTGAATTTGAACCTACATTTTTTACAGTCCCATTAAATGAAAAATTACCATTAACAATGATTGATGGTACAGTTACGCTTTCAAGAGACAAATCATTATTAACTGGTCTTTTTATTTCAAAAGCATCTATCCCTACATAGTCTGAATTATTTCCAGTACCACCACCAGTAACATTATATCTAAGAGCAAATTTACATGCTACTTGACCACTTAATCCAGTTACAACATATGTAATTTTTGTCCAAGTGGTTGGATATCCTCCAACCGTTAAATTTTGATTAACTGAAGCACATAATGTAGTAAATGAACCTAAACCTGTAGATCCAGACGGATTTACAGATAAATCTCCTAATGTGCTCATTCGCAATTCCATACGATCTGGGTATTGCGAACCTGGTACTCTAGTGTAAAAAGACACCTCGTCACCATTTTGGACCGTTCTAGAAGGTGCCATAAGCCAATTGCTTAGATTACTTACTCCCGCTCCAGATTGATAGTTTACTGCTATATAACCATCAGCTGGTCCATTATATGATGTTAAAGCGGCTGTATTTCCTCTAAACCATGTAGCTGTTCCAACCGGGTTACTTTGATTTGTCATTGTCCAACCACCAGTTGGACCAGTTGGCAATGTTATTGGATCTCCAAGTGCATCAAAATTTTCTTGCAATATTATTTGAGAATGTAAAAAATTTGACAATAAAAATAATGGTATAAGTAATAATTTTTTCATATTTAATTATTTATGTTTATACAAATATAATTTTTTTTTCAAAACAATAGAAAAAAATGATATTTTTGTTAAAAATTATTCAATTATGAAAAAAATTACATTTTTGTTATTAATTACTTTTTCTGTCGTTAACCAAGTAAATGGTCAATTTAGTGTTAATAGAATCGACGGCACGCCTTTTACCAATAATGAAGTTATTGAATTTACTTCATACAACAGTGCTGCTTCCGAATTAAAATTTACCGTTCACAACAACTCGACAGTTAATTTAGATTTTAGAATGCGTTGTACTGGTCTTGTAAACAATAATGGATCTAATTTTCAATTGTGTTGGGGTAGAGAATGTATTCCAAGTGTAGCTGTTAATGGCATATATCCAGATTATCAAAATATCATCAATGCTGGGGAAAATACCGTTGGATTGAATGATAGTTTTAAAAATTCTAATCCAGGAGATGGTACTAATTACCCAATGAATTTCTCTTTTCGAATTTTTACAAGAGACTTAAACGGAACTAATGTAGGAACTGACTTCAATTTTACCTACCGCTATATGGGACCCACAATGAGTGTAGATCAAAAAGATAAACTTAGCGCAATGGGTGTGAAAGTATTGAATAATGTTGCCAATCAATTTATTGGTTTAGAAATTACCAAACCTGTTCAATACAGCATAATTAATCTTCAAGGACAAATTATTACAACTGAAAATATAGAAGAAAATACAAATATAGATGTATCGAGTTACCAAACTGGCTTATATTTTTTGAATTTTAAAAGTAATGAAGGTATTTCAGATACTGTAAAAATCTTCAAAAAATAACTCTATGAAATATTTCTATTTACTTTTTATTTTTTCACTGTTAGGTTGCTCAAAAGATTACATTATTGAAGAGTCAATTGAAGGTTTAATCTTATCCTCAAATGAAACTACAAGAATTATTAATCAAACTACAACCTTACGATTGATAAAAAACAATGGTGCAGATGTTACTGCTCAAGCAACATTTTATGTAAATGGGGTTGCTTTAACAGCTAACACTTTTACAAAAAGTCAAATAGGAGTATATGTTGTTGAGGCAAAGTATAACGGTGTTGATTCAGAAAATACTGTAGAAATAACTTATCATGATGGTTCATTAATTGCCTTCAAAAGTAATGTAATGGTAGAAGACTACACAGGAGTTTGGTGTGGAAACTGCCCTAGAGTTGTTGAAGCTTTATCTCAAGCTAGTGTGCAGTTAGGTACTAACGACAATCAGTTAATCAAAGTTGCTATTCATCGTTCGAGTTCTAATCCTACTGATGCAAGTTACGACCCATATAATTTTGACGCATCTGCATTTGAACCAAATGGTGGTTATCCAAAAGCGTACATCAACAGAAAAACAAGATGGACCCCATTAGAATATAATAATTTAGGAATGGTCGTTTCTCAAACCCAAATCAATAAACGATTAGGCTTAAAATTAAAATCTGAGACATTAACTAATTCAATTAAATTAACTGTTGATGGATTATTTTCAGATAATTTTAATCAATTGAGTTTGGTGGTTTACCAATTAGAAAGTGGATTTATTTATGATCAGATAAATTATACAACTTTCTTTAATGGTGATGATATCATTCAAAATTTTGTTCATGATCACGTGTTAAGAAATATCTTAACGAATATAAATGGTGATTCAATTTCCAGTTCTAGCACTGGAAATGAATTTTCTCGTGAATTTACAATTCCATTAAGTACAATTACAAATATTCAAAAAGCTGAATTTGTAGCTTTCATTATTGATAATACTGGAAATGTTTTGAATGCCCGAGCTATAAAAGTAAATCAGGAACAAACCTATCAATACTTATAATATAAAAAAGGGCTTACAATTGTAAGCCCTTTTTTATATCCGTTTACCAACTTCCGCCAGCGCCACCTCCTGAAAATCCGCCGCCGCCAAAGCCGCCGCCAAATCCTCCAGAACCACCGCCAAAGCTTCCGCCACCAAATCCTCCTCCGCTTCTTCCTAAGCTACTTAAAATGATCATATCGCCTAAATCTAATCCTCCTGATCTACCTCCGTTTCCACCACTGTTTCGTTTAGAAAACACTAAAACAAGAAAAACTACAACGACAACAATTATTCCTACTGGAAAATTTGATTCTTTTTTACGAGAACCTTTGTATTTTCCTTGTAAGACTTTAAAAATAGCATCGGCTCCTTTATCTAAACCTGAATAATAACTACCTGCTTTGAACTCGGGAATAATGACATTTCTGGTTAATTCTCCATTGATTCCGGCGGTTAAACGTTCTTCCACACCATAACCCGGAGCAATCCATATTTTTCTGTCTTTTTTTGATAATAAAATCAGAATTCCATTGTCTTCTTTTTCTTGACCAATACCCCATTCTTGAGCCCATTTTGGAGTTAAAATTCCGATATCTTCTCCTTTTAAATCTTCAACTGAAATGACCACAATTTGTGTTGAGGTCGAATCAGAATAACGAATTAATTTACTTTCTAATTCCTTTTCTTCCGTAGGATTTAAAACATCGGCATAATCATAAACACTCGTTTGAAAACTGGGTTTATCAGGAATTGTATATTGTGCTTGAACATAAATTCCACAAAAAACAAATAACAGTACTAATTTCTTCATTAGCTTTTGGAAATTTCGTTAGACAATTCGTTCATATCATCTGATTGATACGGAAAATACTTCTTCAATCGTTCGCCTGCTCTTAAAATGCCTTCCACTAAGCCATTCTTGAAATTAGCCTCTTTAAAATTAGAAATTACGATATCTTTAGTGCAATCCCAAAAATCAGATTCCACTACTTTATCGATACCTTCATCGCCAATGATGGCAAACTTTTTATCGGCAACACAAACATAAAACAACACCCCATTTCGGTCTTTTGTTGCTTCCATTTTCAATTCAAAAAACACCTCCTGAGCTCTGTCAAGAGGTGCTTTTTCTGAACGTTTTTCTATATGTACTCTCACTTCACCCGAAGTATTTTTTTCGGCTTCCACGATAGCTAGAACAATTTCTTGCTCGTCTTCTTTTGACAAAAACACTTCGGTCTTAGCCATTATTTTTTATCGTTTGAAAAATTAAATTTTACATCCACCGGTTTTTCCGCACCAGCAACTGCATCAAAATATGGTTTCTCTTTATAATTTCCTAAAAACATTGAATTTGGAAATACTAAAATATAGTTGTTGTACTTTTGAACCGCTTCATTAAATCGCGTTCTTGCTGTTAAAATTTGGTTTTCAGTACTTGCTAATTCGTCTTGTAATTTCAAGAAATTTTGATTGGATTTCAAATCTGGATAATTTTCAACCGTAACTAACAATCTTGATAAAGAAGAAGATACACCACTTTGTGCCTGATTGAATTGTGCCAACTGCTCCGGCGTAATATTCGTTGGATCAATTTTTACTTGACTTGCACTTGCTCGAGCGCTTGTAACTGCTTCTAATGTTGATTTTTCAAAATCAGCAGCACCTTTTACGGTTTCAACTAAATTTCCAATTAAATCATTTCTTCTTTGGTAAGAAGTTTCGACATTTCCCCATTCTTTATTCACTTCTTGATTGGTTTTAACAGCACCATTTTTAATGCTTACAAACCAAAATACTGCTATTAATAGCAATCCTCCAACTACGATCCAAGGCAAAAATTTTCTCATCTTTTTTTTATTTTAATGTTAATTATAATTGATTTTTAAGGGTATTCAATTGGGCTTTAATCGTTTCCAATTTATTAATAATTTCGAATTTATCTAGTGTTTTTTTCTGATTTTCTTTCAAATGAGTTTTGGCTCCTTCCAAAGTAAAACCACGTTCTTTGACCAAATGATAAATCAACTGTAAATTTTTTACATCTTCCGGAGTAAACATTCGGTTTCCTTTGGCATTTTTCTTTGGTTTTAGAATGTCAAATTCTTTATCCCAAAATCGAATTAAGGAGGCGTTTACATCAAATGCTTTGGCGATTTCACCAATGCTGTAATATCGTTTATCGGGCGCTAGTTCTACATGCATTAGTCTAAGGATTGGTTTTCTTGATTTGCTAATTTTGAAATTTCAATATACTCTTTAGCCGAAATACTTCCATAATAGAAATTAATCGGATTAATTTTCTTCTTATTTTTCAATACCTCATAATGTAAATGCGGCGCTTCACTTCTTCCGGTACTTCCTACATAACCAATAATATCACCACGTTTTACACGTTGACCAGGTCGGCATTTGTATTTACTTAAATGTGCATACAATGTTAAATAGCCATAGCCATGATTAATTTCAATATGGTTTCCATAACCTGAAAGCGAATTATCTGCTTTGACTACTACTCCATCTCCAGTGGCATAAATAGGCGTTCCTGTTCGTGCCGTAAAATCCATACCGTAATGGAATTTTCTTATTTTTGTAAATGGATCACTTCGGTAACCAAATCCTGATGCCATGTGCTTCAAATCTTCATTTTTAACTGGCTGAATGGCCGGAATAGCAGCTAATAATTTTTCTTTTTGTTTGGCTAAAGCCACAATTTCATCTAACGATTTTGACTGAATTACCAATTCTTTGGTTAAAACATCAACCCGTTTTGTGGTATTTTCAATTAATTCAGAATTATTAAATCCTTGTAAATCTTTATACCTATTTACACCACCAAAACCCGCTTTTCGTTCTTCTTCAGAAATGGGAGTTGTATTAAAATAAATGCGGTAAATATTGTTGTCCCTATTTTCAATAGCCGTTAATACTTCATTCATTAAATCAAGTTTCTTATTTAAAACTTTATAATTCAATGCCATTACTTCAATTTCGCGTGCCAGAATTTTATCTTTTGGTGTTTCAAAATAGCTTGTATTAATTAAAATCAGAAAAATCAGAAAACCAAACAATGCCGATGACAACAAAAAGAGCATTACGTATGCAAATTTCTTTCTTTTTCGGGTTTGAATTCGCTTATATGCTAAATTTTCTGAATCGTAATAATATTTTACCTTCGACATAAATGAAAATATACTATTTTTGTGCCAAATTTATTGGTTAACATAAGTTATACGAACAAATTTAAGAAATGTTTCATTCTAAAGCTATTTTTATTTATTTAGTAGTGAATTATTCCTAATTTTATTTTGTTTTAAAACCAATATTGAAGCATACATTTGAACAAAATCATTGATGATGAAATCACAAGACATAAGAAAAGCCTATTTACAATTTTTTGAAAGCAAAGGACATACCATTGTTCCATCTGCCCCAATTGTATTAAAAGACGACCCAACACTGATGTTTAATAACTCAGGGATGGCTCAGTTTAAAGAGTTTTTCTTAGGAAATGGTACGCCAAAAAGTAATCGAATTACGGATACTCAAAAATGTTTGCGTGTTTCGGGAAAGCATAACGATTTAGAAGATGTAGGTTTTGATACGTATCATCACACTATGTTCGAAATGCTTGGAAATTGGTCTTTTGGCGATTATTTTAAAAAAGAAGCATTGCCTTGGGCTTGGGAATTTCTTACGGAAGTTTTAAAGTTAGATAAAGACCGTTTATATGTTTCAGTTTTTGAAGGAAGTAAAGAAGATAATGTGCCTTTTGATCAAGAAGCTTGGGATATTTGGAAACAATTTGTACCCGAAGACCGAATTATATTAGGAAATAAAAAAGATAATTTTTGGGAAATGGGCGACCAAGGTCCGTGTGGTCCGTGTTCTGAAATTCATATTGATTTGCGTTCTGATGCCGAAATAAATGAAGTGTCTGGAAGAAGTTTGGTCAATGCCGACCATCCGCAAGTAGTGGAAATTTGGAATAACGTTTTCATGGAATTTAACCGCAAAGCCGATGGTTCTTTAGAAAAATTACCTGCACAACACGTAGATACCGGAATGGGATTTGAGCGTTTGTGTATGGCGATGCAACATGTAACATCAAATTACGATACGGATGTTTTTACGCCACTTATCGCAAAAGTCGAAGAAATTACAGGATTAAAATATACTTCGAATGAAGTAAAAAACATAACAGAAGAACAAAACAAAACCAACATTGCTATTCGTGTGGTAGTAGACCACGTCCGTGCAGTGGCTTTCGCTATTGCTGATGGTCAATTACCGTCAAATACTGGTGCTGGTTATGTAATTCGTAGAATTTTACGACGCGCGATTCGTTATGGATTTACGTTTTTAGATACAAAAGAACCTTTTATTAATAAATTGGTACCTGTTTTAGCGAATCAAATGGGAGAATTTTTTCCAGAAATTAAATCGCAACAACAATTGGTTACCAATGTAATTCGTGAAGAAGAAGCGTCTTTTTTAAGAACTTTGGAACAAGGCATTCAATTGTTAGAAAACGTAATGGTAAATACTTCAGGGAAAGAAGTTTCTGGAGAAAAAGCATTTGAATTATACGATACATTTGGATTCCCAATCGATTTAACAGCTTTAATTCTTAGAGAAAGAGGGTTTAGTTTAGATGAAGCTGGTTTCGAAACCGAATTACAAAAACAAAAAGCGCGTTCTCGTGCCGCTTCTGAAGTTTCTACAGAAGATTGGTCGGTTTTAATTCCTGGAAATGTAGAAACGTTTGTTGGATATGATCAAACGGAAAATGAGACAAAAATTACTCGTATCCGTAAAGTAGATTCAAAAAAAGACGGCATTTTATACCAAATCGTTTTAGATAATACACCTTTTTATCCAGAAGGTGGTGGACAAGTAGGAGATAAGGGAACTTTAATTAGTCGAAAGTCGAAAGTCGAAAGTCAAAAGTCAGATGAAGAGAGTCAAGAAGAAATTATTGAAATTATAGACACCAAGAAAGAAAATAATTTAATAATTCATTTTGCTAAAAATTTACCAACCGATTTGAACGGAAGTTTTACTGCAAAAGTGAATGTTGATTTAAGAACTGCTTCTTCAAAAAATCACTCGGCGACACACTTGATGCATTTGGCCTTGAGAACCATTTTAGGAACGCATGTAGAACAAAAAGGTTCGTTAGTAAATCCGAATTATTTACGTTTCGATTTTTCGCATTTTTCAAAAGTTTCTGATGAAGAATTACGTCAGGTTGAAGCAAGTGTCAATACACAAATTGAAGCCCAATTGCAATTAGTAGAGCATCGAAATATTCCAATTAAAGAAGCATTAGATAAAGGTGCGATGGCTTTATTCGGTGAAAAATATGGCGACAGTGTTCGTATGATTGAATTTGGAAATAGTAAGGAATTATGTGGCGGAATTCACGTGAAAAATACGGCTGATATTTGGCATTTCAAAATTGTCTCAGAAGGTGCCGTTGCAGCTGGAATTCGTCGTATTGAAGCCATTACTGGTAATGCCGTTAAAGATTTTTATACGAATCAAGAAAACACCTTGTCGGAAATTAAGGAAGTATTGAAAAATCCTCAAGATGTTTTAAAATCAGTGGCTTCGTTACAAGACGATAACGCAAAATTGAAAAAACAAATTGAGCAACTAATAAAAGAAAAAATTGACGGATTAGCAGCAAGTTTAGTTTCTGAATTTCAAGATGTTAATGGAATTAATTTCTTAGTAAAACAAGTCGATTTATCAATGAGTGCGACGAAAGATTTAGCACAAGCTATTGGAACTTCAAAACCAAACTCATTTGTAGTTTTAGCTTCAATTGAAGACGATGCGCCAAATATCCACTGTTATATTGCTAAGGAATTAGTGGCAAACAAAGGTTTAAACGCTGGAACCGTAATCCGTGAATTAGGAAAATACATTGATGGAAATGGAGGTGGACAACCGTTCTTCGCTTCTGGAAAAGGGAAAAATACAAACGGAATTGCTGCGGTTTTAGAGAATGCGGTAAATTATATAAACTAAGTTTTTTTCTCACGCAAAGACGCAGAGCCGCAAAGTTTAGCTTTTCCTATGCGTCTTTGCGTGATTTAATTATAAAAAAATAAAAAAGCATGTCGGAAAACGAACTATCAAGAATCATAGTTGATATAAGTTATAAGATTCATACGCAATTAGGCCCTGGATTATTAGAATCTGTTTATGAAACTATTTTAGATTATGAGCTAACTTCTCGTGGGTTATCTGTTGAAAGACAAAAAGCACTTCCCGTAATTTGGAACGGAACGAAAATGGATATTGGATTTAGAGCAGATTTGATAGTTGAAAATAAAGTTATAATAGAAGTTAAATCTGTTGAACAAATTGCTCAAGTTCATCCAAAACAAGTTTTAACTTACTTAAAAATTACTGGATTAAAATTAGGTTTGTTAATTAATTTTAATGAGCCTTTAATTAAAACTGGAATCAATAGAATAGTAAATAATTTATAATTTTTTGCGCCTTTGCGCCTTTGCGAGAAAAAAAATGAACTTCACCACTAAAATTACCATTCAAAAATATAACCATCCAATAACCTATGATTCCAAAATCATTTTGTTGGGCTCGTGTTTTGCAGAAAGTATGGGAAAGAAATTCCAATATTTTAAATTCCAAAACATAACGAATCCGTTTGGCAATATTTTTAATCCGGTTTCATTGGCCAAACTTATTGAAAGAAGTGCTCAAAAAGAATATTTTACCGAAGAAGATATTTTCTTTCATAATGACTTATGGCAGTGTTATGAAGTACATTCTGAACTTTCGCATCCAGATAAAGCAATATTTTTGAGCAATTTAAATTCGATTGTTGAATTTACACATCGACACATTGGTTCATTGACACATTGTATCATTACCTTAGGAACATCGTGGGTTTACAGAAATATTGAAACCAACGAAATAGTTGCCAATTGCCATAAAGTACCGCAAAAGCAGTTTAGTAAAGAATTGTTGTCGCCCGAAATCATTGCACAAAGTATTGAGTCAATTCTTTTTAATATTTCTGTAGTAAATCCAAATTGTAACTTCATTTTTACCGTTTCACCTGTGCGACATATCAAAGATGGTTTTGCTGAAAATACTTTGAGTAAAGCCCATTTGATTGCAGCACTACATAACGCAATTAGCAATAATCCATCGCACACCAACTATTTTCCTGCTTACGAAATTATAATGGATGAATTGCGAGATTATCGTTTTTATGCAGAGGATATGTTACATCCGAATCAAACGGCGATTGATTATATTTGGATACAATTCTTTGAAAATTATATTTCGGAATCAGAATTTGGATTGATGAATGAAATTTGTGAAGTGCAAAGAGCGTTACAACATCGACCATTTAATCCTAATAGTGAAAGTCACCAAAAATTTTTAGCAGATTTAAAAACAAAAATGACAACTCTTAAAAAAAAGTTGCCATTTGTATCTTTTGAAAACTAGCTATTCAATTCCTCAATCTCTAGTTGCACGAGTTCCCAATCTTCTAAAAATTGTTCCAACTCTTTTTTCTTTTTCTCATAGGCCGCAAAAAAAGTAGCATCTTCAATGTGTTTGTCATAATTTGAAGCCAATGCTTTATCATCGTGCTGAATGTCTTTTTCTAATTGCTGAACTTGGCTTTCAATTTTACTTAACCGATTTTGTAATGATTTGGCTTTCTTTTGATCTTCGTAAGAAATATTTTTTACTGCTTTATTTGTATTTGTGCTAGAAACCAAATCTTTCTTTTCAATTTCGCGCATATTCATGGCGTTTTTCTGTTCTAAGAAGAAATTGATGTCGCCAAGATATTCTCTAATTTTCTGATCTTTGAATTCATACACTAAATTTGACATCCCTTGCAAGAAATCACGGTCGTGAGAAACCAACAACAAAGTTCCTTCAAACTGCTTTAAAGCGGCCTTTAAAACGTTTTTAGACTTAATATCCAAGTGATTGGTTGGTTCGTCCATTACCAAAACATTTATTGGTTGCAAAAGCAATTTACAAAGCGCCAAACGATTGCGTTCGCCACCCGAAAGTACTTTTACTTTTTTCTCAACATCATCACCTCTAAATAAAAACGAACCTAGCATATCGCGTACTTTGGAACGATTTGTATCGGTTGCAGCGTCTTCCATCGTTTGCAATAACGTAATTTCACCATCTAAATACTCTGCTTGATTTTGCGCAAAATACCCCAATTGCACGTTATGACCTAATTTGATAGAACCTTTATATTCAAATTCGTTCACGATGGCTTTCATAAACGTTGACTTTCCTTGTCCGTTTTGACCCACGAACGCCACTTTACTACCCCGTTCCACTAAAAGTGAAATATCTTTTAAAATGGTTTTCTCGCCATACGCTTTGGTAACGTGTTCTGCTTCGATTACAACTCTTCCTGGTGTTTGCGAAACTGGGAACGAGATATTCATCACCGAATTGTCGTCTTCATCTACTTCAATGCGTTCAACTTTATCTAATTTTTTAATCAATGATTGCGCCATGGATGCTTTTGAAGCTTTTGCACGGAATTTTTCGATTAATTTTTCGGTTTCTTCAATTTTTTTAGCTTGATTTTTTTGTGTTGCCAATTGCTTTTCGCGAATTTCCTGACGCAACACTAAATATTCGGAATAGGGTTTATTGAAATCATATGCTTTTCCTAGTGAAATTTCGATAGTACGATTGGTTACATTATCCAAAAACATTTTATCGTGCGAAACAATTACGACTACGCCAGGAAAATTTCGTAAAAAACCTTCTAACCAAATGATACTTTCGATATCCAAGTGATTCGTAGGCTCATCTAATAGCAAAATATCGTTTGATTGTAATAATAACTTAGCCAATTCAATTCGCATTCTCCATCCGCCCGAAAAAGTATCGGTTTGGTTATCAAAATCTTCTCTTTTGAATCCGAGTCCCAAGAGAATTTTTTCGGTATCGCCTACATAATTATAACCGCCAAGCATTTCGTAATGATGGGTTACATCGCTCAATTCTTCGATTAAATCAGAATATTCCTGACTTTCATAATCGGTTCGTGTGACCAATTGATGGTTGATTTCATCGATTCTAAATTCGGCACGCTTAATTTCTTCAAATGCTTGATAGGCTTCTTCTAAAACAGATCGTCCTTTTACAAAATCGATATCTTGACGAAGAAATCCCATTTTTACTTCTTTCTCAGTAGCTATTTGACCAGAATCGGGAGCGAAATCTTTGGCTAAAATTTTTAACATCGTTGATTTTCCTGCACCATTTTTTCCAACTAGTCCTACTCTATCTCCCGAACCGAGTCTAAAAGTTACTTCTTCAAAAAGATAGGTTCCACCAAATGAAACTGATAAATTATGTATGTTTAGCATATTGAATGTTACTATTGTTACACAAGTGAAAGTTAGTTATTGTACCTTTGTGTAAAATATTTTGCAAATGTTAAAAAAAGGATCCAAATTAAATAGCATTTTAACAGGAAGTTGTCCAACTTGCCATGAAGAAAGCATGTATTTAGACAAAAATCCGTATAATTTGCTCAATGTTTATAAAATGCATGAAAATTGCGGACATTGTGGAACAAAATATAAAATGGAACCTTCGTTTTTTTTTGGCGCTATGTATGTGAGTTATGCTCTTGGAATTGCATTTGGTGTAGCAGCTTTTATTATTACTTTTTTCTTTGTTGGAGAAAAGAATTTAGTAAACAATTTTATCGCAATTATAATTACATTAGTTGTGTTTATGCCCTTAATTATGAGACTTTCCAGAAATATATGGATCAATATGTTTATGAGTTATGACAAAGACTGGAAACAACATAAGGGAGAAAAGAAAACTACTTTGAGATAGTCATTTCGTTGTTCTAATAATTGATTTTCTGATATTGGAGTTCTGTATTAATAATATCTGAAAATCTTTTGTCCGAAAATCTAGCCAGCTACTTTTTATTATAACATCTAACAATATCAATTTCTTTTTCAAGCGGAACGTTATTTTCAATATGATGAAATAATTGATTGGCTAAATAAGGTCCGAGCATAACTCCACGAGTCCCTAAACCATTTAAAACATGCAATTGTGTGTGAACAGGATGCGCTCCTACAAGTGGTCTTCTATCTTTAACGGTTGGGCGAACACCTGCAAAATGATTTACAATTTCAAAATCACACGAAATTAATTCAGAAAGCTTTTCAACCAATTCTTGTTTTCCAGCTTCTGTAGGTATATTAGTTTTATCTGACCAATCATAAGTAGCACCTACTTTGTATAAGTCTTTTCCAAAGGGCAATATAAAAACACTTGATTTTATAACTACATCTAGTTTCAAATCTGGTGCTTTAATAATTAGCAACTCTCCTTTGGTTCCATCTAAAGGCAAATCATTAAAATAAGGATTGGCATGCAACCCAAAACCTTCAGCAAAAATAATGTGCTTGGCTATTCTATTTTTATATTGAATTCCGTGCTCTAAAAATTCAATTGTATCGTATTCAAAACCTTCTGAACTAAAACTATTAATTGATTTTAGATAATTTGAATATGCTTCAATTAATATTGAAATGTTTAAATAACCCGTATGATTTACTTTTCCGTAATGAAAGGGTGAAGTGATACTTTCGTAGGTTTGCTTTACCAATTTTGAATCAAGAAATGGCGCTAAATTTGGTTTATCAGCAGCTTGAAACCAATTGTTTTGTTCTTCAATGGAATATAATTTTCGAAGGATAGGAATTTCATAATCAAATACCACATTTAATTTGGTTTGAATTGCGTGATATAAAGGAAAGGCAAAATCAATTTGTTCTTTGGCTTTCCACACTTCACTAAAGCGTTTTAAAACGACCGGGTTATATAATCCACCCGCAACTCTTGATGAAGGTTGTGAGTCATTATCAAAAACATAAATGGACTTACCTTGCTGTATTGCAATTTCGGCAAAAGAAATACCTGCTAAGCCATTTCCAACGATTATATAATCTATCATGGTGTAAAAATAAAAAACTCTTACCAATGGTAAGAGTTTTTTTAAATGAATTGGAGAAATACTATTAATAATTCCACATATCTTGTTCGAAATCGCGTATTTTTTCTTTTACACGCTCCGATTCTAATAATTGCATTTGTGCATTTTCTCTCATGTAATCTTTGATTAAACGATCGCCATACACATTTTCTTCTTGATAAATAACACCACTAAAACGTCTTGCATTTAACAAATGGTCAAATGTAAAGGACATAGCTGAGTTTCTGTTATTGAATGCTTTTGCACTATGTAAAATATCTCTAGCGGCAGGAAAATAAACCCAAAATAATTCAATCATTTCAGGATTTGCATTATCCATTTCATATACATCAGGAACCATTGGACAAATACCTAAAAGTCTGTATTTTAGTTCTCCTTGTCTTTTGTCAAAATACCAATATCCAGCTACTTTATAAGAATCTACATTATAAGCCTGAATTTCAGTTTTTCTAATGTATTCTTCCGATATCTTTTTAGTACCATTACGATAAGCATTAATGTCTTCATTCATTTGATCTCTACCCACATCTGAAGTATCAATTTTGAACAAAGAAGACTCAATATCTTTCAAGGTTTTCTTGGTGGTAAAATAACTTGAATCATAAACGTCAGAAATTTTACCTTCTTTGATTGCCGCTACTAAAACATTGTAAAGAGGTCTACGATCTGGTGAGGTCATCACATCACCATCTACTGGAAAATAAAGCGGAAAGTTAATCCTTTCATCTAAATCAATGATTTCCCAGGTGCGTTTACCCATCAAAATATCTCTATCGTGAACATAACCATAAGGCAATGGTTTATCGTTGTCTGCACTTAATTCTGCTGCTGTTTTCTTTCCGATTTGCTCGGGTTTTTTAGCATTTAATAGATTAGACTGAGCAAAGGTAAAAGTTGAACTTAAACCTAATACTATAATTGCAATACTATTTTTCCAATTCATTTTGTTCATTTTTATTTGGTTTATCAACTAAACACAAAACGTAGTTTTATTTTATTTCGTATGTACAAGCTGAAACTCTTTTAGCAACTTGATCGATTCCTACAAAACTTGCTTTAATTTCAGAAATAATAACGATATCGCCTCTAGAAGCCTTAGCAATTGCTGCTCTCGCTCTTGAGTCCATTTTATTACCAGAAACTACAACAGTTGGTTGACCAGGCACTTTAATGTTAAATTGAGTAACATTAACTGTAACTGGAAAATCAAAATCTTCCATAGTAGCAGTAACCGAACAAACCTCTAAGTTATTCTTAGGTCCAGAATTTTTTTCGGATCCACCCACTTTTCCTGTTGGAGCAGGTAATCCTTTAATTCTAAATACTTGAGCACTAGACATTAGTTTACCGTCTGGCATTGTAGCTGTAACATTAATTTTTACCTCACTACCAGAACCTGCTTTTAACATAAATTTACCGTCGCCTACTTTTGACATACCTGGCGCACTTGCATTCACTTTGTTAGAAGCAATACCAGGAACCGAAATAGAAATAGGGTTAGGAACACCACGATATACTACGTTCATTTTATCAGCAGAAATAATCGCTTGGTTAGGTCTTGGAACAACCACATAAGTACCTTCAAAAGCCAATGGAATTTCTTTACCATCTTCTAAGAATCCAAACTTACCTGATATTCTTTGTTCACCAATAGAGCCAGCGGTAGTAGAAATAACAGCTTGTCCATTTTCAATTTTACCAGGCCCATTAAATGAAGTAGGAACTGTATTAGCATCATAACGACCTAAAACCACTTTACCCTTAACTGTTTCACCTTGGAAAAAAACATTTTTTTCTAAAACAACAATAGCTTGAAAATTTTTCATGGAAGCTGCAGTTTTTAAGGCGTTTCCTAAGAATAAGTTATAAGCTCCTGCTTCTGTATTTTTAACATCATTCTGCATTGCAGTTACAAAAGTTAATGTAGAAACAGCTGGAAATCCTTTTGCTTTATAATCTAAAAACGGTTTTTTAACTCCCTCTTTATCTGCAATATCTGCCGTTGAAAATTTCTTTTCAATCTCTTTGATAAAAGGAATATATTTTACATCATTTCCTAATACCTTTTTGATATCAGCAACATATTTATCAATTGCTGAAACAATTTCTTTTCCTCTTGGACTATATCCATCACCTTTAAACCATTTTTCATCGATGGTTGATTTATCCATTGACTCGAAAGGTAATTTACCAGTTTTTTCATCTGGTTCATATCCTTCTGTAACTTCAGCTTTTACCGTTTCTAAAAAAGCAACAAAATCTTTAGAAATCTTAGCAACTTCTTTTGATTTTCTTGCTGGCTCAGCATATTTAGCTGGTTCATCAGCTGCCTTAGTATTTAAAGCAGATAATAAATTACCGTTAGAATCGTCTGTTAATCTATTCGATTCCGAAAATTTGTCGTTAAAATTCCCAAAAGCTGATAATACTTCTTTTGACATATTTAATGCCAACATTGCGATGAAAACCAGATACATCAGGTTAATCATCTTCTGTCTAGGGGTTAATTTTCCTCCTGCCATTTTTTCTTTAAATTAGTTTTAATTAATAAATTTACTGATAAAACTAATTATCCTCTGTTACTCATAGCAGTAAGCATACCTCCGTAAACAGCGTTTAGAGACGCAATGTTTGAAGTCATTGATTGCATTTGCTCTTTTAATTTAGCAGCATTTTCTACAATTTCTTGATTGGCTTGTGCGTTTCTGTCTGCACTATCTAATTGAACTTTATATAAACCGTTTAAAGCTTCCATATTAGAAGCTGCAGCAGCCATTTCTTCAGCATATTTCTTTTGACCCGCCATAGCATCTACAGTTGGAGAAATACTTTTTGCAGCACCTTCAAAGTTTTTAATGCTATTTCCTAAGCTTGCCATTAATTCAGCATCTAGTTTAGCTTCTTTTAGCATATTATCTAATTTTTGAGATAATAATCCTTGTGCTTCAGCTGGGCTTTCACCTTTTGCTTTTTTACCAGTAGATTCACCACCAGCTAATTCTGGGTATACTAAAGACCAATCTAAATCTTTTTCAACCGGTTCAAAAGCTGATAAAGCAAAGATAGCTGCCTCTGTTAATAATCCAATGATAAGCATGATATCTGCACCAGTCCAATGTTGTAATTTGAATAATGCTCCAACGATTACTACTGCTGCTCCCATTCCATAAAGGAAACCCATTGTTTTTTTGCTTAATAATGCCATAATAAATAAATTTGTTAGTTAAGTTAATTATAATAAAATTGGTTTAATACTATTTAGGGTTTTTTCCGGTAGAAACTGTTCCCATGTAATCTTGAACAGTTCTAAATCCGATATAACTTCTTGCTGAATCAGCATATTCGAAATCACGAGTTGATACTTGTAACATATATCCTACATCTTTCCATGAACCACCACGTACTACTTTTCGTTGGTTTGTTCTATCGGATACATTTGGATTCATAGTTGAAACAAATTCATAGGATTCTGCAAAATAAGAAGACTCCGTCCATTCTGCAACATTTCCAGCCATGTTGTATAAGTTAAAATCATTTGGCTCATACGATTTTGCCTCAACCGTGTATAAAGCACCGTCTGCTGCATAATCTCCACGAACAGGTTTGAAATTCGCTAAGAAACAACCTCTGTCATTTTTAGCATAAGGGCCTCCCCATGGATAAGTAGCGCCTTCGATTCCTCCTCTAGCAGCATATTCCCATTCTGCTTCGGTTGGTAATCTAAATTCATTTACTTGATCTCTTCCTTTTTTCTTTTTGATGTACCCATTTTTGTACATTGTTCTCCAAGCGCAAAATGCTTTTGATTGATTCCATGAAACACCTACTACTGGATAATCTCCATAAGCTTTATGCCAGAAATAATTATTGTGCATTGGCTCATTATAGGAGTATGCAAAATCTTTAATCCATGCTGTTGTATCAGGATATATTTCGATAGGCGGTGTTTTTTCATAGAAATTTTTTCTACCTTTCTTTTTAACCGCTTTATTTAAATCAACCTGATTGTATTTAAACTTCAATTTTGATGCGTCAATAGTTTTTAAACCATTGTACGATTCTGATTCTGGCAAATACATAGAATCCATCACCTCAACATATAACTCATCTGGATACTTTTTAGTTTCTTTAATAAGTTTTATTTTTTGGTTTAATTTCCTCCCAGAATACATATCATCATCTGAACCTACACTGTAATAGTTTTTGTACATGTACTTATCATAAACCGACATCTTTGTTGTATCTGCATCAGCAAAGGCAAATTCCCCGATACCGCCGGTACCTGGTTTTTTGTCCTGCTCATCAGCAGTGATTGCTAAACGGGTTTTAATGATTGAATCTTTTACCCAATTTACAAACTGACGGTATTCATTGTTGGTGATTTCCGTCTCATCCATGTAAAATGAGGTAACTGTAACTGTTTTAGTAGGTGCGTCTTGGATATTAGCTAAATCATCGTCTGATTTACCCATGATAAAGGCTCCTCCAGGAACTAATGTCATCCCGTAAGGTTTCTCAGGATGCCATTTTTTGCCTTTAACTCCGACTAATTCTCCTCTATCGCCTTTACCACAACTGATAAATA
>NZ_JBIIWV010000008.1:0-27712 GCF_044338735.1 Flavobacterium sp. | reverse complement strand
TAAGTTCACAAACTCTTGACATTATTATTCAGCTTTATTTCGTTATCTAAAATCAGGGTGCAAAGAAACAAAATCGATTTCATATACACAACTATCTTTTATTATTTTTTTAAAATTTCTTTATAAACAAGTTCCAATGATTTACCAACAGCCCTATCTATTACCTTTTCACGAGGTTGACCAAAATTAAATTCTTCAACAAAAACACCCGCAGGAGTAGCAACTGCAATGAATACTATACCTAAATCTGAAGCTGAATCTCCTTTCGCTGGACCCGCATTTCCAGTTGTTGCAATGGCATAATCTACTTGCGCTAATTTTTGAATTCCTAATGCCATTTCTGTTGCCACTTGAGCGCTAACAACGCTATATTTGTCAATTGTTTTTTTTGAAACCCCTAAAACATCTATTTTGGTTTGTGTTGCATAACTTACCACACTTCCTTTAAAATAATTTGAAGCCCCAGAAACAGCCGTTAAAACAGCCGCTATCTTCCCTCCTGTACAACTTTCGGCAGTAGCTAACGTAAATCCTTTTTCGGTCATCGAACGTCCAAGCATCACTTCTATCGTTTCGTCTTCATTATAACCCACAATTATGTCATGAATTAATAAATCAAGCGTTTGAACTTGTTGAGCTATTGCTGCTTGAAGCAATTCCTTATCATCTCCCCTTGCTGTTAAACGTAATCTAACTTTTCCTGGACTTGGCAAATAAGCTAATTTGATGAAATCGGGTAACTTATCTTCCCATTCTTCAATTTGTTCAGCAATTAAACTTTCACCCGTTCCATACGTCATGATGGTTTGATGGATAATGTAGGGGCGTTTAAATTTTTGAACTAAATTAGTAATTACCTCATTATCAATCAA
Organism: Flavobacterium sp.; assembly: GCF_044338735.1. Taxonomy (GTDB): domain Bacteria; phylum Bacteroidota; class Bacteroidia; order Flavobacteriales; family Flavobacteriaceae; genus Flavobacterium. Next base: position 26,840 of record NZ_JBIIWV010000008.1, on the reverse strand, counting down.
ATATTTCATTTCATAAGGCACACCTGGCAACGAAATAAAAACGGTATTTTCTTTCTCCATCCACATTCCAGGAGCTGTTCCCATTTTATTAAACAACACTTTTGCAGTTGAAGGAATTAATGCTTGATCACGATTCATTTGGGTAATTGGACGTTTATAAATTCCTTCAATAATACTTTTTACATGCGTTAAAACAGCTTCATTTTCAATTAAAGCATCTTCAAAATAATCGCAAAATGTTTTCTTTGTAATATCGTCTTTTGTAGGTCCTAATCCGCCAGTAATTATAACTACTTCGACCTTATTTTGTAGATTTTGAAATGTATTTAAAATATGTTGTTTATCATCTGAAATAGACAACATTTCTTGCGTTGCAATTCCTATTTTGTCCAATGCTTTAGCAATGTAAGCCGAATTAGTATCTACAATTTGTCCAATAAGAATTTCATCACCAATAGTAACAATTGCTGCCTTCATTTATTTATCTTTTTTTGGAATTTACAGTTTAAAATCTTTTTTAATTTCCTTGATTGCTAAATCAATTCGATCCTTTAATGATTTATAAACTTCCTTAATTTCTTTACGTTTTCCTTCTGTTTTTGTCCAAGTCATAATTTGGATATTTTCTTCATAAGAAATATCCATTCCTAATAAATCAAGCGTTGGTTTTATTTTATGACATGCAGCATAGGTTCGGGTATAATCTTTATCTTCAATAGCGGTTTTAATTGATTTCATTTCTGCTGGAACTTCCTCTAAAAACAAAGACACTATTTGCAATGCAAAATCGGTATCATTCTCCGAAATTTCATACACTTTTGCAAGATTATACTGTAAAGCCATATTACTTAATTTGAATTTTAAAGAGTGATTTATGCTCTATAAACCCTTCTAAAACATCACCTTCTGATACTTTTGCAACCCCTTTTGGTGTTCCCGTAAAAATAATATCACCTTTTTTTAAGGTGAAAAATTGAGACACATAAGCTACTAAAGCATCTATATTCCATAACATCAACTCGGTATTTCCAACTTGTACCGATTGACCATTTGATTTCAACTCAAAGTTAATATTTTCCATAGAAGAAAATTCTTTTTTCGGTAAAAAGGCACCAATTACCGCTGAATGGTCAAATGCTTTTGCTTTTTCCCACGGTAATCCTTTTTCTTTGAGTTGGGCTTGAACATCTCTTGCTGTAAAATCGATTCCTAAACCTATTTCATCATAATATTTATGAGCAAATTTAGAATCTATATACTTTCCAACTTTACATATTTTAACCAATACCTCAACTTCATGATGTACATCGTTACTAAATGCCGGAATTACAAACGGTGTTTTTTTTGGTAAAACAGCGGTATCAGGCTTTAAAAAAATAACCGGCTCAGATGGGCGTTCGTTTTGTAATTCTGAAATATGATCAGCATAATTTCTTCCGATGCAAATGATTTTCATATATGTCTAATTTATCTCTGTTTTTAGTTCGCTACGAGAGCCTCAGCCAACTCGAAACTTCGAATACTTGAGCCAAATGGTGACTGAGGTTCTCGAAGTCACTATTTTGTATTTAACTTTCTTAATTTGATAGCGGTCAAAACTTTTTTAGTATAGAGCGGAAAATCAGCGTTTTGGATCCAGCCAAAATATCCCGGCTCCTTATCAAAAACATCATCTACTAAAGCTCCTTTGTGTTTTCCAAAAGTAAAAATTTCTTTTCCTTCGTTATTTAATGCGATGAATCCTGCGAAATCAACTGATTTTTTACGAGTTGTAAATTCAGATAACGATTTCATATCATTTTCCAAATTTTCGTATCGATCTAATTGTGCCTTCAAAATTTCATAAGTAGCCATAGTATCCGCCTCTGCACTGTGCGCGTTTTCAAGAGTATGTCCGCAATAAAATTTATAGGCTGCACTCAAAGTTCGCTCTTCCATTTTATGAAAAATGGTTTGAACATCAACAGAAACTCTATTTTTCATATCGAAATCAACTTCAGCACGTAATAATTCTTCAGCTAATAGCGGAATATCAAATCGATCCGAATTAAATCCAGCTAAATCCGAATCTTTAATCATGTTATGCACTTGAAAAGCTAAAGTAGCAAAAGTTGGCTCATTAGCTACTTTTTCGTCAGAAATGCCATGTACAGCGGTAGATTGAGGTGGAATTGGAATCGTAGGATTTACCAACCACGTTTTACTTTCTGTTGTTCCGTTTGGAAATACTTTAAAAATTGATATTTCTACAATTCGATCCTTTGCGACATCAATTCCTGTTGTTTCAAGATCAAAAAAGCAGATAGGACGTGTTAATTTTAATTCCATAGTTATTTTATATCTTACAAAGATAGAAAAACCCGACAGCTTTTAAAACTATCGGGTTCACTTATGTAAATTTGTGTAAAATTAAACTTCTCTATTCGGGTCAAAAGCTTCTAAGTATTCGGCAACACGTTTTACAAAACTTCCGCCTAGAGCGCCATCAACCACTCGATGATCATAGGAATGCGATAAGAACATTTTTTGACGTATTCCAATAAAATCACCTTCAGGAGTTTCAATAACCGCTGGTACTTTTCTGATAGCACCTAAAGCTAAAATACCTACTTGAGGTTGATTGATAATTGGTGTGCCAAAAACAGAACCAAAAGTTCCTACATTTGTTACTGTATATGTTCCGCCTTGTGTATCGTCTGGTTTTAATTTTCCTGCTTTTGCACGATTTCCTAGATCATTAACCGCTTTTGCCATTCCCACTAAATTCAATTGGTCTGCATTTTTAATTACAGGAACAATTAAATTTCCGTTTGGTAACGCTGCAGCCATTCCTAAATTGATGTTTTTACGTTTAATAATAAAATCACCATCAACCGAAATATTCATTCCTGGGAAATCTTTCAATGCTTTTGCAACCGCTTCCATGAAAATTGGAGTAAAAGTCAACTTCTCACCTTCTCTCTTTTCGAAAGTATTTTTAACTCTATCTCTCCATTTTACAATATTCGTCACGTCCACTTCAATAAACGACTGCACGTGAGCCGAAGTTTGTATCGAAGCTACCATGTAACCCGAAATCAACTTACGCATTCTGTCCATTTCTACAATCTCATCACCACCGTTTACTGAAATAGGAAGCCCCCCAGCCCCCGAAGGGGGAGTTTGAGCAACAATCTGTTGCGTTTTTTGTGTATTAACATTTGAACTTGCGACTTGCGACTTGCGACTTTCTATATATTTTAATAAATCTTCTTTATTGACGCGACCATCTTTACCTGAACCTGAAATAGATTCTAATTCAGTTAACGAAATTCCTTCTTCTTTGGCAATGTTTTTTACTAAAGGCGAAAAGAATTTAAGCCCCTCAGTCCCCAAAGGGGAAGCTTGACTAACGGTATCTATAATTTGGCTTACTTGATTTTCAATTTGTTGAGCAGGCTGCTTTTCTTCAACTGCTGCAGTCCCCCCTTCGGGGGTTAGGGGGCTTCCACCATCAGTTTCGATAATAGCTAAAGTTTGTCCTACCTGAACTAAGTCATCTGTTTTGAATAAAATTTCAACAAGTGTTCCTGCAACTTCTGAAGGCACTTCACTGTCTACTTTGTCAGTAGCAATTTCAAGTACAGCTTCATCCATTTCAATTTTATCTCCAACTTTTTTTAACCAGTTGGTCACAGTTGCTTCTGCAACGCTTTCACCCATTTTAGGTAATTTCAATTCAAACTTTGCCATATCTTTAAACTAAAGTTGTTATTCTTTGTTTGGTTTGCAAAAATACTAATTTTTCATTCTATTTTCATAGAAATTGACAATTTTTACAACAAAATTATTTGACCTCTATCATTAGAATTATTACTACCTATTAGATAATTTGAACTTGAAATATAATTCTTAAAACTCAAGTTCTGACTTCTATTTGACTGCATAAAAGTAATAATTTCGGTAAAGCTGAAAGCAGTGATGTCAAATATTATTTCAATATTTTTTTTACTTTGGTTCTTAAATTGATTTAAATCAGATAAATAAGTTATTTTTTTTGATAATTTTAAATCTAATTCAGCTTTTGAAAACACAACATATTCATCAATAGTTCGCTGTTTGTTCTTTTGCTGATTCTTTTTAAAAAGACTAAAAACGAAACTCCCAACTTGCATCATTACATCAAAAAACAAAGATTTTTTAAAATGTTTATTATAGAAAAATTGCATTGCTTCTTGAAAACGTTTCATATACGTTTCATCTCGAACGGTGCTTTCTCCTTTATAGTGAATTACCGAAGTATCGTGAAAATAATAATTAAATTTACCTGTTTTTAGTACCAAATAACTCAAATCGATATCATCTGAATACATAAAGCAATTTTCATCAAAACCACCAACTTCATGATACAATTCTCGTTTCATCATCATAAATGCCCCAACCAAAATATCAACATTTCCAGATTGATTTTCGGATAAGTGTTGTGCATAATATTTTCCAAAGTAATTTGAAATTTTATACAACCCAAAGATTTTTGTAAATGCCACCCAAGGCGATGGAACGCCGCGTTTACTTTCAGGAAGAAAATTACCTGTACCGTCGATTAATTTACAACCAATAATTCCGAGTTGGGAATTTGGAATTTGGGATTTGGAATTTAAAATTTTCGCAAAAGTATCTTCTGTAACAACGGTATCAGGATTTAAGATGCAAATATATTCGCCTTTAGCTTGAGCAACTCCGATATTATTTCCTTTTGGAAAACCAAAATTTGAAGCATTTTCAATAAGTTTGATATTTGGAAATTTGGCCTTCATCATTTCGCAACTGTCATCTGATGAAGCATTATCAATCACAATGATTTCTCCATCAATACCTTCCAATGCTTTTTGAACACTTAGAATGCATTGCTCTAAAAAATAGCGTACATTATAATTGAGTATGATTACTGATAATTTCATTTGGTAAAAGTAATAAGAATTTTAATTTTAAAAGATAAGATATCTATCAAGTAAAATTGGGTTTTTCTTATTATTCCAAAAAAGGATCAAATCAACTCTGAAATCTATTTCTGAAATTTTGAAATAAATAGTTGTTTGTTTTGAAATGACAAAAGAATATAATTGATTTTCAGATTCCCTTTTCGCAATTTTAGGATTTTCTGAAATTGATTGAAGACAATTTTGAACTAAAAGCCCAAATTTATCAACTTCCTTTTGATTCCATTTTTCAAAAATAAAATCCATTTCTTCCGAGAAAGTAATCTCTGCTAATTTTGACCAATGAATCGAATACATTCTTTTATTTGAAATTGTATTTTTTCTTCATTTCAGCCATAACTTGCTCATGAGGCTTAGTTTGGCCCAATTCGATTTGTCTGAGTCCAATTTCAAGCATTTGAACCAAAACAGGATGTAATTCTTCAGAAGTTACTTCATCTTTAGGAGTTACTTCATAAGCCTCTGTCGGCTCTTCTATTCTATTTTTCTTTTTGGAAGTCATAAACTGCATTTTCACAAAGTTATGAAATAATCTATAATCTTTAGTTACAATAACCTATTTTTGCACCTATCAATTTTCAAATTGCCTCATCTACAAATTTTCAAATTAATAATGAATTATTTATCAGTCGAAAATATATCTAAATCTTATGGCGAACGTATTCTATTTAAAGACGTTTCGTTTGGAATTAATAAAGATCAAAAAATAGCTTTTATCGCTAAAAACGGTTCGGGAAAAACCACCATTATGAACATGATTAATGGCTTAGATGAACCCGATACCGGTCAAGTGGTGATTCGAAAAGAGATTAACATGGCCTTTTTGTCGCAAAATAATAATTTGCAAGACGAATTAACCATTGAGGAAAATATTTTTGCTTCAGATAATGAAATTCTGAAAGTAATTGAACGCTATGAAAAAGCGCTAGAAAATCCAAACGAAGAAGAAGCGTATCAAAGAGCTTTTGATGATATGGATCGACACAATGCTTGGGATTTTGAAACGCAATTCAAACAAATTTTGTACAAACTGAAGTTGGAAGACTTGAAAATGAAGGTTAAAAACATGTCGGGTGGACAAAAAAAACGTTTATCATTAGCGATTATCTTAATTAGCAAACCCGATTTATTAATTTTAGACGAACCAACCAATCACTTAGATTTAGAGATGATTGAATGGTTAGAAGATTATTTTGCTAAAGAAAACATTACCTTGTTTATGGTAACGCACGACCGTTTCTTTTTAGAACGTGTTTGTAATGAAATCATTGAATTAGACAACGGAAAAATCTATCAATACAAAGGCAATTATTCCTATTATTTAGAGAAAAAAGAAGAACGTTTAGCTTCTGAAAATTCGAGTATTGATAAAGCGCAAAATTTATTCGTAAAAGAATTGGCTTGGATGCGTCGCCAACCAAAAGCGAGAACCACAAAATCTAAATCGCGCCAAGATGATTTTTACGTGATTAAAGAAAAAGCTGAAAGTAGAAGAAAAGAAAATGTTGTGGAGCTCGAAATCAACATGGAGCGCATGGGAAGCAAGATTATCGAAATGGTAAAATTGAACAAAAACTTTCCTGACCGAACCATTTTAAAAGATTTTAGCTATTCGTTTCAACGGGGCGAACGCATTGGAATTATTGGTAAAAACGGAACTGGAAAATCTACTTTCTTAAATATTTTAACCAAAACTATGCAACCAGATTCTGGGAAAGTAATTATTGGCGATACCATTAAAATTGGGTATTACACACAAAGTGGCATCAACCCAAAACCAGGGCAAAAAGTCATCGATATTATTAAAGAATATGGCGAATATATTCCGTTGACGAAAGGCAAAATTATTTCGGCTTCGCAATTGTTAGAACGCTTTTTATTTGATGCAAAAAAACAATACGATTTTGTAGAAAAATTAAGTGGTGGCGAATTGAAACGTTTGTATTTATGTACCGTTTTAATTCAGAATCCGAATTTCTTAATTTTAGATGAGCCAACAAATGACTTAGATATCGTAACCTTAAATGTATTAGAAAGTTTCTTATTAGATTTTCCCGGTTGTTTGTTAGTGGTGAGTCACGATCGCTATTTTATGGATAAAATTGTGGATCATTTATTTGTTTTTAGAGGCGAAGGCGAAATTGAAGATTTTCCTGGAAATTATTCAGATTTTAGAAGTTATGAAGATTCGGCAGAACCAAAAGTTTTAAATAGCGTAAGTACCGATAAAGGAAGTTGGAAACAAAACAATCATGCAAAAGCGAGTTTAAATTTCAACGAGCAAAAGGAATTTAATAAAATTGAAAAAGACATTAAAGATTTAGAATACAACAAAAAACAAATAGAACAAGAATTTTCGGACGGAAAAGTTTCTGATGATACAATTGAAGCGAAAGCCAATGAATTGCAAAAAATCATTCGGTCTTTAGAAGAAAAAGAAGAGCGTTGGTTTGAGTTGTCTAGTAAAATGGAATAAAGTTTCACAATGTAACACCACGTTTTACACTAAGTTTTTTTCTTATAAATTCTTTGTGTTACTTTGTGCTAAACTTTGAGAAACTTAGTGTTACAACAAATTAAATCATATATAAAATTCCTTTTCCATTCTAAAAACGAACACGGAGTGCATTCGCCGTTTGTGTTTGATTTGGTTACGAAATGTTTTTATGCTTCCAGCTTTCCCTTTGAAAATTCAAAATATCCTTCAACCAACAAACTCATTTTAAAAACAATACACTATTTCAATTTGAAAGAATGTAAGCGTTTTGTTGCCCAACAAGAATTCAATACAATGGTAGATGGTTTAATTGTATCGGGTGATTCTATTAATGATTTTTCTATCGAGAAAACACTACCCTTTTGTAAAAATGAAACCTGTATTTTCATTGAGAACATTCATCAAACCAAAGCAAATGAAAAAATTTGGAACTATTTACATCAGCATGAAACGATTACTTGCAGTATCGAAACCTTTAATTTAGGCTTGTTATTCATCCGAAAAGAGCAAAAAAAAGAACATTTTATCATCAATCCGAATAAAACTATTACTTCTCATTTATTTGAAAGAATTCGAATTAAAATGTAACAAATAACAACTTTATTCTACTTATTAATGGAATCGGAATTTAAAACTTCTAAAATCATCATTCGTTAATCATCATTCGACATTCAAAATGGCAGAATCATTAATCAAAATAACCAATATCAAAAGAGATTTTCCTTTAGGAAACGAAATCGTGTATGTTTTAAAAGGCATCGATTTAGAAATTAAGAAAGGTGAATATGTAGCATTGATGGGACCTTCGGGTTCTGGAAAATCAACATTGATGAACATTTTAGGTTGTTTAGATACACCAACATCTGGAACTTACATTTTGAACGGAAAACACGTGAGCGAAATGCAAGACGATGAATTGGCTGGAATTCGAAATAAAGAAATTGGGTTCGTATTTCAAACGTTTAACTTAATGCCAAGAACAACCGCTTTAGACAATGTGGCTTTACCGATGGTTTATGCTGGATTTTCAAAATCAGAACGCATAGAAAGAGCAACAGAAGTATTAACGCAAGTAGGACTTGATGACCGAATGGATCACAAACCAAATCAATTATCAGGAGGACAGCGCCAACGTGTAGCTGTGGCGAGAGCTCTGGTAAACAGACCCTCTATCATTTTAGCTGATGAACCTACAGGAAATCTAGATAGTAAAACTTCGGTGGAAATCATGAATTTATTTAATGAAATTCACACTAATGGAAATACCGTAATTTTGGTAACGCACGAGGAAGAGATTGCTGCTTATGCCCACAGAATCATCCGTTTACGTGATGGAATTATCGAAAGCGATACACTAAATCCAAATATTAAGAAATAACTATTTTCTTTTAAACTCCGACAGTGTTTTTAATGCTTTCGGAGTTTATTTTTTTACCTTTGCCTCAAAATATCCAAAATGAGTTTTTCTAACTATACCAAAGAGTTTTCTTATAATTTCAAATTAGCTTATCCAATAATTCTAGGAATGTTAGGACATACGCTAATTGGAATTGTTGATAATATAATGGTTGGAAAACTAGGCGCAACAGAATTAGCAGCAGTATCATTAGGAAATAGTTTTATTTTTATTGCAATGTCACTTGGCATAGGTTTTTCAACTGCAATAACGCCCCTAATTGCTGAAGCCGATTCTGAAAAAGACGAAAAAAAAATACGTTCCACTTTTCATCATGGGTTGCTTTTGTGCACTATTTTAGGAGTAGCTCTTTTTATAATAATTGTTTTAGCCAAACCAATTATGTTACTCATGCACCAACCTATTGAGGTGGTAGAAATGGCTTATCCTTATATTGATTGGGTTGCTTTTTCATTAATTCCTGTGATTATTTATCAAGGATATAAACAATTTGCAGATGGCCTATCAAAAACCAAATATTCTATGTACGCCATTTTCATGGCTAATGTTGTGCACATTTTTTTCAATTATGTCTTAATTTACGGGATTTGGATTTTTCCAAAATTAGGCATTTTGGGTGCGGCATTAGGCACCGTGATTTCTAGAATTATGATGGTGGTATTCATGCATTATATTTTAAAATATGACAAAAACATAAAAAAATATTTCAAAGATTTTAGTTTCAAAGAAATTAAAAAATCCGTCTTAAAAAAAATAGTAAACTTAGGAACACCATCGGCAATGCAAATGCTTTTTGAAGTTAGTTTGTTTACCGCTGCAATTTGGATTAGTGGGTCAATAGGAAAAACGAGTCAGGCAGCAAATCAAATTGCCTTAACCTTAGCTACTATAACTTTTATGTTTGCTATGGGACTGAGTGTTACTGCAATGATTAGAATTTCGAATCAAAAAGGATTGAACGATTATATAAAATTAGTAGTTGTTGCAAAATCTATTTTTTTATTAGCCATAATTATTGAGATTGTTTTTGCTCTATTCTTCATAATTTTTCACAATTATCTCCCGCCATTATTTCTTGATTTAGAAAATATAAATCAAGCCTTAGATAATAAAGAAGTGATTAAAATTGCGGCACAATTACTTTTAGTAGCGGCAGTTTTTCAAATATCAGATGGAATACAAGTTGTAGTTTTAGGGGCGCTTCGTGGTTTACAAGATGTAAAAGTGCCAATGTATATTACGTTTGTGGCGTATTGGGTTATTGGTTTTCCAATTTCATTTTATTTGGGTTTGTACACCGAATTAAAAGCAACAGGAATTTGGATTGGATTATTAGCAGGATTAACAGTGGCAGCAATATTTTTGTATATTCGCTTTAATTATTTGACAAAAAAACTGGTTCATAAACAAATAACAGAAGCAGTTCAATTACAAGACTAAAACATAAAAATAAAATATAAAATCATGACTTTACCAAAATTTGTTATCGGAGACAATACTGATTTTTCTGAAGATATTTTTGTAATCCATTTAGAATACCCACGATTTGTAATCAATTTAAAAGACGACGAAGTGGAATTTTTAGAAGATATTGAAGAAGAAGATGAAAAAGAATTAGAATCGGAAATGGAACATTTAATTACCATTGCTGGAGAATTCTACGACAGAGAAATTGAACGTTACGAGCAGGAATAGTGTTCAGATTTAAAGAATAGCTAATTACTCTTTATTAAAATATTGTTTCAACAAATCCATAGCCGCTGCAAATGGTGAAATCTCATTGGTTGAAACGGATTTTTTATTTTCTTCTAATAGTTGACTAACATTCGGATGGTTATAAAAGTGCGATTTCAATTGTTCGTTAATGGTTTCCATCATCCAAAATTGGTTTTGATTTTGACGCTTTTCTTCAAAATAATGATTCGCTTTTACTAATTCTAAATACTCGGAAATAATATCCCAAATTGCATCAATTCCTGTTTGTTCATATGCACTGCAAGTGGTCACTTTAGGAATCCACCCCGAAGATTTAGCTGGAAAAAGATGCAACGCTCTACTAAATTCAGTTTTAGCTAATTTGGCTTTCGCAATATTATCGCCATCGGCTTTATTAATTACGATAGTATCTGCCATTTCCATAATTCCGCGTTTTATACCTTGCAATTCATCGCCAGCTCCTGAAATTTTCAACAATAGAAAGAAATCAACCATACTGTGAACCGCAGTTTCACTTTGACCTACCCCAACGGTTTCAATGATAATCGTATCAAAACCACAAGCTTCACATAAAATAATAGTTTCACGCGTTTTTCTAGCAACTCCGCCTAAGGTATCACCCGAAGCACTTGGTCGGATATAAGCATTTTTATCTTTTACCAATTCTTCCATTCGGGTTTTATCACCCAAAATACTACCATAACTGATAGACGAACTAGGATCTACCGCTAAAACGGCAACTTTTTTGCCAATAGAAGTTAAATAGGTTCCAAAAGCTTCTATAAACGTACTTTTTCCAACACCTGGAACACCAGTTATTCCTATGCGATTAGAATTATTTGCATGAGGCAAACAACCTTTAATTACCTCATTGGCCTTTTCTAAATGTTCAGGATTGGTACTTTCGACCAAAGTAATGGCGCGACTCAAAGCGGTTTTATCACCTTTCAAAATTCCAGCAATCAATTCTTCAGCCAAAGGTTTTTTTCTTCGGGATTGTTGAATTTGATGTGCTACAATCCTACTTAATGTTTCGGGTTGTTCCACACCATGAATTTCTGAAAGTGCCGATTTTTTATTACTTTTACTCAAGAAAAAAAGTTTTATTTTGTAAATGTAGCAAATTTTATCCATTCAAAACTAATGAATTTAAATCCTGAAATACTTTCTGAACTTGAAAAAATTGTTGGTTCATCGTATCTTTTTACCGACGAGGCAACTCGAAAATTATATGGTCATGATGAAACAGAAGATTTGAATTTTCCACCTCATGTTGTTGTAAAACCTTCAAATACAAAGGAAGTAGCCCAAATTTTAAAAATTTCAAACACGTACAAAATTCCTACTGTTCCTATTGGAGCACGTACTGGTTTAAGTGGCGGTGCTTTATCAATTTTTGGTGGTATTGGAATTTCAATGGAACGGTTCAATAAAATTATAGAAATTGATGAGCAAAATTTACAAATTACAACCGAACCAGGAGTGATTACTCAAGTTTTGCGTGAAGCGGTTGCCGAAAAAGGGCTTCTTTATCCAGTAGATCCAAGTAGTATGGGAAGTTGTTGGATTGGTGGCAATATTGCCGAAAATTCGGGTGGTGCAAGAGCTTTGAAATATGGCGTTACCAAAGATTATGTGCTGAATTTAGAAGTGGTTTTACCTACGGGTGATGTCATTTGGACTGGAGCCAATACCTTAAAAAATTCGACTGGTTACAATCTAACGCAATTAATGGTAGGTAGCGAAGGCACATTAGGAATTGTTACTAAAATTGTACTTAAATTAATCCCTCAAAATAAACATAACGTATTATTACTAGTTCCTTTTTATAAAGCAGAACAAGCATGTGAAGCAGTTTCAGCAATCTTTAGAGCAGGAATTGTACCTAGTGCTTTAGAATTCATGGAACGCGATGCAATTGATTGGACATTGAAATTTGTTGACGGGTTAAATGTGTCAGTAAATGATAAAGTTCAAGCGCATTTGTTAATTGAAGTTGATGGTAATTATCCAGAAACTTTAATGCAAGAAGCAGAGCAAATTTTGGCAGTTGTAGAACAATTTGAAATCGATGAAGTGCTATTTGCCGATACCGAAGAACAAAAAAATGCGCTTTGGAAAATGCGCCGTTCTGTGGCGGAAGCTGTAAAAGCAAATTCGATTTACAAAGAAGAAGATACGGTTGTACCAAGATATGAATTGCCTAAATTGTTAAAAGGAATAAAAGAAATCGGTACAAAATATGGATTTCAATCAGTGTGTTATGGCCATGCCGGTGATGGTAATTTGCATGTAAATATAATCAAAGGAACAATGACCGACGATAATTGGAAAACGGAAGTTCCAAAAGGGATTCGTGAAATTTTTGAATTGACAGTTGGTTTAAAAGGAACACTTTCGGGAGAACACGGCATTGGTTTAGTACAAAAAAACTACATGGATATTGCATTTTCAAAAGTACATCTAGAATTAATGGAACGCATTAAAGCTGTTTTCGATCCCAATAACATATTGAATCCTGGGAAAATATTTCCTGATGCTACAAATTAATTACTAGCCAGGAAATCTATTAAATTTTGATCCGCATTTTTAAACGTAGGCGCTTGTTCAATAATATTGGCAATACGCTTTTTGTTTAATTTCATTGTAATGTCAGCTTCAGTTGTAAATAATAATGCCGATAAAAACGGATTGTTGATGTGCGGAATTAATTCGGATTCTAAATCGTCTAATTTGCAGATTTTTACCACTTCTTGCTTCTCAGTCGTGTAAATTTTATACGTCATAGAAAGTTTTAAAACTTTGTCTTCCACAATAGTTTTTACATAAATATTCTGCAATTCGGGTTTTCCAACGGTTTTGGCCAATGTTAGTTTCGCAAAAGTACCAGCTGCGATACTAGCTCTAACTTGATTGAAAAATTCGGTGTAAATGATGTTATTTGTTGGAATTGTTTGCATTTTTGGAAATTTTATCAAATATAAAAAATCCCCAACTACTTTTGGTAATTGAGGATTAGTTTATTTTTAAATGAATCAATTATTCGTTAACCAAAACCCATTCGCCAGAAGCTAACATACTTTCAGCTTTTTTGAATTTCATGGTTTCGGTTTTACCACTCATAACGTGTTTGATAGTTACGGTGTCATTTCGATTAATTTTTGGCGTTTCTCTAGTAATAGTTTCAGTTACGTTAGGTCTTTGACTTGCCATTTCACCAGCTCTTCTTGCTTCATTGGCAGCATCATTACCATCTAAATCTTGTTTAGATTCGGTATAATTTTGTTTTTGGCGCACTTGTTTTGCTTCATGAATGTCCGATGGGTTTTGCGAAGGTAAATTCCCTTTGAATAAGAAAGAAATAACTTCTTTATTTACATCGTCAATCAGTTTTTTGAACAAATTAAAGGCTTCAAATTTATAAATTAATAATGGATCTTTTTGTTCGTGAACCGCTAACTGAACTGATTGTTTCAATTCGTCCATTTTACGTAAGTGCTTTTTCCAAGCTTCATCAACAATTGCTAACGTGATGTTTTTCTCAAAATCAGTCACCAAAGTTTTTCCTTCAGAAGTATATGCTTTTTCTAAATCGGTAACTACATTTAACGATTTGATTCCATCGGTAAACGGAACGATAATTCGTAAATATTGACCGTTATTGTTTTCATAAACATTTTTGATAATTGGTAACGCTTCAGCAGCATTTCTAGCAATTTTATCGTTATAATGTTGTAAAACAGCTTTATATGTTTTACCCGTGATTTCTCGATCAGTTAATTTTCCAAAGTCAGCTTCTGAAATTGGCGAACTAATTGAAAAATAGCGAATTAATTCAAACTCATAGTTTTTAAAATCACCAACTAACTTATTTTGTTCCACGACTAATTCGCAAGTATCATACATCATGTTTGCGATGTCCACTTTTAATCGTTCGCCGTGTAAGGCATGGCGTCTTCTTTTATAAACCACTTCTCTTTGTGCATTCATTACGTCGTCATATTCTAACAAACGTTTACGCACTCCAAAATTGTTTTCTTCGACTTTTTTCTGCGCTCTTTCGATCGATTTTGTCATCATAGAATGTTGAATTACTTCACCTTCTTTCAGACCAATTCTATCCATTACTTTTGCTACTCTTTCCGAGCCAAATAAACGCATTAAGTTATCTTCAAGCGACACGTAGAATTGTGAACTACCCACATCTCCTTGACGACCCGCACGACCTCTTAACTGACGGTCTACACGACGTGAATCGTGACGTTCTGTTCCAATAATTGCTAAACCACCTGCTTTTTTAACTTCGTCAGATAATTTAATATCGGTACCACGACCCGCCATATTAGTTGCAATAGTAACTACTCCTGGTTTTCCAGCTTCAGCAACAATTTCAGCTTCACTTTTGTGCATTTTAGCATTCAATACATTGTGTTGAATACCTCTTATTTTTAACATTCGGCTTAATAATTCTGAAATCTCAACCGAAGTGGTTCCGATAAGCACTGGACGACCTTCTTTTGAAAGCTCAACAACATCTTCAATCACGGCATTGAATTTTTCACGAACCGTTCTATAAATCAAATCTTCTTTGTCTTTACGTGCCATCGGTCTATTTGTAGGAATTTCCACAACATCTAATTTGTAGATTTCCCAAAATTCACCTGCTTCAGTAACAGCAGTTCCAGTCATACCGCCTAATTTGCTGTACATACGGAAATAATTCTGTAAAGTAATCGTTGCAAAAGTTTGGGTTGCCGCTTCAATTTTTACATTTTCTTTAGCTTCAATAGCTTGATGTAAACCGTCTGAATATCGACGTCCGTCCATAATACGACCTGTTTGCTCATCAACAATCATAACTTTATTTTCCATGATCACATATTCGGTGTCTTTTTCAAATAAAGTGTAGGCTTTAAGCAATTGTGTCAAAGTATGAATACGTTCTGATTTTATTGAAAAGTCTTTAAATAATTCCTCTTTTCTTTCTGCTTCTGCTTCTGTAGAAAGGTTTTCTTTTTCAATTTGAGCAATTTCAGTGCCAATATCGGGTAAAACAAAAAACTGTGCATCGGTATCCTGAGATAGATATTGAATTCCGTTGTCTGTTAATTCAACCTGATTGTTTTTTTCTTCGATAACAAAATATAACGCCTCATCAATTTTTGGCATTTCTCTATTGTTATCTTGCATGTATTGATTTTCTGTTTTTTGAAGTAATTGTTTTACTCCATCTTCTGATAAAAATTTAATCAAGGCTTTACTTTTTGGCAAAGCTCTGTATGAACGAAGCAAATTAAAACCAGCTTCTTTACTATTTCCTTCTTTAAACAAGCGTTTTGCTTCTGTTAAACAATCGGTTGCTAATTTGCGTTGTAATGCAACTAAATTATCAACTTTTGGTTTTAATTCATTGAATTCATGACGATCACCTTGTGGAACAGGACCAGAAATAATCAAAGGTGTTCTAGCATCATCTACTAAAACCGAATCGACCTCATCCACAATAGCAAAATTGTGTTTTCTCTGCACTAAATCTTCGGGTGCATGTGCCATATTATCACGCAAATAATCAAAACCAAATTCGTTATTTGTTCCGTAGGTAATATCCGCCTCATAGGCTTTTCTTCTTTCAGGAGAGTTGGGCTGATGATTATCAATACAATCAACGGTCATTCCGTGAAATTCAAAAAGCGGCGCCTTCCAGGTGCTATCACGTTTAGCTAAGTAATCATTAACGGTTACTAAATGGACTCCATTTCCTGTTAAAGCATTCAAATACAAAGGAAGTGTAGCAACTAATGTTTTTCCTTCACCGGTTTGCATTTCGGCGATTTTTCCTTGATGCAATACAACTCCTCCTATTAACTGAACATCGTAGTGAATCATGTCCCAAGTGATTGCTTTTCCTGCAGCATTCCATGAGTTTGCCCAAGTTGCATTATCTCCTTCAATTTTTATGTATGATTTAGAAGCTGATAATTCACGATCTTTTGGTGAAGCTGTAACCGATATTGAAGTGTTTTCTTTAAAACGACGAGCAGTTTCTTTTACAACTGCAAAGGCTTCAGGAAGAATTTCGTTTAATACTTTCTCTGAAATTTCGTATGCTTCTTTTTCGACTGTATCGATTTCAGCATAAATATCTTCCCGAGCATCAATATCTTGTGTTTGTTCGGCATCTTGTTTCAAAGAAGCAATTTTTGCATCTTTTTCAGCACGGGCTTGTTGTATTTTTAATTTGAATTGGGCAGTTTTAGCACGCAAATCGTCATGAGATAATACTTGTAAAGCACTTTCAAAAGATTTTACTTTGGTAACTAATGGTTGAATAGCTTTTACATCTTTCTCTGATTTATCTCCTACGAAAGCTTTCAATATTGAATTTATGATACTCATAATTATTATTTTCTAATGGTTTGCAAATATAACCAAAAAAAAAGCCTCAGTGAAGAGACTTTTTCTGTTGTGTTTATTTCTTTTTTAATATTCGTCCTCATTCCAAAGATAATCTTCGTCAGTAGGATAATCTGGCCAAATCTCTTCCATTGATTCATAGATTTCTCCTTCGTCTTCTATAGACTGTAAGTTTTCCACTACTTCTAGCGGTGCTCCAGTTCTAATAGCGTAGTCGATAAGTTCATCTTTGGTTGCTGGCCAAGGTGCATCACTTAAGTAGGATGCTAATTCTAATGTCCAATACATCTTTTTATCGATTTAAGTTTATGCAAAAATAAATTTATTACTTAAAAAGTCAAGTTTTTTTTTACTTTTTTTTAAAATATTTAAGAACGTGTATTCTGAATGCTGATTTTAGACTATTTATTTATGATTTTAGGCCTTTAATAAAAGACTTTTGAATTCAAAAATCATGAATTATTTTCTTGGAATCCATTTTACTTCGTCAGCGTTTAAGTCAAAAGACAACTTTCGTGCCAAGACAAAAAGATAGTCAGAAAGTCGGTTTAAATAAGTAATTACCATTTCATCTGTTGGCTCAATGTCATTTAAATGAACCGCTAAACGTTCTGCTCTTCTACAAACACAGCGTGCAATATGACAATATGACACTATTGTATGTCCGCCAGGTAACACAAAATGAGTCATGGGTGGTAATGCCTCTTCCATTTGGTCAATTTCTTTTTCAAGATATTCTACATCTGAAGGAATAATTCCTAAATTTTGAAGTCGAGATTGTCCGTTTTTTAATTTTTCTTTTTCGGGAGGAGTTGCTAAAACAGCGCCTACAGTAAATAATCGGTCTTGAACTTCTATCAAAACTTCTTTATACGAAAGATTAATATCTTGATCCCGAATTAAGCCAATATGCGAATTTAATTCATCTACCGTGCCGTAACTTTCAATTCTGATGTGGTGTTTAGACACACGTGTTCCGCCAAATAGAGCTGTTGTTCCTGAATCACCTGTTTTTGTATATATTTTCATGCTAGTTATTTTGATTAATAAAAAACAACATAAAATAGCAATATAAATTTAATCAAGCTAAATTATGTCTTAGTAAAAATAGGAAAAATTTATTTCTCAATCTCTTTCAAAGAATCCATTTTTTTGTGTGCTAAGAATCCTTTAATGTCTTCAAAATGTTCTTTAACACGTTTGTGTCCAAATTCAAATACTTTTTCAGCCAAACCATCCAAGAAATCACGGTCATGAGAAACTAAAATTAATGTTCCGTCAAAATCGCGCAAAGCATCTTTGATGATGTCTTTAGTTTTCATATCCAAGTGATTTGTTGGCTCATCCAAAATCAAAACATTTACAGGTTCTAACAACAATTTAATCATGGCTAAACGCGTTTTTTCTCCACCCGAAAGCACTTTTACTTTCTTTTGAATATCATCGCCTTTGAACATGAAAGCTCCTAATAAATCTTTGATTTTTGTTCGCACATCACCCACTGCAATTTGGTCAATCGTTTCAAAAATAGTCAAATCTCCATCCAATAACGATGCTTGATTTTGGGCAAAATAGCCAATTTGAACATTGTGACCCACTTCTAATTTACCATCAAAATCAATTTCGCCCATAATGGCTTTGATCATGGTTGATTTTCCTTCCCCGTTTTTACCAACTAAAGCTACTTTTTGACCTCTCTCGATTACCATATTGGCATCTTTAAAAACCACATGATTGCCATACGATTTTAACAAACCTTCAACCACCACAGGATATTGTCCAGAACGAGGCGAAGGTGGGAATTTTAATTTTAAAGCCGAAGTATCTACTTCATCCACTTCGATGGGAACAATTTTTTCCAACATTTTTACACGCGATTGCACCGATTCTGTTTTGGAAAAAGTTCCTCTAAAACGATCTATAAACGCTTGATTTTCTGCAATGAATTTCTGTTGCTCGTCGTATGCTTTTTGTTGGTAAATTCTTCTGTCTTTTCGTAATTCTAAATATTCAGAATATACCGCTTTGTAATCATAAATGCGTCCCATTGTAACTTCAATAGTTCGATTGGTAATATTATCCACAAAGGTTTTATCGTGGGAAATTACCATTACGGCTTTTGCTTGATTAATCAAGAAATCCTCTAACCACTGAATACTTTCGATGTCCATATGATTGGTAGGCTCATCTAAAAGAATTAAATCGGGTTTTTTTAATAGGATTTTTGCTAATTCAATGCGCATTCTCCAACCTCCAGAAAATTCAGATGTTTGTCTGTTAAAATCTTCACGTTCAAAACCTAAACCTTTTAATACTTTTTCAACTTCCGCTTCGTAATTTACTTCTTCAATCGAATAGAATTTTTCTGATAATTCTGAAACACGCTCAATCAATTTCATGTATTCATCACTTTCATAATCAGTACGAATCGTTAATTGATCATTGATTTCGTCGATTTCCTTCTTCATATTCAAGACATCAGCAAACGCTTTTGATGTTTCTTCCATAACGGTACAAACATCAGAAGTTAATAAATGCTGAGGCAAATAGGCAATTACAGCTTCACTTGGCGCCGAAATTACCCCTCGAGTAGGTTTGGTTTCTCCAGCAACAATTTTTAAAAGCGTAGATTTTCCGGCGCCATTTTTACCCATAAGGGCAATTTTATCGTTTTCATTGATGGCAAAAGTTACTTCACTAAAAAGCGTGGTTCCGCCAAATTCTACTGCTATGTCGTTTACTGTAATCATTTTTAAAAGTAAAAAGTTAAAAGTAAAAAGTTAAAAGTCTTTTTACTGAAATTTTTGAAAGGTGCAAAGATAGATTAATTAGTGAATTAGGCAATTAGAATATTTTAAAGCAATAAAAAAGCTCCTGCAAAACAGAAGCTTAAAGTTATTTATGTAAACAACTTACAAACTCATTCTAAATTCTTCTAAAACAGGACTGATTTTTCCGTAATAACGTTCATCTACAAATAATTCCACAGCCAAATCTGTATTTCCAAAACCAGCTAATCGAGCCGATTGCAAATTGTCTTTCTTCATTACATCAACACCAACGGCTTCAATTTTTTGTTTTAATGTTTCGGCAAGAATTTCACTTCCCGAAAAAATTTTCATTATTCCCATAATTATTTTTTTTAATCTTCCATTTCAAAGAAAAGTGGTTCTATCATTACTCTATCGGCTAAAATTTCAACACGTTCGGTTATTTGGGAACAAAAAAACAAACGTTGGGTTTTTTCGGCACTCATAGAAAGGCGTTGAATAATTGAATCTTCGCGCTTACGCAACATTTCTTCAATGTCATCAACTACAAACATTTTGATTGTGTTCATATTAAATCCTGCCGAGGAAAACATTTCGTTAATACGAATAGGAGTTCCAATCAAGACGTCCATACCTAATGAAATTTGGTTCTTATCATAATCCATATCCCCTTTTTCATGCACACCAAAAACACGCAAATTAGTGTAATGATTCATTTTCTTAAATGTTTCCAAAGCTTCCAATACTTTTTCCTTGTCTTGAACCAAAACTAAAGCACGCGTACTTTCGCCCACAGGTTTTTCCATTCGCTGAATGACATTCATCAAAATGGTCGTTGTTTTTCCACTTTTTTTAGGCGATTGAATAACCGCATCTACACCACTTTTTATAGTAGAAAAAGTTTCTTGTTGCATTTCATTTGCCTCGATTAAATTATTTTCAATCAATGCATTTTGAAGGCTTGTATGTATTTTTTTTAATTGCATTTTTTACAGCTGTAAGCCATAAGCTGAAAGCTATAAGCAACTTAATGCCTATTGCCTAATGCTTAAAGCATTATTTTATTTACTTGCGAATAATTTTACGTCTTGTTCTGAAATTTCGGAATTACCTAAAATAATCAAGCGTTCCACTACATTGCGTAATTCTCGAATATTTCCAGTCCAATCGTATTCTTGTAATAATTTGATGGCCGATTTCGAGAAGTTTTTTATTGCATTTCCTTGTTCCAAAGCAATTTTTGAGGCAAAATGTTCAATTAATGCAGGTATATCTTCCCTTCGATCATTTAAAGCAGGAACTTTGATTAATATTACCGCTAATCGATGATACAAATCTTCACGAAATCTTCCTTCTTCGATTTCTTTTTTTAAATCTTTATTGGTTGCCGCAACCACACGAACGTTAACTTTAATGTCCTTGTCTGCTCCTACTCTTTGAATTAAATTTTCTTGTAAAGCTCGTAAAACTTTGGCTTGCGCCGACAAACTCATATCGCCAATTTCATCCAAGAAAATGGTTCCGCCATCTGCTGCTTCAAATTTTCCTGCTCTGTCTTTAACCGCCGAAGTAAAAGCGCCTTTTACATGACCGAATAATTCACTTTCTATTAATTCAGAAGGAATTGCCGCACAATTTACTTCGATAATTGGTGCCGATGAACGCTCACTTTTTTCATGTAATTGATGAGCTACCAACTCTTTTCCTGTTCCATTTGGTCCAGTAATTAAAACCCGAGCATCTGTAGGAGCTACTTTATCAATCATTGTTTTGATATGATTAATCGCTTCACTATCACCTATCATTTCGTAGTTTTTAGAAACTTTCTTTTTCAAGATTTTGTTTTCTACTACTAATTGTTTTTTATCTAACGCATTTCGAACCGTATTTAATAATCGATTCAAATCGGGTGGTTTTGAAATGTAATCAAAAGCTCCTAAACGCATCGTTTGTATAGCGGTTTCTAGATCACCATGTCCAGAAATCATAACCATCGGAATTTCAGGTTTGATTTTTTTAACCGCTTCTAATACCTCAACACCGTCCATTTTTGGCATTTTAATATCGCAAAGAATCAAATCATACTCTTCATTTTTAACTTTTTCTAAGCCTTGTAAACCATCTTCTGCTTCTTCAACTTTATACGAATCATTTTCTTCGGAAAGTATTTTTGTCAATACTCTTCGAATAGCTGCTTCGTCTTCTATGATAAGTATTTTACTCATTTTTGAAGGTTATTGGTATTGGGTTAAAGGTTTATTTCTAAACTCTTTTTAATATTTCAACCATTTATATAATTCTTTCCAAGTTGGTTTTTTGCCGTACATTAAAATACCAACTCGGTATATTTTTGCCGCAAACCAGACTACAAAGATAAACGTTCCAAACAATAAAACGATAGAAAGTACTAATTGCCACCAAGGCACCCCAAACGGAATACGCATCAACATGACAATGGGTGAAGTAAACGGAATGATTGAAAACACAGTTGCAACGGTGCCATGCGGATCATTGATTACAGTAAAGAAACCTATGTAAACCCCTAAAATTAAGGGCATTATAATAGGTAATAAAAATTGTTGCGAATCGGTTTCTGAATCCACTGCAGCGCCAATAGCAGCGTATAATGAACTGTATAAAAAATAACCTCCAATAAAATAGATAATAAACGCTATAATTAAGGTGGTTAATGGAAGATTTGATATCTCATTAATATACATTTGTAACTTAGCCATTTTATCAACGTTAGCTGCTGCATCCATCATTTCGGGAGAAACTGTTGAAGAAGCTCCCATCTGTAATCCTAAAAACGTTGAGGCAATAAAAAACAATAAAGTTCCTACTATTGCCCAAATGAGGAATTGTAAAATACCCGCTAAAGAGTTTCCAATAATTTTACCCATCATTAATTGATAAGGTTTTACAGAGGAAATGATAATTTCAATAATTCTTGATGTTTTTTCTTCAATAACACTACGCATTACAAAATTGCCATAAATTACGATAAACATCATGATTAAATATCCAAATAAGCCTCCAATAACTACTTTGATTTCGTTCAATCCTTTCAAGCTTTCTTCTCCAGAAAATTTTGAAAGTTTTAAGGAAGAATCTCCTTTAGCTTTATCAATTTTTTCTGCATCAAAACCCAATACTTTTAAATTTTCTTGTGTGATAACCGAATCTATGACTTCCTCAACATCGGAAATAAAATCCAAACTTGGACTATCTTCCGAGATGTATTCTACTTTTTCTTTTAAATCTTGAACTGCTGCTACTTTTGGAACAAAAATAAGTCCCTCATAGCTATTACTAGAAGTATCTTTGGCAGTTTTAAAAGGCATAGCCGATAAATCGGTATAGTGCGTTAATTTGTCGTTCTTAAACTCTTTTTTTAGCAATCCGGCTTCATCATGAATAGCAATTTGAGTTACCGAATCTTTATTCATGGTTGATAAATATCCAACAAGCACAGCCATTCCTACGAATAAGAGCGGACTTAAAAAGGTCATTACGATAAATGATTTATTGCGCACTTTTGCAATAAATTCTCTCTTTATAATTAAGGATATGATGCTCATAATTATTTACTTACAGTTTGAATGAATATATCGTTAACACTCGGTATTTTTTCCACAAAATGGGTAACTTGTCCAAAGTTTGTTAATATAGAAAGCAGCTCATTTGAAGTATGTTCGCCTAAAGCTACTTCTAATTTTAAATCATCATTTAATGATTTGAAATTAGTTTGACTTAATGTAAATTTTTGAGTCAATTGAACCATTAACCCTTCAACATCATTTGTTAAAATTCCAACTTGAAAGGTATTTGAACGGAATTGTCGTTTTACATCTTCTAACTTGCCTTCGATTAATTTATTTGACTTATGAATCAACGCAATATAATCGCACATTTCTTCTACCGACTCCATACGGTGCGTTGAAAAAATGATTGAAGTACCTTTTTTGTTTAATTCGATAATTTCGTCTTTAATTAAATTCGCATTCACCGGGTCAAAACCAGAAAAAGGTTCGTCTAAAATCAATAATTTTGGTTGATGCAAAACAGTAACAATAAACTGAATTTTTTGAGCCATTCCCTTAGAAAGTTCTTGAATTTTTTTATCCCACCAACTTTCAATTTCAAATTTTTCGAACCAATATTTAAGTTGTTTTTTTGCTTCAGAAAGTGGCATTCCTTTTAATTGAGCCAAATACAAACATTGCTCACCTACTTTCATGGTTTTATACAACCCTCGCTCTTCGGGCATATAACCAATGTATTGAACATGTTCTGGTTTTAAAAGTTCACCATCTAAAAGTACCGTGCCGCTGTCGGGCATTGTTATTTGATTAATGATTCGAATTAATGAAGTTTTTCCAGCACCATTTGGTCCTAAAAGTCCATAAATACTGCCCGTAGGAACTTGCAATGAAACTTTATTTAAAGCGATATAATCGCCATACTGTTTGACTACATTTTGTATTTCGAGAATATTGCCCATAGAATAGTAATTTTTATTATTTAATTAGTAGATATATCTTATACATTGTTACAAAAAACCCACCCTTTATTACTAGAGGATGGGAAAATTGTTATGAAAAATAAAAAACTCATTATCTAAGAAATTGATTTTCAAATTTTTATATTTTTTCTCCATTATGAGAACATGTCTTTCACTTTTTCAAAAAATGATTTATCTGATTTTTCAGGTTTTGGAATAAAATTTTCATCGGTAAGCATTCTTTCAAAAAATTGCTTTTGTTCGCTATTTAATTTTTTGGGTGTCCAAACATTCACATGAACTAATAAATCTCCGTTTCCGTATGAATTTAAACTCGGAATTCCTTTACCTTTCAAACGTAAAATTTTACCTGATTGAATTCCTTCTTCCAATTTGATGCGCACTTTACCCGAAACGGTATCAATTTCTTTAGAAACTCCTAATGCTGCTTCCGCTACACTAATATATAAATCATAATGCAGATTTTCACCTTCGCGTTTTAAAAATTCGTGTTCTATTTCTTCAATAGCTACGATTAAATCTCCAGGAATACTGTTGCTTCCCGGTGCTTCGTTTCCTTTATTTGCAACTTTTAATTGCATTCCGTCCACAACACCGGCAGGAATTTTGATTGAAACTGTATCGTCTTCAAGTAACATTCCTTGCGCATCTGCTCCAGCAGGTTTTTGATCTAATATTTGACCTGAACCGCTACAAATATGACAGGTGGTTGCAGTTTGCATTCTACCTAAAATGGTATTCGCAATTTTCATTATTTGACCCGATCCGTTACAAGTAGGACACGTTCTATAAGTTACTCCTTTTGCTTGAACTTTACGTTTTACCTTTACTTTCTTTTCAACTCCATTTGCAATTTCTTCCAAAGATAATTTTACTTTGATACGAAGATTACTTCCTTTCACTCTGCGTTGTCCGCCGCCACCGCCAAAGCCTGAAAATCCGCCACCGCCAAATGCACCGCCAAAAATATCACCAAATTGACTGAAAATATCATCCATATTCATGTGACTACCACCGCCAAAACCACCACCATCAAAAGCTTGATGACCATATTGATCATATTTTGCCTTTTTATTAGGATCGCTCAATACTTCATATGCCTCAGCAGCCTCTTTAAATTTTTCTTCAGCTTCCTTGTTTCCAGGGTTTTTATCGGGATGAAATTCTATTGCCTTTTTTCGATAGGCTTTCTTTATTTCTTCAGCAGAAGCATTCTTTGAAATGCCTAATATTTCGTAAAATTCTTTTTTCATTTTAAAATTTAAAAATAATTAAAACGCAAACCATCGCGTTGGAACAGTAAAATTATTGACCAATTACAACTTTTGGAAAACGAATGATTTTGTCTCCCAATTTATATCCTTTTTCAATTACGTCAACAATTTTTCCTTTTAATTTATCATTTGGAGCAGGTATTTGTGTAATTGCCTCAGCAAAATCTGCATTAAAAACATCGCCTGCTTTCACTTCAACTTCTTCTAATCCTTTGGAAACTAGAGTAGTTCTAAGTTTGTCATGAATCAATTGAACACCTGTAACCAAAGCCTCATCATCCGATTTTGAAACCTGTGCCCAAGCTCTGTCAAAATCATCTAAGACGGGAAGCATCGCTTGTAAAACTTCTTGATTTGCAGTTTTAAATAAATCGATACGCTCTTTTGAAGTTCGTCTTTTATAATTTTCAAATTCGGCAAAAAGTCGCAAAAACTTATCCTTCTCATTGGTTAAATCTTCTTGTAATTGTTCCTCTAACGATAATTCTGGCGTTGGAATTTCTTGATTTTCTGAAACATTTTCTTCAGTATTGTGATCCTTTTCGATGTTTTCAGTATTCTCTTGACTCATATTTTTGAAAATTTTTTTAAACATTTTACTTTAATAAATGGAAATGCAAATGTATTGCCAAATGTTTAAAAATGTCAAATTGTCAGTGAAAAATATTGAATACTCTACTTTAATAAGTCAATTAAGGCTTTATCAAGAGATGCAAATTTAAACTGAAAATTTTCATCCAGTAGTTTTCTACAACTTACTTGTTGACTTGAAAATAGAATTTGATGCATTTCGCCAAGGATTAATTTCATCATAAACTGAGGAATATTGGGAAGAAATAAAGGTTTTTCTGATGTTTTTGCAATGGCTCTTGTTAGTTCTAAATTGCTAACCGGATAAGGCGAAACACCATTATAAATTCCGGGTGACTTATGTTCAATCACATGATAAAAAATAGCGGCTAAATCATGAATATGAATCCAGGATTGGTATTGATTTCCTGAACCAAAAGCTGCACCCAAACCATACTTAATAGGTTTCGCCATTTCTTGAAGTGCTCCCCCGTTTTTTGCCAAAACAATTCCAATTCGTATTTTAGAAACTACTACATCTAATTTTTCGAACTGATTTACTTCGTTTTCCCATTGCTTAACTACATTTCCAAGAAAAGAAACATCAATGTCTGTATCAGTTTCATGATAAATAGTTGTATAACTGCTTGGATAAATACCAATGGCAGATGCCGAAA
>NZ_JBIIWV010000007.1:0-27731 GCF_044338735.1 Flavobacterium sp. | reverse complement strand
AAGCATAATTATTTCGGAATGAAATAGTTAAAAAAAATGTCTCGTTTTTATTTATTTTTATTCTTAAAAGGTTTGCAGGAATAAAAAAACATTCTATATTTGCACTCGCAATCAGCAATTGAGTGCGCGACTTATTGGAGAAATGGCAGAGTGGTCGAATGCGGCAGTCTTGAAAACTGTTGACTGTAACAGGTCCGGGGGTTCGAATCCCTCTTTCTCCGCGGAAAGCATGTTTCAAAAGAAACATAAAAGTTCAAAAACCCTTTAAACATCAGTGTTTGAAGGGTTTTTTCGTTTTTAGAAAAGTGTCAAAAAACACATAAAAACGCATAATTTAGTTACCCTATAGGTTACCCTATCGGTTTTTTTGCAAAAATAGGGTAACTAAATTTCGAAATTCCCCTGGAGATCTCCAGTAACCATAAGGGCTTACGCTTTTTTTAGTTCAATTTGTACTGTTTAATTTTAACTAAAAAAGATTATGGTAAGAACAATGTTTTACATCAAAAAAGACAAGGTAAAAAGCAATGGAGAATGTCCAATTTACATTAAAATTCTCTTTAAAAACCAATCCATCACAATAAGTACTTGCAAGTACATATCTGAGGAAAGATGGACTCAAACAGACAATTTAAGACGAGTATTAAGACAAGACAAAGAAAAAGTACTTAAAGAATACTTGGATTTGTATGTTTTAAAAATTGAAAAAATCTACAATCAACTTATAAAGTTTCAAGAGGATGTAAGTATTTCTGAATTTAAACTTATGATTTTAGGAAAACATGCAGAAGACTCCCTCCCCTCTTTATTGAATTTAATAGACAAACACAATCAATATTTTGCTAAATTAGTAGGAGTTGGTGAACGCTCTAAAGCTTCGCTTCAGAAATACATGAGAGTAAAAGATTTAATTCAAACTTTTAATGTAAAAAAATACGGATGTAAAGACATAAAAGTTAATAAAGTGAACAGCGCCTACATATACAATCTTGAATCGTATCTAAAATTTGAGAGCGAATATAAAGGCAAATTAGGGATTAAAAACAATTCTACCGTAAAGTACTTCAAGAATCTAAAAACGATCTGTAATTATGCAATAAAGATGGAATTAATAGAAAAAAATCCATTTAACTTATACAGCGGTAAAATAAAAGAAGTTGAAACTTTATTTTTGACCCAAGAGGAGTTGGAACGTATTGAAAATAAAGATTTCAAAATTGATCGATTGGAACGTGTGAAAGATCTCTTCTTATTTAGTTGTTATACGGGTTATGCTCCGGTAGATGCATTACAACTAACTCGAAAAAATATTATTCAAGATACTTCCAAAACCCTATGGATAAAAGCCAATCGACAAAAGACCAATACAAAATCAAATGTACCACTTCTGCCACAAGCAATTAAAATAATCAATAAATACCAATTTGAATCAGAGAATTTACTACCTAAAATATCAAATCAAAAGATGAATGCCTATTTAAAGGAAATTGCAGAACTTGTCGGATTTGATAAAAATCTAACTTGGTATGTAGCTCGACACACATTTGCAACAACGGTTACACTAGGAAATGGCATAAAAATTGAGAACGTTTCTGCGATGCTTGGACATAAAACCATAAGACAAACGCAGCATTATGCTAAAATTCTTGATACTAATGTTTCAGAAGACATGCAAAAATTAATGGAGAAATTTAAAGACAATTAGATTTTTATTAAATTTGATATAACTAAATGACTAACAACATGCTACTACCCTTAGAATACTTAAAGGAATTCATTGATTTTACAAATGAAAAAATAGATTTTCATTCCAAACACAAAAAATATCGCATTAACAACATGTGGTTAGATGAAATAGGTGAATCTTATTTTCATGATAGGATTAATGAATTTGTTGAAGGACTTAAGGTGATTTTGATAAGCAACAACAATAACCTTTTAATTGTTGATGAATTGCTAAAAAATATACAAAGTAAACTTTATCGCTATAAAATTGATAAAATTCAATATTTTGAATCTTTTTTAAGCCATATAAGTAACATTAATGAAGTGGATTTTGAGATTGACTATGATGTGCAGGAAATTTATTATATTGAAAAAGTATTAAATTATAATTTTGATGGAAATGTAGAAGAAGATAATATATTTTATTGCTTATACGCGCATAAAGATCGAACCAAAAATTACAAAGAAAAGGATGATTTTGAAAAGGTTAAATTGTATTTTTTTATAAATCAATTCTTTAAATCCCTAATCTACTTCGAAGAAAAAATCAATTATCTGAAAAATGCTATTCAGGTATACGGAGTCACAGATTTAAGCCATTACGCTTCAGAAAATAAAGCCCCAGAAAATAAGTGCAACATAAAATTAGATAAAATTTCAACAGCGTTTTTATTTAAACTTTTAATTGAAGCAGATTTAATTTACATGGATGATGATAAATACAAAAGCGAGAGTAAAATCAAGAAGTTTGCTGAAAAATATTTTAACTATACGGATTCTAAACTTGGAATAAAACCTTTAACAGATTTTACCAAGGAATATTCCAAAGTAAAAGATAAACAGAGGAAAGATAAGCAATATGATGTCTTAGACCTCCTTTACAATTACATCAAAAACAAGAGAACATATCTTAACTAATATTTTATTAATTTATCTCTTGGAGATCTCCATAAACCTATTTATTTAATAAACATAAACTATTCCTTTACAGAATAATTTAATAATTTAATTGTTTATGAAAAATTTAGAGGAGATTCAAATCCCATCGGTTCGCGGAATTCAATTACTGCTTGAGCCCATTGTAGTCAAGTTACAAAACTTAGAAAATGAGCTACAAAAATTACCTAAGAAGGTACAGCCTTCAAAGTACTATCGTGCTAAAGATTTAAAAGAACTCTTTGGCCTAACCAACAACACTATTATCAAGTATCGAAATGACGGAATACTTCCGTATACTTTACTTGGTGGTGTTTATCTGTATGACGCTAAAGCTATAGATGAAATGTTGGAACAAAACAAAAGCAATTCAGGAAGGAGGTTATTTTATGAGCGATCTAATTAAAATTGACCCGCTTACAGGCGAACAGTTTATACCACAACGAGTGAATCAACGATTTGCATCTGCTTCGAACCGCAAAAAATTCAACAACCAACAAGCCAATGCACTTAGAAAAAAAAGAGCTATTTTCTATGGACCTTTAAATGAAACACATCTACTTCTAATTAGACTAATGGAAGGCAAAGATGAAAGTGTTTTTTCATACGATTTTTTAGAAGGCTATGGTATCCAGTTCAAATTGTTTACCCACTTCAAAACGATACAAGGAATTAGACATAACTGTGTTTTTGAATTTACGTTAATAATAGATAATATAAATAAATCTGTAAAAATTATTAGATATGGAGGATTATAGAAACCTTATTACCTTAGAACGTACTTTTGAGACCGAAAACACTCTTGCTGAAAATATGATGCTCAAAAAGGATAACAAATTCCTTATTACTACAACTATTCTTTTAGGAGTTATAGCAATAGGGTTATTCGTGTACGCAATTGACCAGGAACTTCAGAAAAAGTAGTTGAAACATCAAAAGAAAGATTAAGCCTGAGCGATATCGTTCGGGCTTTTTTTATTACATAACTTATAATTAATTAATTTGTCTTATATTTGTTATGAAAAATTTATTGAAATAAATAGCGTTTTACTGATAATCTGTAGTTGAAAGGTCGAAAATTCAAATACATACAAGAAAGTTAGAGTAAAAAGAAGTTTACTAAGAGAAGTGTGGTTCCTGGTCTAAATAAATGGACTTTTAATTAATTCTTATAATTTGAAAAAATGAAAAATAAAATTACTATTTTACTAAACCTCCTAATGCTTTTATTAAGCATTAACCTATTTTCACAACAAATTTTTACTGATGAATCAAGAATTATAAAAATTGATAGTAAATTAGAAAATTCTAAACTTTCACTTGTTACAAAATCTATTTTATTACAAGCTAAACAAAATAAAAACAATTCTATTACAGAGGTAAATTTGAATAGTTTATTAAGAATTACACTTTTATTTGATGGAGATTGTACAAATTTCAACAGATCAAATATTTTCTTAGATATTTCTAAAATATCTGATAATATTTCAACAGCGTTTATTAAAGTACAAGATTTACCCCTTCTAGAAAGTATACAATGTTTAAAATATGCTGATATAGGTGAAAAATTAGAATTAGAAGTAAGTAATGCAAGAAATACAACTAATACGAATTCTGTGCATTCAGGTACAGGTTTAAGTCAATCCTACACTGGTACTGGTGTAATTGTTGGAATAATAGACGGTGGTTTCGATTACACACATCCAAATTTTAAAGATGTTAATGGTAATTTAAGAATTTCAAGAGTTTGGGAAAGAAGTAATGCTTCAGGAACACCTCCAAGTAACTTAGGTTTTACATATGGTTCAGAATATATTGGTGCTACTGCAATATTAAGCAAATTATATGATCTAACAAATTCTTCTCACGGTACGCATGTGGCAGGAATTGCAGCAGGCACTGGAACTGGTAATTTAAGTTTATTAAAAGGTATGGCACCAAATTCTGAAATAGTTTTAGTTAGCGGTTTCAATCAGGTTATTCCAACGGATAATAATTATGTTGATGCAATAAATTATATTAAAAATTATGCAAATTCTGTTAACAAGCCTGTAGTAATTAATATGAGTTTTGGAACGGGTCTTGGTCCTCATGACGGTACAACTATTGAGGAACAAGCATTAAATAATTTATCAAATACACCTGGACTAGTATTAGTAGCTGCCGCTGGAAACGATGGGGGACGTAAAAAGCACGCAGTAAATGTGTTCAATGGAAATCAAACAAAATTTTTATTGAATAATAAAAATTTTTATTCTGCAAATGAAGAATCTACAATCGATATATGGGGAAATAACCAAGGTATTAATAGTGCTTTTGGTGTTACAATTGGAGTTTATAATACTTTAACTGAAACTTATGAGTCCACAAGTACACTTCAATTTATAGTGAACGGGAACTTAAATTTTCAGAATCCCTATACTTTAATCGATGTAGATCCCATTTTTACATCAGATGACTTATGGACAATAACATTTTTTTCAGAAATAAATCCACTTAATAATAGACCACATTTAAGAATTACATGTAATTCAAATAATGATAATGCTTCTGATTTTTTAATTGTAGCAATTCAATCAATTGATGACACGATACATTCTTGGTGTAATAATTGTGAGTTTGATAATCTGACAGGTTTTAATTTCACACAAGGTGATGATTTTTTTTCAATATATTCACCAGGGAATGCAAGTGGAGTTGTTACTGTAGGCTCGTATAATCCTATTGAAGTATTGAATTCAGAACCATTTCCAGGCGATGAAGGAACATTGTCAACATATTCTTGCAAAGGACCTCGTACAGATTTTTTAATTAAGCCTAATGTTACTGCCCCAGGTAATAGAATTGTTTCTTCATTAAGTTCTTTTCACGCCACTTATCAATCTGGTGGTTTAGGGTTTATTGATGTAACTAATACTTTTGGTACTCATTTTTATGGTAAAATGGATGGCACATCAATGGCATCACCAGTTGTAAGCGGTATTGTAGCTTTATGGCTACAGGCTTATCCTCAACTAACAACAAATAATGTACTGGGAATAATTGGCAATACATCAATAGCAGATTCAGATGTTACAAATCCATTTAATTTTTATGGCACAACTTATTCAACACCACCTAATGTAAAGTGGGGTTATGGTAAAATAGATGCTTTAGCTGGTATGCAATTAATTGAACAAGCTTTAAACGTAGATACTTTCGATACCACAAATAATTTCATTGTGTACCCCAACCCAACGTCTTCAAAAATTTTCATCACTTCAAAAGAGCAGGTGTCATCTTATGAAGTTTACAATACCTTAGGACAAAAAGTAAAAGAAGGTGTTTTTAATGGGGTCTTAGAACAAGAAGAATTAGATGTAACCGCTTTACAAAATGGGTTATATATCTTAAACTTTAAAGGAGAGAAAGTAAATAAAACAGTAAGAGTAGTAAAACAATAAATAAAAATATTTAATAATATGAATACTATCTCAAATTAGGACAAGAAATTACTTATTACTACAACTCTTCTTATAGGAGTTGTGGCAATAGGATTATTCGTGTACGTAATTGACCAGGAGCTTCAAAAAAAGTAGTTGACACATCAAAAGTAAGATTAAGCCCGAGCGATAGCGTTAGGGCTTTTTTGTTATTCATAAGGTATCTCCTGCCCTACTTCTACAAAAATTACCCCCGAAAATGCCTGTAGCAAAAAAGATATTCTAAAAGATATTACTTATTATAAATACTATTTTTTTTCGATAGGCTGTAAACCATAGAACTTAATATTTAGCAAAAATCACACCTGTAAAGAAGCAAATTTATAATGTATTCATTGCAATGTCAATGCGCATGAATATGCTATAAAATAGCTTTACAAGCGCTTGAAATTGTTAGATAAAAATGTGTGGTTTGACACAAAATAGTGGAAAATAGAAACGTATCCTTATTACTGTTGTTTATGAATGAACTTTCTATTTAATAAAAAATAACTTCAAACCACATTATGTTATTTCACAACAATTCCATCCCATCTTTCATGTTTAAAACAATATTGTAATAGTTAAAATTTTTACGCTTTACTTTTTCAACTTTGATGAGATTAATGATAAAAATACCAAAAAAAATAGAAGGCGAAATGATTAGGCATTTTTTTATATTGTATAAAAAAATTAGTTAAATACATTTAAGCTTATTGTTTTTAAAACATAGTAAAATTAGAATTTTGCTTGGAACGATAATAAGGTTTAACTTTTAAGTTAAACCTTATTATTACTTTTGTAAAAGGTAGTTTGGTGTTTACCAATCTCCTTTCGAAGGACTTTGAGAATTGATAAACTCAAATAAAGATTTGTTGAGACCATTAAAATAAACTGGAACATCGTTAATATTTTTCCAAGTGCTTCTTAGAGTTCCATCCTTCTTGTAAATAGTTTTTTCTAAATATTCTTTATCGAGATTACTATTAAAAAGTACATTATCACTCCAGCCACCTCTTGAATATTGACTTGGTGCTAAATAATTCTCCATTCCTATAATATCAAATTTATACCTACCGTCTTTAATCGAAATCTCAATTTGATATTTTGTTTCTTGATAAGATTTCCCCAACAGAGGTATGTTGATTGAATAAAAAGCACTCGAAAATCCCTCAAAACGAACATATTCATTATCTATGGTAGATAAAATAACCTTATCAGGATTTTTATAGGTAACTTTAATCCATTCTATAACTTTTTTATATATTTCAGAAGCAGTTTTATTTTCAACTGTCCCAACAATATAATCGGTCATTCCTTTTTGGTTGTCAAATGTAAATTCTGTTTCCTGTCCAAAACCAAATTGTGCAACAAACACAATGAATACTAATACTTTTTTCATTTCTTATAATTTTAAAATTTAAACAAATAACATTAACTTTTGTGACAACTAAAGTCAATTGCTTGTTAGGGTTGTTGTTTTGACTTAACTTGTCCCAAAATTTAAAAAAATGTTTAACCAACATAAAATTTACAGGGTTTTACAACTTATAACCCAACTCCAAAACAAGCCTTCAAAATCGGTTCGGTTTATGGCTACTTTTCTAGAATGTACCGAGCGTACCACCTATCGTTACATCGACCTTTTAAAACAATTGGGATTTGATGTGCAAAAAGATGAGCATAATAAATTCTTTATAGTTAGAGAAAATCAAATAGAGGAACATTTTACAGGCGAAGAAGCAACCTTTTTAGTTGAAATGGTTAAAACTGTAGGAAAGGAAAATTTGCTAAAGGACTCCATTCTAAAAAAAATATATTTAAAATCGGATATTTCACAGCAGGCTAATGCTCTATTCAAAGCCCATTTAAGCAAATTAGTAGAAAAATTAAACAATGGAATAGCTAATAATAAGAAAGTGGTTTTAAAACAGTATCATTCGGTTAATTCAAACAAAATTTCGGATAGGTTGGTTGAACCTATTCAGTTTACCGAAAATTATAATGCCATTTGTGCTTATGAAATTGAAAGTCAAATTACAAAATACTTTAATTTAGAACGAATTATAGCTGTTGAAGTATTAGATAATGAACAAGAGTTTCAAAAGCTCCATAACATTGAACCTACTGATGTATTTGGCTTTACGGAACGCAATGGAGAACAATTTGAAGTGGAATTACAATTATCGCTTAGGGCATATATTCTTTTCAAAGAAGCAAATGCTGGATTGGAAAAACACATGACTAAAATTGAAAACTCAGACCTTTACTTGTTGAAAGTCAGTATTAATAATCCAAAACCAATTATCAGTTTAATTAGAGGATTTAAAGATGAACTTAAAATTACAGGCTCTAAACAGTTTATTAAATTTTTAAAAAATAAATCTTATTTTTTAAATTAAACATTTATATTAATTTGGAATAATCTATTTTTGTTACATCATTATTTTAAAACAATTCATGAAAAACGTAAAAGAATCAGCAAATTTTATCTGGTCAATTGCAGACTTACTTCGAGGTGATTACAAACAAAGTGATTATGGGAAGATTATATTACCATTAACCGTAATCAGACGTTTAGATTGTGTTCTTGAAAGTACCAAAGCTGATGTGCTAAAAAAGTATGACCAGCTTAAAACCACCAACGTTGAGAATCTTGACCCGATTTTGAACAAAACTGCTGGATTTAAGTTCCACAATAAAAGCCAATTCGACTTTGAGAAGCTAATAGCTGACCCAAATAACATAGCATCAAATCTTAGAAATTACATCAACGGATTCTCAGAGGATGCTAGAGAAATTATTGAACAATTTGAGTTCGATAACCAAATCAACAAAATGGATGATGCCAACTTGTTGTTTATGGTTGTGAAGCGTTTCCAAGAAATAGACTTACATCCAGACCGTATTTCAAGTATGGAAATGGGATACATGTTTGAGGAATTAATTCGAAAATTCGCTGAGATTTCGAACGAAACCGCTGGGGAACACTTTACACCAAGAGAGGTTATCAAGTTGATGGTGAATATTCTGTTCTTGAATGACCGTGATATTCTAACCAAAAAAGGTATTACCAAAACGATATACGATAGTTGTGCGGGAACTGGTGGCATGCTATCTGTTGCTGAAGAATATCTGCACGAGCTTAATCCAGATGCACGTTTGGAGGTATTTGGTCAAGAATTGAACCCAGAATCGTATGCAATTTGTAAATCGGATTTGTTGATTAAAGGTCAAAACGCATCCAATATCAAAAAAGGGAACAGTATATCAGAAGACCAACTATCCAATGAGAAATTTGATTACTTGATTACCAATCCACCGTTCGGTGTGAAATGGGAAAAGTTTGGAAAGAAAGTTAAAGAGGAACACGAACAGTTGGGTCATGGTGGACGATTTGGAGCTGGATTGCCATCAGTTGGTGACGGTTCGTTCCTGTTCTTGATGCATTTAATGAGCAAAATGAAACCAGAAGGTTCTCGATTGGCTATTGTATTTAATGGTTCACCACTTTTTTCTGGCTCTCCAAGCAAAACAAAGAACGAGAGCAGTATTCGCCAATGGATAATTGAAAACGACTTCCTAGAGGCTGTAATTGCTTTACCAAATCAGTTGTTTTATAACACTGGTATTTCAACCTATATTTGGGTGATATCAAATCACAAACCCAATAACAGAAAAGGCAAAGTTCAGTTGATTAACGGAGTTGATTTCTTCAAGAAAATGAGCAAATCATTGGGTGACAAACGAAACGAATTATCTGATGACCACATAGCTCAAATTACAAAAATATACGGTGAATTTAAAGAAGGTGACTACTCAAAAGTATTCGACAACAAAGCGTTTGGATATGCTAAAGTAACGGTTGAACGACCAGAACGTAATGCTAAAGGGCAAGTTGTATCCGATAAAAAAGGCAACCCAAAACCAGATTCATCTTTGCGTGATACGGAAAACATTCCATTGTTGATGGATGTGCAAGAATACATGGAAAAAGAAGTGTTACCACACGTGCCAGATGCTTGGATTGACCACAGCAAAACCAATGTAGGATACGAAGTCAATTTCACCAAATATTTCTATCAGTATAAGCCTTTACGTTCGTTGGACGACATAAGAAAAGACATCATGGCTATTGAACAAGAAACGGACGGATTATTAAAAGAAGTTATCGGATAGACTATGAAGAAATACGATAGCTATAAAGATTCGGGTATTGAGTGGATTGGAGAAATTCCAAGTCATTGGGATGTTACTAGAATTAAATATAAATTCCAAATCGGAAGAGGAAGAGTTATATCAAATGAAGACTTGGTAGAAGATGCAATTTATCCTGTTTATTCATCACAAACTCTCAATAATGGTTGCCTAGGATATATTGAAACATTTGATTTTGACGATAAATTAATTACATGGACAACTGATGGTGCAAATGCTGGAACAGTATTTTTAAGAGAAGGGAAATTTAATTGTACAAATGTTTGTGGCACACTAAAAGGAAAATCCGATGATGTAATACCAGAGTTTGACTATTATTTTTTACAATATGCTACTCAATTTTACAAGCGACCAGATACTAATGGTGCTAAAATTATGAATAATGAAATGGCTGTGATTTTGTCGTTAAAGTTATCAACTGAAGAACAAACAGCTATCGCCAAATACCTCGACCATAAAACAACTCAAATTGACCACCTAATCGCCAAGAAAGAGCAGTTTATTCAATTGTTAGAAGAAGAACGTATTGCAGTAATTAACCAAGCAGTAACCAAAGGTCTTGACCCAACAGTACCTATGAAGGATTCGGGGATTGAGTGGCTGGGAGAGATTCCAGTGCATTGGGAACTAAAAAGGATGAAATATTTGTGTGACGTTACCACTGGTGGAAAAGACACAGAAAATAGAGAAGATGACGGGGAATACCCATTTTTTGTTCGTTCACAAACTATTGAAAGAATTTCTACATACTCATTTGATGGAGAAGCAATTTTAACGGCTGGCGATGGTGTTGGTGTTTGTAAAGTTTGGCATTACGTAAATGAAAAATTTGATTTTCACCAAAGAGTTTATATGATGTGTAATTTCAAACCTGTTCTAGGTAAATACTTGTTTTATTATTTGAAAGAAAATTTTGGAAAAGAAGTAATGAAATTATCTGCTAAATCAACAGTGGATTCTCTGAGAAGACCAATGTTTCAGAACTTCATGGTTTGTTTTGGTTCGCTAGAGGAACAAAAACAGATTATTAGTCATATTGAAAAAGAAGAACTCAGAATCGAAACATTAATTAACAAATACCACCAAGAAATCGAACTATTAAAAGAGTATAAAACGGCATTAATCAGTGAAGTGGTTACTGGTAAGGTGGATGTTAGAAACGAAAAATTAAATTAATGAAGAAAATATTAGGAGCACCGAAAAGTATTAGAGAATTGTTTACTGGAGTTAAATACAGTATTCATTATTATCAAAGAGAGTACCAATGGCAACGCAAACAAATTGAAGAGCTGATTGAAGATTTGACAGGTGAGTTTTTGGAATATTATTCCGAAACACACGAACGAAATGAAGTAGAAAAATACGGTCACTATTTCATGGGGTCTGTGGTGCTTACTGAGGATGAAAATGCAATTATTGATGGACAACAAAGGCTAACATCTTTGAGCCTAGTGCTGCTTTTTATTACCAAACACCTTCAAGATACAAACGATAAAGCAGAAGTGTTAAACCTAATTTATTCTCAGAAATATGGGAAAACTACCTTCAATATCAACGTTGAAGAACGCACGGAATGCCTAGAAGCGATTATTAACGATGTTGTTTTTGAGCCCGAAGGTCATCCAGAAAGTGTTCAAAATATTTGGCACAGATATAATGACATTATCGAGTTGATGATGGATGCTGTTCCAGAAGAAGCATTACCATTTTTCAAGGATTGGTTGATTGACAATGTACAATTTATAAAAATTGTTGCACAAACGGAACAAGACGCACATAAAATATTTGTTTCGATGAATGACCGTGGTCTTAGCCTAACTGCAACCGAGATGTTGAAAGGGTATTTACTTTCGGAAATTGCTGACAATGATGAAAGACTAAAAGCAAACGAGCTTTGGAAAGCTAAAATGTTAGAATTAAAAGCTCTGGGTAAGGAGCAAGAAAGTGATTGCATAAAAACATGGTTAAGGTCACAATATGGCGAAACAATCCGAGAACGTAAAAGAAATGCTACACCAGGAGATTTTGACATTATTGGTACTGCCTTTCACAAATGGTTAAGAGAAAATGGTAATAATATTGGACTTAGAAGGTCAGTAGACTATAGTGATTTAGTTCAGAAAGAGTTCATTTTGTTCTCCAATACTTACATTAGAATTGCAGAATACTCGGCAAAGTTGACTGAAGGGTTTGAATACATTTTCTATAATTCAGACAGAAACTTCACATTGCAACCTCTAATACTCTTGGCAAGTTTGGACAAAAATGACACAAAAGAAATTATTGATGCCAAACTAAAAATTGTATCGTGCTTTTTAGACCAATACATTTCAATTCGAATATTCAACTTCAAAACACTTGATTATTCAGCAATGACATACACTATGTTTATGCTTGCGAAAAAGATTAGAAGAAGAGCTTTAGGTCAATTGGTTGGGATTTTAACGGAAGAGATTGAAATCATGGAGTTCAGCATAGATGGAATTGAACGATTTAATTTAAGTGGCTGGACAAAACGATATATGTTGCACCAACTTGCCAGAATAACTCATTTTGTAGAAGAACAAAGTGGAAAAGACACCAAATTTGATGTTTATGTTAACCGTTCGATTAAAAACCCATACGACATTGAGCACATTTGGGTTGACCATTTTGAGAGGTATTCAGACGAGTTTGAATCAGAAGAAGAATTTCAAAGAACAAGAAATATGTTCGGTGATTTAGTTTTGCTTCCGCAAGATATAAACAGAAGTTTAAATGATTCTACCTACTCAAAAAAACTACCAAAATATTTTGGTCAAAATTTATTAGTGTCATCACTTAACGAAAATTGCTACGAAAACAATCCGAATTTTTTACGTTTTGCCAATGCGAACAATTTGAAATTTAATCCGAGCAATGACTTTACAAAAGAAACAATTAAGGAAAGACAAAACCTTTATTTAGAAATAGCAAAATTGATTTGGAATACAGATAATTTGCGAAAATATGTGATTTAATATGGCAAAAGGAATACATACAGAACTAACATTTGAACAGGCAATCGAATCCAACTTGTTGGAACACGGTGGTTATGTTAATGGTAGTTCAACAGACTTCGATGTTCAACAGGGATTATTTCCTAATTACATCACTGATTTTTTGAAGCAATCACAACCAAAAGCTTGGGATAAACTGGTTACTATCCACAAGGACGAAGCTGAGAAAAAAGTAATACTACGTTTGGTCAAAGAAATTGATTTGCGTGGTGTATTGGACGTGATTCGCAAAGGATTTACAGATTATGGAGTGAAGTTCCAGATGGCATATTTTAAGCCAGAAAGCACATTAAATCCAGAAGCAGACGAATTGTATCTTACCAATCATTTGTCAGTTACTAGACAGCTGTATTATGAGCGTGTAGGTAAGAACTCATTGGACATGGTGCTTTCTTTGA
The DNA here is from genome assembly GCF_044338735.1 of Flavobacterium sp. GTDB lineage: Bacteria > Bacteroidota > Bacteroidia > Flavobacteriales > Flavobacteriaceae > Flavobacterium. The sequence continues at coordinate 13,955 of NZ_JBIIWV010000007.1, read as the reverse complement.
ATGGATTACCAATTGCTTCCATAGAGCTTAAAAATCAGTTTTCTGGACAGTCTGTAGAGAATGCCAAGAAGCAGTATGTGTATGACCGTGAGCCAAACGAACCTATATTTCAATTCAAGAAAAGAACGTTGGTGCATTTCGCTGTGGATACCGATGAGGCTTTCATGACAACAAAGTTAGACGGAAAGAACACTCGTTATCTACCATTTAATTTAGGATACAACAATGGAGCTGGAAATCCACCAAACCCAGATGGATACAGAACATCGTATCTGTGGGAACAGGTTTGGACAAAAGATAGTTTCATGGACATTATTGGCAAATTCCTTCACCTTAGCGTGGAAGAATTTGAATTGAACGGTGTTAAAAAGAAAAAAGAAACCATCATTTTCCCTCGTTTCCATCAGATGCAAGTCGTACGTAAAGTGACAACTGATGCAAGACAAAGTGGTGCTGGAAAAAACTATTTGATTCAACACTCAGCTGGTTCTGGAAAATCCAATTCCATCGCTTGGTTATCATATAGGCTATCTAGTTTGCATGATAAGGCTAACAACAGAATCTTTGATTCGGTGATTGTAATTACCGACCGTAAGGTATTGGATTCGCAGTTACAAAATACGATTTACCAATTTGAACACAAAGACGGTGTTGTTCAAAAAATCGATAAAGATTCAACCCAGTTGGCAAATGCGATTTCAGCTGGTTCAAATATCATCATTACAACACTTCAAAAGTTCCCTTTTATTCTGGATAAAATTGGTGAAATCCCAGCTAGAAAGTATGCAGTAATAATTGATGAGGCTCACAGCTCGCAAGGTGGTGAAGCTACCAAAAAAATGAAGGAAGTACTATCAGCACAATCATTGGAAGAAGCTGAGAAAGATGAGGCTTACAAAGGATTGGAAGAAGATGCGGAGGATGAAATAAGAAAGTCGATGTTAGCCAGAGGTAAACAGAACAACCTTAGCTTCTTTGCGTTCACCGCAACACCAAAACCCAAAACAGTTGAAGTATTTGGAACGATGGGTGCTCATGGTAAGCCAGAACCGTTTCACCTTTACTCGATGAAACAAGCTATTGAAGAAGGATTTATTCTCGATGTATTAAAAAACTATACTACCTATAAAACCTACTTCAAGTTATCCAAAGAAATTGAGGACGACCCGAAAGTAAATAAGAAAAAAGCATCCAGAGCAATTGGACGATTCATGTCATTGCATCCACATAACCTTGCACAGAAAACCGAAGTAATGGTGGAGCATTTCCGCCAAGTGGTTTCTAAAAAGATTGGAGGGAAAGCAAAAGCGATGGTAGTATCGAGCTCACGTTTACATGCAGTGAGATACAAAGAAGAATTCGATAAATACATCAAGGAAAAAGGGTATAACGATGTCAAAACCATTGTAGCATTTTCTGGAAAGGTAATCTATGGTAACGCTCCAGAAGGTGTGACCGAAGTTGAGCTTAATGGTTTTGCAGAAAAGGAATTACCTAGAAAGTTTGCATCTGATGAATACCAATTGTTATTGGTTGCGGATAAATACCAAACAGGATTCGACCAACCGTTGTTACATACCATGTATGTGGACAAGAAATTATCTGGCGTTAAAGCTGTACAAACACTTTCCAGATTGAACCGTATGTGTGCCGGGAAAGAAGACACGTTTGTATTGGACTTTGCAAATGATACTGATGAAATATTGGAATCGTTCCAACCGTATTATGAACTCACATCCATCAAGGAGAATTCAGACCCAAATTACTTATATGACTTAAAAGCTGAATTGGATAAAGCAAATGTGATTTGGGAAACAGAGGTGAATAATTTCTGTAACCTGTATTTCAAATCAGCAAAATCGTTGACAGTTTCTGACCAAGCAAAGCTGAACGCTTACATTGACCCAGCTGTAGAACGTTTCAAACAACTACCAGAGGAGAACTCAGATAAGAATGTAATTGGAACTGAAGTCACTCAAGAAGATTTCAAGAACACGATGCAAAGCTTTAATAGAACGTATTCGTTTTTAACTCAGATTATGCCTTTCTCTGATGTTGACTTGGAGAAGCTATTTACCTATACACGATTCCTGTACAAAAAATTGCCAAGAACTAGCCAGAATGATAAATTCAAGTTGGGTGACGAGGTTTCTTTGGAATACTACAGACTACAAAAGATTGCAGAACATAACATCGTTATGGAAAGCCAAAGTGTTTACGAACTTGAAGGTGGTGGTCAAGCTGGATTACGATTAACCAAAGAGGACGAAGCAAATTTATCTGAAATTATAGAAGTACTAAACAAGAAGTTTCAGACTGAATTTAATACAGCAGACAAGCTATTCTTTGACCAAATAGAAGAAGATATGGTGCTAGATGAAAAGTTAGCAGAACAAGCCAAGAACAACCCAATTGAGAACTTTAAATTCGGTTTCGATGACATATTCATGGATGCACTAATTAGTAGAATGGAGCAAAATCAAGATATTTTCGGTAAAATGATGGACGATAAGGAGTTTGGTGGATTGGTTAAAGGGTATATGTTGAAGAAAGTTTATGATAGATTAAGTAAATAAATTTGAAAATAAATAAATAATGAACGAAACATTATATCAACTAAAAGAAACCTTTTTACAAGAATGGCCTTTAGATCGTATTCAAAACATGACGTTAGAGGAGTATACAAATTTGGATAAGACCTCTTTTTGCTATTGGGTTGAAGCAACAACTACTGATTTGGGTAGTATATGGGGTGGTTCTGCCTATAAATTTGGTATCTTTAAAAGAAAAAATTTAGAATCAACAACTTCAAAAGAAAATCTGCTAACTGATGGTGAATATGGTTGGGCAAAAAAATATGGAAATACTAAAGAAATTGCCTTTCAAAATATAAAAAACATATTATCAGCTATTATTGAAAATACTCAAAACAATACAATTGTTTTGAAAAAAGAGGAGATAAATTAATAATTAAAACTCCTTTTTTAATACATTTACTATAAAGAATACAATTATTTGTTCTAATAACACTTAAACTAATAATTTAAAAAAAACTATATTTGTTTCCAATTCATAAAATATTTATTTTGAAATTAAACTCTGTATCAAATTTTTTTTGATATTATTTTTTACAAATATTTTTTGTTAATAACAAGTTTTAAAAATGAGTAATAGAATATTTCCAACTTGGGAACAAATTAAAGAATTTAAACAACCACTTACAGAGGGGGAATTATTCTTGTTACACTTTTTAGACCAAAACTTATCAAAAGACTTAAATTTCAATGTTAACGGAGACTTAACAGATTATAATGGATGGCTAATTTTTGTACAACCCTTTTTAAATGGTAGTCGACCAGACATAATAATATTTAATCCTAAAGTAGGAGTTCAAATAATCGAAGTTAAAGATTGGAACCTAAATAATTACTCATATAAAAGAGATAATTTAAATAAATTTGATTTTACCGTTAGTGATAGTAAAGGAACTTATAAAATAAAGTCTCCCATAAAACAGGTTGAATATTACAAAGAAAAATTATCTGGTCAACTTATTCCACAATTGGGTGAAGAAATGGATAAGGACAAAAGAAAATTTGGTCTTATTAAAACATCCGTTTACTTTCATAAAGCTACAACTGAAGCAGCTCAAGAATTATTCAAACAAGAAAATATTAATTTTGATTATTTTCCAATCTTTGGAAAAAATTCAGTTGCAAGTTCAAATTTAAGACAAATTGTACCTGATAGTTATTTATCAACTAGTTACTATTGGTTAAAAGAATGGAACAAAGAAATTTTATTTTGGCTAAATCCACCTTTTCATTCTATAGAGCAAGGAATTAGATTGTCACTAAATTCTTATCAAAGAAAATTTGCTGAACCAGCAACTGGACATTATAGAGTTAGAGGTGTTGCTGGTAGTGGAAAAACACAGGTGTTAGCACACAGAGCTGGTAACTTAGCTTCTCAAGGATACCGTGTTCTTATACTTTCTTTTAACATTACTTTATGGCATTATATAAGAGATATGGTTCAAAGAAGTCCATATGCTTTTAGTTGGAAAAATTTTACTTTTGGACATTTTCACGGATTTTGCAAAGATATTTTAAATGAATTTGGAGAGAAATGGCCAAGAGAAACTTCAGATTCTGAATCAACTTTCAGAGATATTGTGCCAAACAAAGTACTTGAAGTAATTCAAAGAGGAGATTTCGTCAAGTATGATGCAATTTTAATTGATGAAGGTCAAGATTATTACATTGAATGGTATAATATGCTTTGTCATTTCTTAACTAAAAGAGATGAGTTAGTTGTTGTATGTGACAAAAAACAAAACATTTATAGTCGTGAAATGGATTGGCTCGATAAAAGGCGCTCAGGCGTCGAGAAATTTGGAGAATGGATTGAGTTAAAAACTATAGTGAGATTACCAGAAAGAATTGCTGGAATAACCAAAGAATTTAGCGAAAGATTTAATCTAAATCAGGATGTAAGGGTTGAAAAAGTTGAAAGACCAGACCTTTTTAATCAATATTTAGAGCATTCTGTTTGGTGGAACATTCAAGAAAACGATTGGCTAATTAAAATAAATGAAGCTTTTGAAATAATTAAACAAAATGGTACTTCAAAACATGGCTCAGATACTGTTATTTTATTACCTGATAAAAATTTCGGAAACGAATGTGTAAAATATTTTGAAGAAACTAAAAACATGAAGGTAAATCATGTTTTTGAAAATGAATCTGAAAAAAGATATCACAAACATAAAAAAGCATTTTGGATGGGTGATAGTAGATTAAAAATCTCTACAATCCATAGCTTTAAGGGTTGGGAAGTATTAAACGTGATCTTATATATTCCAGAAAATTATTTTGGTGGTGACGATGCATTTGACAAAATAGTTTATACTGCAATGACACGTACAAGACAAAACCTAATTGTTATAAATTCAAACAAAAGATATTTCGATTTTGGTAATGAATTATCGAAAATATGGTAATAAAAAAAGAATCAAGTTATTAGGATAATTTGCTAACCTATTTTAAATGGACTTATAAACCGAAAGGAAAAGATTTTGATAACATTACCCTAGAAAAATTTGGTTTAGTTTGTTGTGGTGCTTGCAAAAAAAACAACAAGTAATTAACTAAGATGTATTTAAACTAACTTTTGTAAATCATAAATAACGATATTTATAATAAGTTAAAATATTATTTAGCTGTATAATTTAATATTATTGTCAATTCTATTCTTTATTCTTTCTCTTAAATATTTTGGTTCAATTACTTCAATACTTTCCCCATTACTCAATATTAATCTTTCTAATTCGTAATTAGGGATTACTTTTATTTTTACTTCTAATGTTTCCTCATTCAGCCATTTGTGTTTTTGTGTTTCATGGATGGGTTTGTTTTCCATGTATTTACCGGTATTTTTATTGAAGTGAAAAATAATTTCTTCTACTTCACTATCAATAGCTTTACTCACTCCAATCATGTCAGAGAAATAATCTTGCCAATCAATAGTTCTATTTGGGATGAACTTTATATTACTAGTTTCAATAGCTATAATACGGTCGATAGCTACATTCCAATCGGGTTTCATGGTTTCTTCATGCAATCCAAAAAGGAACCATCTGTTGTTGTATTGTTTTAAATAATATGGATGAAATGTAAAAGTATAAGGATCTATTGCCTTAAAATCTTGATAGGTTATTTGTAAGGGTAGTTGTTTTTGTGTCGCATTATACAATTCACTAAAATGCTCCATTCCTTTTAAATCTTGATTCGTCTCAAATCCTATAAAAGGTTGTTTATTATCGTCTGCTTTTAAATCGAATTTTAATTTGGCAATGATTTCTTGAATTCCTTCAAATTGAGGCATACCTTCAAATTGTGATAGCACTTGTACTGCTGATTGAAATTCGTTTAGTTCTATTTCATTAAGTGGCGCATTATTTATTGAAAAGTTGAGGTCTTCGTAGCGAAAGATTCTTTTTTTGCCATCAAATTCATCTGCTAATTCAATACCCCAACCTTCAGAACTTTTCATAAAGGCAATATCGTCTTGCATTTGACGGAGTTTGATGCAGTGTGACTCGTCATCAAAGAGTTCCATTAGTTTCTCGTTTAGCGTGTCTAACAAAATTTCTTTACTGAATTTTTTGTAAGGATTTCTAAAACAAGCATCTAAAATTTTATAGCGAATAAGTGGATTTTTAGTAATTGCCATTGACGTATTTTTTTCTATATTTACCAAACTTTGAATTTCAAAGATAGGGAATAAAATTAAATATGCACTTAAAATGCATAGCAATGAAATATGTTTGCAGAGTCAAACAATTTAACATATCTAAAATTGTTGCGATTAATTACGTTTAGTAAAATTAAAATTATTAAGTGATATTTATTATTTAAAAAAAAGTAAAATGAAAGGAATTGGTTTCAAAAACATGAAGGTTTTTAAAGACGAACAATGGTTTGATTTTAAAGACATTACTTTACTAACAGGAACAAATAATAGTGGTAAAAGTAGCTTAATAAATGCTATGCAAATGCTACAAGAAAACATCAAAGCAAAAAATATTGATGAACTATTTCGTACAGAATTTAAATTAACTTCAAATCAAACTAAATACGGTAGTATAGCTAATTTTGTCAACAATGAATCAACAAAACCGGAAGACAATTATTTCGTTTATATAAGACAAATTAACAATATTGAATATAGAATAAAGATTGATATAAATTCAGGATTAGAAAGCTATGGAAGTATTCATATGATAAGCGCTTTAGATGTAAAAACGAAAAATGAAATTTTTACAATTCGAGTAGAAAAACCTTATCCAAGTTATGAATGTAGTTTTAGAATAAATTATAAATATTTCATTGATAAATTTAATGCTAAGTGTAAAAATACCGAAATTTTAAGAAAGAGAGTAAGTGAATTAAATAAGTTAAAAGATGGTGTAAATAATGGTATAAATTCAGTTGAAGAATTTAAAAAATTCGCAGATGAGGTAAGTAAAGAAGTTTCTGTTTACATATTTTCAGATAAAACCATTTGGAATTCATTTGATACAAATGAAGAAACTGAATCATTCGAATACTTTATCAAAGAAAAGAAAGACATATTTATGGATAATAATGCTCAAACCATAGATGAAATTGGAGTTTTCTTTGCTGAAAGTAATAAGGATGAAAGAGAGTTAATATGGTCTACTAGTTTCATAAATGAAGATGATTACACCAAATCATTCAAAAACTCTTATGAAAATGGTATATTCGATTTTTCTATACTTTGGGAAAAAAATCCTGAAATTGAAAACGAATTTAGTAACCTGATATGTAGTTTTTATAAAAAAGATTTCAAAAAATCTCATAAAATGTTATGTGAGGATTTGATAACATTTTTATCTAATAGTAATTGGAAAATGAAAGAAACATATAGTTACGAATTTGGTAACTCTGCAGTTCCAACTAATTTAACTAAAGCTTTTATTGATAGTTTTCCTGACTTTGGTTTAACTGGTATATTGTTGCAGCGAAAAGAAACGAATGAAAAAGGAAGATGTGCCTTTAATTCAAACCAATTCATAGAAGCAAATCATAGTTTTAATGAAAATGTAGAAGCTATAATTAATTTAAGAAAAAAGAATTTTTTTGAAGAAGTATATGTTGAATTATCTAAGTTGTTTTTTAATAGCTATCAAGAAAATGAAAATAAAATAAATCCAGAAAATTTAATTTCAAAACCTGTAATTACAAATATATACGCCGACATTGTTAAAAAAATAATTAATTTAAATTTAGGCATACACAATACTACTTATGTTTCCTCAAATAGATTTTCGACAAAGAGAGCTTATAGTTTTAATGATAATTCTGATTTTACAAATTTGTTAAAACAAGTTGAAGATCCAAGAGCCAATGAAAAAGAGAATAGTAAAAAATTTATAAATAAATGGATAAAAGAGTTTGGTATTGGTGATGAATTACTTTTAAAACCTGATTTAGAAACAGGAAATTTTAAAGCATTTCTTAGAATAGGGTCTAATGAAAGACAATTAGCTGATTTTGGATTAGGAACTAATCAATTATTACCAATAATATTGTCATTAAGTATTCATAACTATTACTCTACACCAGTTGAAGATTTGATAACTCCAAGAACAGTTGTAATAGAGGAGCCGGAAGCAAATTTACATCCTGCGATGCAAAGCAAACTGGCTGAAATGTTTGTTGAAGCAACTAATAAATTTAATGTCCAAATAATTGCAGAAACACATAGCGAGTATCTTATTCGTAAAATGCAATACCTTGTAGCCAAAGAATATTTACATACAAGTAAAGATGGAATTTGTATTACAAATGATAGAGTTAATATTTATTATATAAATTCTAAAAAAGACGAAGAAGGAAGAAAAGCATACGAAATCAACATTACAAAAAATGGTCAACTAACTGAAAGTTTTGGAAAAGGTTTTTTTGATGAAACGACCAATCTTCAATTTGAGCTTTATAAATTAAATAATGCTCAATATAATTAGTGATATGGAAATCTATATTGAAAAAGAGGTTTTAGAAAAACTCAATAATGATTTTTTATCTAATAATTTATCATTAGGACAAAAATCCTTACGAGAGATTCTTACATCTTATTCTGAAATTAAATTTTGTACTAATTTTTCATTAGATAATTCTGAATTATTAAAATATAAAAGTGAAAATCCATTATTTAATTCTATTACTGTTGAAGCTCTATTTCAAAGTTTTGATTCTATTAATGATTTTATATCTAAAAGTGGTTTTAAACAATTAATTATTATAGATTCAAAAGAAAACTACAAAAATAGAGATTTGATTGAAAGTAAAGGAGGTTTGTATTTTACATATGATAACTACTCAGAAAAAATAGAAGAAATAATTGATTGTTTTCATAAGAAAATTGACTTATCAGAAAAATTTGTTGGATGGCAACAAATACTCAATAAAACTTTTTTAAAATTTAATGAAATTATAATTAACGATAATTACTTAATTAACGACATAAATAATATTAATAATTACATTTTGCCATTAGTAAAGGCTGTTAAAAAACAATGTAATCTAAATCGAATTACTTTTATAACAGATTACTTAAATCATCCAAATTATCAGAAAAACACCAAATTAGAAATATTAAAAAATGAGCTGAGAATTTCAAATATTGAAATAATTCATAATACTTTTAAAGGTTTTAGCAATCATGACAGAATTCTTTATACCAATTTTTTAATGATTGATTGCCCAATTGGATTTAATCAAGTAGATAGACTTTCAAACTCCATTATTACTATTGAAACAATATTTGATAAATTCACTTATAATAGACGAAGAAGACATTACAATAAAATAGATATTTTAAATTAATGACCCCAGAACAACAAGATATTATGCAGCAACTTGCTCAAATGGGAGATGTAGTCTATGTAAAAGAAGATGGAAGTCGTATTATTTTGAATGAAGAAGGTAAAATCCCTTTAAAAACCAATGCAGATGCTGTTTTTTATTTTTTAGAACGCATGGATAGCAATATGCTAAATTTAATTTTAGATAAAAACCTTCCTTATCAAGATTATGAGAAAAAAATGTTTGTCAAAAAATTGTCATATGCCTTTGACGAATTTTTTACACGGGGCAATACACATTTAAATCGTTTTGAAGGAAAATGTACTTCTAACATATGCACTAATGTAAACTGTCAAGGGTTTTCATTTGTTGGAAATTCTTCAAAAGATTATATGGATTTAATTCTTGAAATAAAAAATAATAAAGTCACTGATATCTATGAATGCAGTAAATTTGTGAACAGTGAAACCGATCTTATTAAAAATGAAAAGATTTGTATTGATACTTTAGAAGAACCCTTTTAAAGTTGACATTTTCTAAAAAAACATAACTATTGATAATGGATACAATTGAAAACCTTATACATTCTTTAGAACTCTTATCTGATAAGAAAAGTTTTTCAATGGGTGTGCATAGTACAAGATCAAACTTATGGCTACTACTTCATTTTAAACATCTTACAATTAAAAATAATAGAATTATTTATAGAATAAATAATGGTTTTCATCAACGAAAATCTACTGTTCATCCCGTTAGAACAATGAGAAAGAACTTTGATACCACAGCTCAATTTTTAACCTATTTAGCTACTAAATCATATGATCTGCTTTATTTTGAATTTGAATTTACAAATGGCTGGAAAATAAAAGAACGACCACAAACGGAATATTATTTTTATACAAATTCTTCACAAGAAAGAAATGAATTAATTCATAAGCTTTTTTTAATTGGTGGTCAAGAACCAATAATAATAGAAAATTTAATTGAAAACATCTGTTACTTCTATCGAGCCGATGGTACATTTTATATTGTTGACGATATGCCAGGACCCGATGAGTTTTGGAGTGAAGAAAGAAAAGATAAATGGAAAATTGATTATACTGCTAAACATTATCCTGAGAAAATTGTATCCAATATAGAAGGAATTCCTTTTGATTCCAAACCAATTTCATGGGATAACAACCAAACTGTTGACCCTCCTTTTTAATCTTTTATATGATAGAATATACTAAATAATAATTCTATTAAAATCTTGAAAGTGAATTTTTTAAAGTAAAATCAACACTGCATTTAAATTACATCTAGCCTCAGAATTCCAAAAAAAATCACTTATTAATACTTTGAATAATTACCATCAAACGTTACTCCATAACCTCCATAAATTAGATGGCAATCGGATGATTTAACTTTAATTGTATCCTCATTAAATGCAAAGAAAAGCTTGCAACGTTCTTCACCTTCATTATAAATAGGAAACTCTTTATTTTCTGTTCGATTATCATCAGAATAAAAAGCTTTACCTTTATCTATTTGGATGATAAAGAAATCCTCATTCATATTGCCTGAAAATTTGATATTTTGCTTGGTATAACTATCATAAGAATATCTCCAACCTGAAAAAGAAAATTTATAACAATCTTTTTGACCCGGTATCTTATTCAGCACTAAAGTATTTTCAAAATTAGCTCCTTTAGCAGTCCAATTTCCTGAAAAATCAGTTGTTGATTTTTGACAGCCTAATGGAATGATAAATGATATTAGATAAATGATATAAAGTATTTTATTTCTAATTCCAAACAGAAGACTTTTATCATCTGAAAGTAAATAAATTGAACGGGTAAGTCTGTAATACATAATAAATTAAAAATCAATACAATAATGAAGAAAAAACTAAGTTATTAATAATTATAACTCAAATTTTAATTTACCAAATCTCTAAAAAATTTATGAAATAAACCAATCTAACTTCCAAAAAAAAATTAATCCCAAATTAATTTATTAACCAAACCAACCTACTATGAAAAACAAGAAAAAAAAAGCAGTAATTGTTATTGTTTTGTGCGTGCTAATTATTTTAGCCCTTATCTACAAATGCGAGAATAAAACTGAAAAAAAAACAATCCAACATTCAGCAACCAAAATTGAAAATACCACTTACCAAAAACCTATTGATGGTCTTGATATCCCCTATCAATACTTTGAGGTTGACCCCAATGTAGATAATGTAATTCTTACCGAATCAGGAACAACAATACGCGTACCTAAAAATGCCTTTTTAGATGAAGCTGGAAACCCGATAACAAGTAAAGTAAAACTTGAATACCGTGAATTTAGAAATCCTTTAGACTTCTATGTTGCTGGTATTCCTATGGAATTAAATGAAAACGGAGAGGACAAAGTATTTGTCTCGGGTGGCATGTTTGAAATCAATGCTACGAACGCTAAAAATGCTCTGGTTTTTGTCAATCCAGCTAATAAAATTAAAGTTGATTTGTTAAGCACGTCCAAGTCTAAAGATTTTAATGTGTACGATTTAGATAAAGAAACCAACCAATGGATAGCCAAAGGAAAAGATATCATAACCGTTACTCGAAAAGAGGATGAAATTGAGGCGCTAAATATTCCACATCGCCCACAAATTGCCAAACCCTACTCCTTCTCCATTAAAGATGACACAGGTGAATATCCAGAAATTAGCGAATATGAAAATGTGAAATTTACACCTGTCGATCCCGCAAAATGTAAAATCTCGCATGCGCAAGAAATGAAAGTAATTCCTAGAAAGCATGGGTTATTCGAAGTGGTTTCAATTTTAAAATTTGGTAATATGAGAAAAGAAAATTCTTGTCTTTGTTATTTATCATTTGAGGAAGGAAAAGATTATAGTGAAGCTTTGAAAACTTACCAAAAAAAGTATGGTCCTCAAATAGCCAAAAGAGAAGCAATTGAAAAGCTTTGGAAAAAATATGAATTGGATTTAGAAAAAAACAAAATTCAAAAATCGGATTTGAATGAAAAAATAACCCGAACATTAGAAGTAAACCAATTTGGATTTGTGAATTTAGACTACCCTACTTCCTACCCTAAAGGTGTTGAACTACCAGCTGTTTTTGCTGATAGCAATGGGAATAAACTGTTATTAAGTAATATTGTGCTTATTGAAAAAGGAACCAATGCAATTTACCGATATAAAGACGTCATTAAATTTAATCCTAACAAAGATAACATCTTATGCGGTATTACTGAGGACAACAAATTAGCTTACATAAAAAAAGAGGAATTAGCCAAATATTCAAATACTTCAAAAAAGATTAAAATGAGAATATTTGAAGGAAAGCTGACTAAATATGAAGATTTATATAAGTTCCTTTTTAATGAATAATTACTTTATTTAAACAACTAGTTTTTAATAAACATGTCGCTAATAGTTTGCTAATAGCGACATGTTTTATTATTTTTCATTAAAAAACAGTAATTTTTTATTACGATATTCGTAAAAATGAGCCAATAAATTGTTAATTATTTTTTAAATAACTAACAATTTAAATAATTTATTAAATTAAATCCAACAAAACATTTTTTTTCTTGATTTACCCTATTGACAAATTACATAAGGTATAAACTTTATTTTTTTCTGATTAAATATCACTTTTAATTAGTAGAATTAATTGCATCTCCAACCAAAAAATAAAGTTGACACGAATGCTTATTGATAACATTATTAACTCAAATTCACACAAATGGAAAACAGACATCAAGTACACAACTTAATTATTTTAGACGAGAGCGGTTCAATGGAAGAAATTAAAAGATCTATCATCACTGGATTCAATGAACTCTTAGGTTCAATCAAAGAAATTGAAACAAAATTTTCAGACCAAGAGCACTTTATATCAATGGTATCTTTCAACAGTAATAAAATTAACCCATTACACTTTGTTGAACCATGTTCTAAGATTAATAAATTAAATACCGAAAATTACAATCCAGATGTACTAACTCCTTTACATGATGCAATTGGATACAGCATCAATAAACTTAGTGAGTATTTGAAAGATAAAGCAAACTATAGTGTATTGGTAACAATTCTTACTGATGGAGAAGAAAACGCATCAATAGCATATGATGCAATTAGTATAAAAAAGTTAGTTGAAAAGTATAAAAACAATAATTGGACTTTCACTTACATAGGAACAAATCATGACATTACAAAAGCAGCCAACGATTTAGATATTTTTAACGTACTAAACTTCTCTAGTGATAGTGAAGGAATTGTAAAAATGTTTGAACATGAAAAAATTTCAAGAGTGAAATATAGCTTGGATATTACTCACGGAATTGAAACTTCAGATTTTTATAAAAAAACTATTTTTAAATTACAATAACAAATTTGGATGATTATATAGGAAAATTTAAATAAATAAACAGATTTACAATATTCATCAAAATTATCAAAAAATTACTAAAAACAAGACACATCATACAAAGTAAATACGAGAGACATTTGATAATATATAAAAACAATTAAAAATTAATTAAAATGAAAAAAAATCTTTTATTACT
>NZ_JBIIWV010000091.1:0-8609 GCF_044338735.1 Flavobacterium sp. | reverse complement strand
ATTCCATGCTACCATAGTGGCATTATTTTTACTTCCTTCAGAAATTAATTTGAAGACATTTTTGATTCCACCTCCATTGATCCAATTTTTATCTATTAAGTTTGGTCCTACTAGTCCTCCTCCGTCTACTTTATGACAAGCTGCACAAGCATTTATAAAGATTTCTTTTCCTTTTGCTAAACTTGTAGCATCGGTTAAAAGGGTCACTTTATCAATATTCATATCATCTGGAGTTGCTGTTGCGTTTTTAACATTTTCTAAAGCAGCTAATTCGACTTCATATTTAAATTCTTGTGCTTGATTGTAATCACCAACCACATGGAAACGAACTAAATATATTAATGCAAATAAAATTGTACCATAGAATAAATACACCCACCATGGAGGTAATACGTTATCCAATTCTTTGATACCGTCATAATCGTGATCTAACATAACGTCAGATTCTTGCTCAATATCTTTTGAACTTGTTAATTTATTCAACACATTCTGATACCATTTACTTTCAAAAAAAGAAACGGTTTGAGCGTCTTCTAATTGTTTTTTCTGTTCGTCTGTTAACAAATGATAGGTCACTTTATCAACCGCGCTTACTACAATTTCAATTGCAATTAATAGAAACAGGAAAACTCCTAAAAATAAAGCTACCATTGGAAACTTTATAAAAGCTGGTTTATTTCCTGAGTCAATAAAATATTCCAATGCTGCAAAAACAAATGCAAACAATAATGGAACTCTTACGTATGATGGAATTAATTTTTTCATATAAAGATTATTTTTTTTTTTGAAACAAATAATTATTATTAATCATTTAAAGGAAGTTCACTTATTTCTTTGATTTTTTCTTTGCTGTAGGTCATTGCCCATACTGTAAATAATATAAAAGCAGTAAAGAAAATAGTCAACGAAATAATAGGATAAATTTCTACTCCAGCAATTGTTTCTAAATTATGTTTTACAAATTTTAGCATGACTAGTTCGTTTTATTTTTAATTTGTGTATCAGTTCCTAATCGTTGTAAGTAGGCAATAAGTGCTACAATTTCTCTGTTTTTCAAAGGAGAAGCTGTTTCTTTTTCAAATGCTTTTTTAATCTCTGAGTTTTTCATCAAATTCGATTCAATTTTAGATGCTTGAGTATCAATATTTTTCATTGCATCATTAATTTGTGTTTCTGTATATGGAACACCCAGAGTTACCATAGCTTTCATTTTATCCTGAATCGTTGAATTATCAAGTTCATTTTTAATCATCCATTGGTATCTTGGCATGATTGATTTTTCATTTAATCCTTGTGGATTATACATGTGGTTAAAATGCCAATCATCTGATCTACCTCCGTTAAAAGGTTTTCCAGTTACTCCTTCCCTAGCTAAATCGGGTCCAGTACGTTTAGAACCCCATAAAAATGGATGATCATAAACAAATTCACCTGCTTTAGAATAGTCTCCATAACGCTCTACTTCTGAACGGAAGGGGCGAATCATTTGAGAGTGACAACCCACGCAACCTTCTTTTATGTATAAATCTCTACCTTGTAATTCTAAGGGGGTATAAGGTTTAACAGATGAAATTACTGGAATATTTGATTTTATTAATAGGGTTGGTAAAATTTGAATCAAACCACCAATTAAAATTGCAACTGTAGTTAACAACATAAATTGTACTGGCTTTCTTTCTAACCAAGAGTGTAATTTTTCACCTTTTAATCTACTGGATGAAATTACAGCTAATGCAGGAGCTTCTGCCAATTCATCTTCTACTGAAGCGCCTTGTTTAACTGTTCTGATGATGTTGTAAACTAATACAATAACTCCTGTTAAGTATAAAGTACCTCCAATAGCACGCATCCAATACATTGGCATTAATTCGGTAACTGTTTCAAGGAAATTTCCATATTGTAAAGCGCCACCATCTGATTTGAATTGTTTCCACATAGAAGCTTGTGTAAAGCCTGCAACATACATTGGAAGTGAGTATAAAATAATACCTAGTGTACCAATCCAGAAATGGAAATTAGCTAATTTTTCAGAAAATAATTTTGTTTTGGTCATCCTTGGTATTAACCAATAAATCATACCAAATGATAAGAAACCATTCCATGCTAATGCACCCACGTGAACGTGAGCAATAATCCAGTCCGTATAGTGAGCAATAGCATTTACGTTTTTCAATGATAACATTGGTCCTTCAAAAGTAGCCATACCATAACCTGTAATTGCAACTACAAAGAATTTTAATACTGCATCGGTACGCACCTTATCCCAAACACCTCTCAACGTTAATAAACCATTTATCATACCTCCCCAAGATGGTGCAATCAACATTACAGAGAAAACAACCCCAAGATTTTGAGCCCAATCTGGTAACGCTGTGTATAATAAATGGTGAGGACCAGCCCAAATATAAATAAAGATTAATGACCAAAAGTGAATAATTGACAATCTATAAGAGTAAACAGGACGATTTGCAACTTTTGGTACAAAGTAGTACATCATTCCTAAAAATGGAGTAGTTAAGAAAAAAGCTACTGCATTATGACCGTACCACCATTGTACTAATGCGTCTTGAACACCAGCATAAATTGAATATGATTTTAATGCAGATACGGGTAACTCTAAACTATTGAAAATATGAAGCACGGCTACAGTTACAAATGTTGCAATATAAAACCAAATCGCTACATAAATATGACGCTCTCTTCTTTTGATAATAGTTCCTATCATATTGATACCAAAAACTACCCAAATCAATGCAATGGCAATATCAATAGGCCATTCTAATTCTGCATATTCTTTTGAAGTCGAATATCCAAGAGGTAATGAAATGGCTGCTGCTACTATGATTAATTGCCACCCCCAAAAGTGAACTTTACTCAAAAAGTCACTCAACATTCTTGTTTTCAATAATCTTTGCATAGAGTAATAAACTCCTGCAAACATAGCATTACCAACAAAGGCAAAAATTACTGCATTGGTGTGTAAAGGTCTCAATCTTCCAAAACTTAAAAACGATATACCGCTTGTTAAATTAGGAAACAAAAACAATAATGCTAAAAAAAGCCCTACTAACATTCCAACTACACCGAAAACGATGCTGGCGTAGAGGAAATTCCTTACAATTTTGTTGTCATAATAAAATTGTTGTTTGTCCATAATTAAATTGTTTTTTGTTTTTCTGTTTGTATTATTTTGTTTGGTTTTTCTTTTACTAGCTCATCGTCAAATAACATTCGAACCGATGGAGTATAGTCATCATCATACTGACCACTTTTAACTGCTTTGATAAAAGCACCCAAAAAAAGTACAGCAACGATGATACTAATTGTGATTAATAAATAAATGACACTCATACCTTGATTTTAATTTAACAAAGTTAATTTTGCACGATTTGAAATAATATGATATTTATCATATCTCATATTTTTTTTGATTACTTATTTTTTTGCGAAAAGATTTGTCATAATTGTTACAAAGCTCACAATTGTAATTGTACTCAAAGGCATAATTATTGCAGCTATTATAGGATCTAAAGCACCTGTAATTGCAAAACTCAATCCAATTAGATTATAGAGTAAAGACAAACCAAAACTCATATAAATTGTGATCAAGGCATTTTTTGAATAACGCATCAGAAAATTTATTTTATCAAATTGACTAGCGTCTAGTATTCCATCACAAGCTGGCGAAAACACATTGACATTTTCTGAAATAGAAATACCCACGTTGCTTTGAGCCAATGCACCCGCATCATTTAATCCGTCGCCAATCATCATTACATTTTTGCCCTCTTTTTGTAATTGATCAATATATTGCAATTTTTGTTCTGGTTTTTGATTAAAAATTAAGGTAGTTGAAGCAGGTAACATTTTCTTAAGTATTGGTAGTTCCCCATCGTTATCACCTGACAACACAATTAAATTATATTTTTTTGATAATTGCCCAAATAATTGTTCTAAACCAGTTCTATATTGGTTATTAAAAACATAACTTCCTTTATAATCGTTATTAATTTCAACATGTACTTTGGTTTTTTTATGGGTATTTTCGGTCATCGTTTTTAAAAATTGAGACGAACCTAGTTTTATAGTATTTCCATCAATTTCTGCGAAAATTCCTTTTCCAATAATTTCTTCAAAACTTGAAGGCTCAAGCTTTTCTTGTTTTGGAATATATTCGTACAATCTTCTACTTAACGGATGATTTGAACCTCGTAAAACATTCTTTAATAATTGTAACTCATAAGGAGTAAATTTGGTTCCTTCATAAGTAATTGCCGTCTTCTTATTGGTTGTAATTGTTCCTGTTTTATCGAAAACAATAGTATCAACTTTAGCTAATTGTTCTACTACCAATGCGTTTTTCAAATAGATTTTTCGGTTGCCTAAAATTCGTAATACATTTCCCAAAGTAAAAGGTGCAGTTAATGCTAAAGCACAAGGACAAGCAACTATTAATATTGCTGTAAATACATTAAAAGCAGTTGCAATATCAATGAATATCCAATATCCAAAGGATAAAAATGCTAATGCTAATAAGGCGGGAGTAAAATATCTACTGATGCGATCTGTAATTGATTTATGTTGTTGCTCTACACGTTTTTGAAAAACATCATTACTCCACAATTGGGTTAAGTAACTTTGGGAAACCGAAAAAAGAACTTCCATTTCGATTATTTTTCCTAACTGTTTTCCGCCGGCAAAAATTTTATCACCAGAATTTTTCTCAATTTGAACTGCTTCTCCCGTAACAAAACTATAGTCGATGGCCGCCTTTTCAGAAATTAAAATACCATCAACTGGAATTAATTCTTGATTTCGAATTAACAGCCTATCCCCTTTTTCAATATCATAAACCTGAACAGATTCTTCTGAACCATCAGATAAAATTTTAGTTATGGCAATGGGAAAATAAGATTTATAATCGCGTTCAAATGAAAGAAAATCATACGTTTTTTGTTGGAATAGCTTTCCTAAAAGCATGAAGAAAATCAATCCGGCCATACTGTCAAAAAAACCTTGACCATAGCCAAAAATAATATCAACCGTACTTCTAATGAACATGACCACGATTCCTAAAGCAATTGGAATATCAATATTTAATAATTTTGACCTTATACTTTTCCAAGCCGAAACATAATATCCAGAAGCTGAATAAATAAAGGTAGGCAATGATAATCCAAAAATTAACCATCGAAAAAAGCCTCTGTATTGGTCAATCCAAAATTCTTTTACTTCAAAATACTCCGGAAATGATAACAACATGATGTTTCCAAAACAGAAAAAAGCAACTCCAATTTTATAAATCAAACTGCGATCAACTTTCTTTTTGCTTTCGTCAAAGTTTTCTAAACTAATATAGGGTTCATATCCAATTGAACTAAGTAAATAAACAATTTCTTTCAAGCTTGTCAGTGCTGGATTATAAGTTATTCGAACTTTCTTTTCTCCAAAATTAACCTGAGAGGTATTTATTCCTGATTGAAGTTTTTGTAGATTTTCCAAAATCCAAATACACGAACTACAGTGTATATGAGGAATGTAGAGTGAAACAATATGAGCTCCATTCTCTTCAAATTCAAGTAATTTTGTAACAATTTCTTCATTGTCTAAAAAATCATACTTTCCTTGTATGTCTTGTGGAGTAGCACCTGGTGCCGACTGAAAATCATAATAACACGTTAAATCATGCTGACTGAAAATTTCGTATACAGTTTTACAACCATTACAACAAAATTTCTTGTCATCATAAAAGATTTCTTCGTTTTTATAAATTTCAATACCACAATGGAAACAATTTTCTGTGTCCATAATTTGCTCATTTTACCTGCAACAAAGTTCTTTTATAAAACACAAACAAAATATGATAATTGTCATACAATTTTGTAATTTTGATGTTTCATTAAATACTAATTATTTATGAGTAAATGTGAGCAATGTATCGTTAGACAATTTAGTTCTCTTAAAGCGTTGAATAAGGAGGAATTACTTCGAATGGCAGAATGCAAGACTTCATTTACAATAAAAAAAGGAGAGCCTATTTTTGAAGAAGGCGAAGTGACCAATGGTATATACTGCGTTAAAGAAGGTGTTTGCAAATTATCAAAACTCAGTGATAATGGCAAAGATCAAATTGTAAAATTGGTTAAACCTGGTGAATTGTTAGGACAGCGTTCAATGATTAGTGACGAACCTGCAAATCTAAGTGCTGTTGCGCTTGAAGATATGGAAGTTTGTTTTATTCCTAAAAGTGAAATTATTCATTTTTTTACAGAAAATAATCAGTTTTCTATGAATGTAATGCGCACCATTTGTGATGATTTAAAAGAGGCTGGGGATCATATGGTCAATATGGCACAAAAAACAGTCCGTCAGCGCATGGTAGAAACCCTAATTTATTTAGAAGATACTTTCGGAAAAAATGAAGATGGTTCACTACACATTCAATTATCTCGTGAAGAATTAGCTGGAATGATTGGAACCGCAACAGAAAGCTGCATCCGATTACTATCTGAACTTAACAAAAGTGGTTACATCTTATTGACTGGAAAAAAAATAACCCTTGTTGATAAAAACAAATTAAAAAGATTTGCTTAAATTATAACTCAAGTGTTCTTAAATAAAGTAAATTATTTTATTTTTGCAACCTGAAATTTGACTCGAGGCAAAGCCGAACAAAGCAAAGTTAAACTTTAAACCAAAAATAAATGGGAAGAGCGTTTGAATTTAGAAAAGCCCGTAAAATGAAACGTTGGTCAGCAATGGCAAAAACGTTTACTAGAATAGGAAAAGATATTGTAATGGCCGTAAAAGAAGGCGGACCAAATACTGAGACCAACTCACGTTTACGTGCCGTTATTCAAAATGCTAAGGCGGCAAATATGCCTAAAGATAATGTGGAACGTGCTATTAAAAAAGCATCTGATAAAGACACGGCGAATTATAAAGAAGTTTTGTTTGAAGGATATGCTCCACACGGTATTGCTGTTTTAATTGAAACGGCAACCGATAATAACAATAGAACCGTTGCAAACATTAGAAGTTATTTCAACAAATGTAATGGAACTTTTGGAACACAAGGTTCGGTAGAATTTATGTTTGATCATACGTGTAATTTTAGAATTCCAGCTGAAGGACAAGATGTGGAAGAACTCGAATTAGAAATGATTGATTTTGGCGTGGAAGAAATCTTTGCAGATGAAGACGGAATTTTAATGTACGCTCCTTTTGAAAGCTTTGGAACCATCCAAAAAGAATTAGAAACACGTGGTTTAGAAATATTATCTTCAGGATTTGAAAGAATACCTCAAATAACTAAAGAATTAACACCAGATCAAGTAGCTGATGTTGAAAAACTATTAGAAAAAATTGAAGAAGACGATGACGTAATGAACGTATATCATACGATGCAAGAAAGTGCTGAGTAATTCTTCTTCGAATTAAATAAAAAAATCCTGAGCTTTCACTCAGGATTTTTTTGTATTTATAATCAAATTACTTGATAATTTCTATTTTTAACGCTTCTTCACTGTTCACACTATCAAAGAAACCTTGCTCGTTCATCCATTCATCGCTAAATACTTTACTCATATAACGAGAGCCGTGGTCTGGAAAAATAATCACCACTTTACTATTGGGATCAAATTCTCCTTCTTCAGCAAATTGTTTTACCGCTTGAAACGCAGCTCCTGAAGTATATCCTACAAACAATCCTTCTTTCTTAACAATTTCTCTTGCGGTGTGCGCACTATCTTCATCAGAAACTTTGATGAATTTATCAATAATATCAAAATCAGTAGCGGTTGGAATTAAATTTTTTCCTAAACCTTCTATTCGGTATGGATAAATTTCATCGTTGTCAAACTCTTTAGTTTCGTGATATTTCTTTAAAACCGAACCAAAAGCATCAACACCTAAAATTCTAATATTTGGATTTTTTTCTTTTAAAAAGCGAGCCGTTCCTGAGATAGTTCCTCCTGTTCCACTGCACGCTACAAGATGTGTAATTTGTCCGCCAGTTTGTTCCCAAATTTCAGGACCAGTAGAATAATAATGGGCATCTACATTTAATTCATTAAAATATTGATTAATATAAACAGACCCTTTTGTTTCTTCGTGTAATCTTTTTGCAACATTATAATAAGAGCGTTCATCATCGGCTGAAACATTTGCAGGACAAACATATACCTTTGCACCCATAGAACGTAACATGTCAATTTTATCTTTTGAAGATTTAGAACTAACCGCTAAAATGCAATCATATCCTTTAATAATACTTACCATTGCTAAACTAAATCCTGTATTTCCAGAAGTAGTTTCAATAATAGTATCACCTGGTTTTAAAATGCCTTTTTTTTCAGCTTCTTCAATAATATATAATGCAATACGATCTTTTGTAGAATGTCCTGGATTAAAGGCTTCAACCTTAGCATAGAAACTACCTGATAATGAAGCAGCTACTTTACTCAATTTAATTAATGGTGTGTTACCAATTAATTCCAACACGTTATTATAGGCTTTTATTTCTTGTTTCATAAAAAATAAATTATCTGAGGTGGGTAATTATTAGTTACCTCAAATCTCTGCAAATTTAACAAAAAAAGTTTAACTAC
>NZ_JBIIWV010000090.1:0-8683 GCF_044338735.1 Flavobacterium sp. | reverse complement strand
TTGGTAATTAAAGGTAATCACATCAATATTATCATTAGTAGTGACAGTGTCACTTCCATTTTGTATAAAATGTAAGGTAGTTATATCGGTAGTTGTTTTTAAAGGCACTTCAATTTTTGAAACCTCATTAAATGCAATTCCTACAAGGGCAGCGGGTTCTATAATTCCAAGATTGGTTACATTCTCCAAAACAGTTGGAGTAACAAATTTATAAAACTCAACAATCACTCTGGGCGTTACTGGTGTTCCTTCGGCGCAAATATCATCTTTCTCGCAACTTGATAACGTGAAAGTAAAAAGTATAATTAGAAATAGCTTATAGTTCATAATTTTTATTTTTTTAATTCCAAAAGTACAACATTTTCCACGTGATGCGTTTGCGGAAACATATCCACAGGGCGCACACGAACTACTTTGTATTTTTCGTCCATTAAGGCTAAGTCGCGTGCTTGTGTAGCGGAGTTACAACTTACATATACAATTTTTGGAACATCCGTTTTTAATAGCATTGCTATAACGTCTTTGTGCATTCCATCTCTTGGCGGATCAGTAATGATAACATCGGGTTGACCGTGTGTGTTGATGAATTCGTTATTAAACACATTTTTCATGTCTCCTACATAAAACTCACAATTGGTTATGTTATTTCGCTCGGCATTTGCTTTCGCATCTATTATGGCTTCAGGAACGGCTTCCACACCAATAACTTTCTTGGCTTTTTTGGATACGAATTGAGCAATAGTTCCAGTTCCTGTATATAAATCATATACGGTTTCATTACCCGTTAAACCAGCAAATTCTCTGGTAATTTTGTATAATTCATAGGCTTGATCTGAATTGGTTTGATAGAACGATTTCGCATTAATACTAAAATGCAAACCTTCCATTTCTTCCAAAATATAATCGCGCCCTTTAAATAAAATAATGTCTTGGTCATATAACGTATCGTTCAATTTCTGATTGATCACATATTGTAACGAAGTAATTTGTGGAAAACGTTCGGCTAAGAAGTTCATCATCAATTCGATACTTTTTTTATC
This sequence comes from Flavobacterium sp., assembly GCF_044338735.1. Taxonomy (GTDB): domain Bacteria; phylum Bacteroidota; class Bacteroidia; order Flavobacteriales; family Flavobacteriaceae; genus Flavobacterium. The sequence goes on along the minus strand of NZ_JBIIWV010000090.1, from coordinate 7,643 downwards.
GTTTTCAAAAAACTGAATCAAAACCATAAGTTCTCCAGTAGAAGCCGTTCTAATCATCAACGTTCTTAACAAACCTTCCACAGCTCTAGCGTTAAAGAACGATAAGTTGTTTTCATTGGCAAAGCGTTTGATTTCGTTCCGAATTTCATTGGATGGATCTTCTTGTAAATGGCATTTTTCGATGTCTAAAATCTTATCCCACATTCTCGGAATATGAAAACCAAGTGCGTTTTTATTGTCAAATTCGGTTCCCGATTGAATTTCGGCATCGGTCATCCAACGCGCGTTTGAAAACCCAAATTCCATTTTATTTCTATAAAAAAATTGTTTTTCCGAACCTAAAATGGGCTCAAATTCAGGCAATTCAATTTTTCCTATACGCTTTAAATTATTATATACTTCCTGATTTTTGTAGAACAACTGCTGACTGTAGTTCATATTTTGCCATTTGCAGCCTCCACAAGCCCCAAAGTGATCACAAACAGGTGCTATTCTATGTTCAGAAAATTCATGAATTTTAATTGCTTTACCTTCATAGTAGGCTTTTCTTTTCTTCATGGTTTGCACATCAACAACATCACCGGGTACAACATTTGGAAGAAATATTACTTTGCCATCAGGCGCTTTTGCGACTGAAACACCTTTTGCACCTGCATCAAGGATTTTTACGTTTTCGAATACGATTTTTTCGGTTCTCTTTTTTACCATGAAGCAAAAATAAGAATTGTTGGGTGTTATTTGATACATTTTTTTACATTTATGCCAAATTTCAAATGTATATGAAAACCCATTTAGCTTTATTGCGCGGAATTAATGTTTCTGGACACAACATGATTAAGATGGATGTTTTGAAAACCCTTTTAGAGAAGACAGGATTTCAAAACGTACAAACCTATATTCAATCGGGAAATGTTTTTGTAGATTCAGATGAAGCGCAAGGTGCGAGTGTTGGTTTTAAAATTAAACAAGAAATTTTTAAAGAATTAGGGTTAGAAGTTCCCGTTGTTGTAATTAGTAAAGAAGATTTAGAAGCGTGTTTAAATAACAATCTATATCTCAAAGAAAAAGAGTGCGATACTAAAAAGTTGTATGTTGCTTTTATTTCAAAGGAATTATCAAATGGTGCCTTAAATGATTTAAAAATAAGTCAATTTAAACCCGATGAAGCTTCAATTGATGCCAGTAGAATTTATATTAAATATGCTGTTGGCGCCGGAAAAACTAAGTTAGACCAAAAGTATATTGAGAAGAAATTAAATGTTGTAGCTACGATTCGGAATTGGAATACGGTTACTACGTTGTTGGAAATGTTTGAATAGCGAGTTGGGAGCTTGGAGCAGTAAGTTTGGAGTTTTTTCTTCCAGCATCCAGCATCCATCTTCCAACAAAAATTACTACTTTTGCTAAATGGTTGATTTCTCGCCCTAAAGAAGGAATTACTCGATTACAATCAAAAACGAATTAAAACATGTCAGTTTTAAACCAATCAAGAGCTGCTGAAGCTATAACATTAGAAGAAAAATATGGAGCGCATAATTACCATCCACTACCTGTAGTTTTAAATAGAGGAGAAGGGGTGTATGTTTGGGATGTAGATGGAAAAAAATATTATGATTTTTTATCTGCTTATTCTGCTGTAAATCAAGGGCATTGTCATCCTAAAATTGTAGATGCAATGGTGCAACAAGCACAAACCTTAACCCTTACTTCTAGAGCTTTTTATAATGATAAATTAGGGGTTTATGAAGAATTTGTAACCAACTATTTTGGGTTCGATAAGGTATTACCAATGAACACAGGAGCCGAAGCGGTAGAAACTGCTTTGAAATTGTGCAGAAAATGGGCTTATGAGAAAAAAGGAATTCATGAAAATGAAGCTCAAATTATCGTTTGTGATGGCAATTTTCACGGAAGAACCACCACGATTATTTCGTTTTCCAATGATGAAAATGCTCGTAAAAACTTTGGACCATACACTGCTGGTTTTATTAGTATTCCTTATGATAACATAGAGGCGCTTGAAAAAGCAATATCTTCCTCTAAAAATATTGCTGGTTTCTTGGTTGAACCGATTCAAGGCGAAGCAGGTGTTTATACTCCATCGGATGATTTTATTCAAAAAGCAAAAGCCATTTGTAAAGCGAATAATGTGTTGTTTATTGCCGATGAGGTACAAACAGGAATTGCTAGAACGGGATCTTTATTAGCTGTTTGTGGAAATTGTACCTGCGAATCAAAATGTGAAAAGCAAGCAACGTACTCACAACCTGATATTCTAATTTTAGGAAAAGCACTATCAGGCGGCGCTTATCCAGTTTCGGCAGTTTTGGCAAACGATGCTATAATGAATGTCATAAAACCAGGGCAACACGGTTCTACCTTTGGAGGAAATCCTGTGGCGGCAGCTGTAGCAATGGCTGCATTAGAAGTTATTTCCGAAGAAAATTTAGCTCAAAATGCTAGAAAATTAGGGAACATCTTTCGAGAAGAATTGACTCAGTTTATTAAAACTTCTTCTATAGCTACTTTAGTAAGAGGAAAAGGATTATTGAATGCAGTAGTTATTAATGATACAGAAGAAAGTGATACCGCATGGAACATTTGTTTGCGTTTGGCAGAAAACGGATTATTAGCTAAACCAACGCATGGTAATATTATACGTTTTGCACCACCTTTAGTAATGACAGAAACTCAACTTAGAGATTGTGTTGCTATTATTATCAATACATTAAAAGAGTTTGAAAAATAAATCTAGTATTTAAAATACATTAAAAATCCCGCAATAGCGGGATTTTTAATTATAAACGATTTAATGCTGATTCGTATTTATCGTTAACGATTTTCCAATCTATTACATTAAATAGTGCGGTGAGGTAATCGTTTCGTTTATTTTGATGTTTCAAATAGTAGGCGTGTTCCCAAACGTCTATCGCAAGAATAGGAGTTCCTCTAACTTCGGCATTTGGCATCAACGGATTATCTTGATTAGTAGTGCTTGTAACGGCTAACTTTCCTTCGTTTGTTACCACAAGCCACACCCAGCCACTTCCAAATACATTGTTACCAGCATCAATTAATTGAGATTGTAAAGCATCAAATGAACCTAATTCGGTATCAATTGCAGCGGCAAGTTCGCCAGTAGGTGTTCCTCCAGCTTTTGGTCCTAAGATTTCAAAAAATAAATTATGATTATAGTAGCCACCAGCGTTATTTCGTAGGGCTTTATTATTTGGATTTAATTTAGTTAAAATTTCTTCAATTGATTTTGTAGCTAAATCGGTTGTATCTATTTCTTTATTTAGTTTGTTTGCATAATTTAAATGATGTTTTGCATAATGGATTTGCATAGTGCGTCCATCAATGTGAGGTTCTAATGCATCGTAAGCATACTTTAATCCCTTCATCTTAAAAGTACCGCCTTCGTTCACTTTTACATCTCCTGGGTTACCATATGCTAATTGTGTAGTTTCTACTTCAGGATCGGGTATTTGAACTTCTTCTAAATCATTTCCTCCTCTGCAACTGGATAGCATTACGAAGACACAAAATATAATTACTTTTTTCATGTTATAAATTTCGCTCTTTAAGTAATGTATTGATTATTTCGATGTATTTAACTTTGGCTTCATCAGCTGTTAAATGCTTGACTTGCATCCATGCATTTAGTTTAAAAGCATTAATTAAATCTTGCGGATTTTGATAATGTGATTGATTGGTACGTTCAGAAGTTGCTTGTTTATACAAGCCATACAAAACGAGTTGCATATCTTGCGGCACTGATTCTTGTGGAATGAGTTGTGCGTTTGCGAATGCTTCTTCAAATAATGTATTTAAGTCCTTTGTACTCATTTATTTTATGCAGTTTTACAAATAACTGTTTTGTTTCCTATTGCTTTATCGCCAATTTTTACAATAACTTCTGTTCCTAATGGTAAATATAAATCTACTCTTGAACCAAATTTAATAAATCCGGCATCTTTTCCTTGAACTACGCGCATACCTTCTTTGGCATAATTTACAATACGACGGGCTAATGCTCCTGCAATTTGACGGTACATTACTTCACCATATACATTATTATTAATCACGACTGTTGTTCTTTCGTTTTCTTCACTTGCTTTTGGATGCCAAGCAACTAAATATTTACCAGGATGGTATTTACTATATTTTACCACACCATTTAGTGCATAACGAGTAACGTGAACATTAATTGGCGACATAAAAATGGAAACCATCAAGCGTTTATCTTTGAAATACTCTGGTTCAAATACTTCTTCAATAACAACCACTTTACCATCAACAGGCGCTAGGATATGGTTATCACTATTGTCTGCCACACGTGTTGGATTTCTGAAAAATTGTAAAATCAAAAATAAGAATATCAAAACAATAATTTGAACTGTTTTTAATAACCAAACCGAATCTTTGAAAAATGCATCTGCCAAGAATATTAATCCGACTGAAATTAGTAAGGAGATGAAAATGATTTTTGAGCCTTCTTTATGAAACATAATATAAAATTAAATAAAATAAATTAATAAATGGAATGACAAATATAATACTATCTAATCGATCTAGAACACCTCCATGTCCGGGCATTATTTTTCCGCTGTCTTTTATACCCGCAACACGTTTAAATTTAGATTGAATTAAATCGCCTAAAGTGCTAAAAATACTTACAATAACAGCAATTACAATCCAAATATATAAAATCTTTGATTCGATATAAAATTTTGACAACAAGATACTACTTATGCCAGTAAAAATAAGTCCGCCGATGAAACCTTCAATTGTTTTTTTAGGAGAAACACTTGGAAAAAGTTTGTTACGCCCTAAGCTTTTCCCTACAAGATATGCAAAAGTATCATTAGCCCATATTAAAATGAAAATCGAAATTAAAATTTTAGGGTTATAGCCATTTTTTCCTAAAGCAACATAGTTTGTGATGATAAAAGGAATGATAATGTAACCAACTAATAACAGGTATCGGGTTCCAATCTTAAAAGTAGTTTTTTGTAATGAAAAAAGATAGAACAATAATTTTATGGAGATGATGGCTGCAAAACCAACCAATAATGTTTTCAGGTTTATGTCTTGACTTTTATTCCAAAGAAAATAGTAAGAACCAGCAGCAAAAGAAATAGAAAAGTAATAATTAAGTTGGGCAATTTTACAAAATTCGTAAACACCAATGAGCATGAATATTCCAAATAATATTGCTAAACTTTCTTTAGAATAAGAAATGCAGCCTAACAATAAAAAAACATAAACGGCTCCAGATAATGCTCTTTTCAGCGTTTCGTTCATATTTATAAATCTTCTAAAAGAAGTAGGTATAGGTTTTTATGGCAACTTCCATAATGCAAAAAGTCTTGCTCCTTTTCTTCTTCAAAGTATTTTATAGTAGTTATGTTTGTAGGATAATCTTTTTCGTGTTTGTTTTTAATAACTCTCAATCCATCACCTTTAGAAATCACCATTTGACTAGTTGTAGCAAAAACAATCATGTTGGTAGGTAATTCGTTGGGTTTAAATTGTTTTAGTTGAGACGAAGAAAATAGTATTGAACCTTCGTCAGCAATTAAATTTTCGCAGAAAGAAAAGAAAAATTTAGGATTTTTAGTATCGGTGTAATTTAATTTATTTTCATCTAAAAGATAAAATAGTCTGGAATCAAAGCATTGTGCTTCAGATTCAAACCAATCATTTTCGGCTAAAATATTTTCAAAATTTTCAGAAATTTCTGATAAATTTTCACAATAGATAAACTTACCTCCATTTGCTTTAAAATTGAAAGTAAATTGTTCGTCTATCGGTAAATTAACATCTGGAGCATAAGGGCTTTTATCATCTAATTTTTCCTTAGAATCAGTTTCCTCGCTAGAAGTTTTAAAAAATTTTTTAAATAGACTCATTTATCTTTGTCGAGTATTTTAGTCAGTAAAATTCAAAGATAAAAAAAAACTTAATTCTTTTTAACAGGAATTAAGTTTTTTTTAATTTTAATTTGTTGATAAGTCTTCATCTTTAGGAATTGTTATTTCCTTATCGAATGGTCTTTTACCAAATATAGTTTCTAAATCATCTTTGAAGATTACTTCTTTCTCGATTAATATATCTGCAAGTTGTGTTAGTTTTTCTTTATTGGTTTCTAAAATAGCTATAGCTCTTTGATATTGCTCTTCAATTAATTTTGAAATTTCGGTATCAATTACGCGAGCAGTATCTTCTGAATAAGGTTTTGAAAAATTATAATCAGATTGACCTGAAGAATCATAATAAGTGATATTTCCTAGTTTTTCATTCAAACCATAAATAGTAACCATAGCTCGCGCCTGACGGGTGACTTTTTCCAAATCACTTAATGCTCCAGTAGATATTTTATCAAAAACAACTCGTTCTGCAGCTCTTCCGCCCATCGTAGCGCACATTTCATCAAGCATTTGATCTGGGCGAACAATCAATCGTTCTTCAGGTAAATACCATGCGGCACCTAAACTTTGACCACGAGGCACAATAGTAACTTTTACTAATGGCGCTGCATGTTCTAACATCCAACTAACCGTGGCGTGTCCTGCTTCATGTATCGCAATTGCTCTTTTTTCATCGGGAGTAACAATTTTGTTTTTCTTTTCTAATCCACCAACGATTCGATCAACAGCATCTAAGAAATCTTGTTTATCCACCGCTTTTTTGTCTTTACGCGCTGCAATTAATGCTGCTTCGTTACAAACATTTGCAATATCAGCTCCAGAAAAACCTGGAGTTTGTTTAGCTAAAAATTCAGTATCTAATTCCTCCGATTTTTTCAAAGGTTTTAAATGCACTTCAAAAATTGCTGCACGCTCTCTAATATCAGGTAAGTCTACATAAATTTGTCGATCAAAACGCCCAGCACGTAATAACGCTTTGTCTAAAACATCGGCACGATTGGTAGCTGCTAATACAATTACATTTGAATTTGTTCCAAAACCATCCATTTCTGTAAGTAATTGATTTAATGTGTTTTCTCTTTCGTCATTTGCACCCGTCATATTGTTTTTTCCACGTGCTCTTCCTACAGCATCAATCTCGTCAATAAAAATAATAGCAGGTGATTTTTCTTTTGCTTGTTTAAATAAATCTCTAACACGAGAAGCTCCAACACCTACAAACATTTCAACAAAATCTGAACCAGATAATGAAAAGAAAGGTACTTTTGCCTCACCTGCAACGGCTTTTGCTAACAATGTTTTTCCAGTTCCAGGAGGACCAACTAGCAAGGCGCCTTTTGGTATTTTTCCTCCAATGGAAGTATATTTTTCAGGGTTTTTAAGAAACTCTACAATTTCTTGTATTTCTTCTTTAGCACCTTCTAAACCAGCAACATTTTCAAATGTTGTTCGGGTGTCGTTTTTTTCATCAAATAATTTTGCTTTTGATTTACCAATGCTAAAAATTTGTCCACCACCACCTGAACCGCCTGACATTCTTCGCATCATGAAAATCCACAAGGCACCTAATATAATTACAGGTAATAATAATGAAATAATGTCGCCCCACATGCTTTCAGGTTCTTTTTCATATTCAGAAATTTTACCTGCGGCTTTTGCTTTTGAAAGATTGTCTTGAAATGCTTTTGCATCCCCAATTTCAGTTACATA
>NZ_JBIIWV010000089.1:0-8709 GCF_044338735.1 Flavobacterium sp. | reverse complement strand
TAGCGTTTAAAGTACATGGCATGTTTGCTGCTTCTGTAACACACATTACGCCATTAGCAATTAATTTTTTAGCATCTTCTTCATTGAGTTCATTTTGAGTGGCGCATGGAATTGCAATATCAACTTTGGCTTCCCAAGGACTTTTCCCTTTGTGAAAAATAGCATTAGGGTAACGCTCAATGAATGCTTCAACTCTATTGTCTCCGCTGGCTCTCATTTCCAGCATATATTCAATTTTATCTCCAGAAATTCCTTCTGCGTCATAAATATAACCATCGGGACCAGAAATAGTAACTAGTTTGCCGCCAAATTCATTTACTTTTAAAGCAACTCCCCAAGCAACGTTTCCAAAACCTGAGATAGCAACTGTTTTTCCTGCTATTTTTTCCCCTTTTGTTTTTAACATTTGTTCGGTGAAATAAACCACCCCAAAACCGGTTGCTTCTGGACGAATTAACGAACCTCCATATGCTAAACCTTTTCCGGTTAACACTCCAGTAAATTCATTTCTAATTCTTTTATACTGACCAAACATGTAGCCAATTTCTCTAGCTCCAACACCAATATCGCCTGCAGGCACATCTAAATCGGGACCAACATGGCGACATAGTTCAGTCATAAATGATTGACAAAAACGCATTACCTCACCATCTGATTTTCCTTGAGGGTCAAAATCAGATCCTCCTTTTCCACCACCCATTGGTAATGTGGTTAAACTATTTTTAAAAACTTGCTCAAAAGCTAAAAATTTTAGGACAGACAAGTTTACTGTTTTGTGAAAACGAATACCTCCTTTATAAGGTCCAATTGCTGAATTCATTTGAATTCTGAATCCTCTATTTACTTGTACTTCTCCTTTATCATCTACCCACGGAACTCTAAAAATGACTGCTCGTTCTGGTTCGGCAATTCTTAATAATAAATTTTTTCCATCATATTTTTTATTTTCTGCGATGAAGGGGATAACGGTTTCTGAAAATTCTTTAACTGCTTGTAAAAATTCTGGTTCGTTAGGGTTTTTTTCGGCAACTAGTGCCATAAAATCATTAATTCTTTGGTTCATAATAATAAAAAAATAGTTTAGGTCAGGGCTTCAATTTATTTCGTTTTTTTGTACTATAACGATTTCGTAAATTTGAGTTGGCAAATATACATTTTAAAAATTACTTGATAAATTTTTAATAAAATTTGTGTTGTCTACGAAAAATAAAGAAAACAAATGTTATTTGAGTGCTTGCTCTAAATCCTTCAATAAATCTTCTATGTCTTCGATTCCAACACTTAACCGGACTAAATCATCTGAAATACCTACTTCTTTTCTTTTATCTTCAGGAATAGAAGCATGTGTCATTAAAGCTGGATGATTAGCTAATGATTCTACTCCGCCTAATGATTCTGCCAAGGTGAATACTTTCAAATTTTCTAAGAATTTAATGGCATCTTCTTTTTTACCCGATTTAAAAGTAAAGGTTACCATTCCACCAAAACCGCTCATTTGCTTTTTTGCGATTTCATGAAAAGGATGCGATGTTAATCCGGGATAATATACTCGTTTTACTAAAGGATGATTGTCTAAATATGCGGCTACTTTTTCACCGTTTTCGCAATGACGTTGCACACGTAAATGCAAGGTTTTAATTCCTCTTAAAACTAAAAAGGAATCCATTGGTCCTAATATACCACCAGTTGCAAATTGTTTGAAATGTAGTTCTTCACCCAGTGCTTTATCTTTGATTATTAAAGCTCCTGCAATTAAATCTGAATGACCTCCTAAATATTTGGTTGCCGAATGCATTACAATATCAGCACCTAAATCTAAAGGTTTTTGTAAATAAGGCGTTGCAAAAGTGTTATCCACTGCAAACAAAATTTGATGCTTTTTAGTAATTTGTGCAATTGCCGCAATATCGGCTAATTTCATTAACGGATTGGTTGGCGTTTCTACCCAAACTAATTTGGTGTTTTCATTGATTAACGATTGGAAATGGTCCAAATCGTTCATATCTACAAAATGAAATTTGATCCCGCTATCTTTATATAATCTTGTAAATAATCGATATGTTCCGCCATATAAATCGTCCATTGCAATGATTTCGTCACCTGCTTTGAACATGCGTAACAAACAATCAGTTGCAGCTAAACCTGAAGCAAAAGCCAATCCTCTTGCCCCGTTTTCGATACTTGCTAAAGCGTCTTCTAATGCGGTTCTTGTAGGATTTGCGGCTCTACTGTATTCATAATCGCCTACTGGTTTTCCTGGGCTTGTTTGCACGTAAGTGGACGTTTGAAAAATAGGCGGCATAACGGCTCCCGTTATTTTTTCATGATGTTGCCCACCATGTATGGTTTTAGTATTGAATTTCATTCGGATTTATTTTTTTACAAAATTACTGATTTTTAGAATTCAAAAGGCTGTATTTTTGTAACATAAAATAAAAATCTATAAAATGAACAAAATATATTATTTGGCTTCGTGCGATACGTGCCGAAAAATCATCAAATCGTTACCCAATTCAAATAAGTTAACGTTTATAGATATTCGTGAAAATCCAATTTCTGAAAGCGATTTAGAAGAAATGTACCAACTTTCAGGAAGTTACGAAGCATTATTCAGTAAAAAAGCACAATTATATAAATCATTGGGTTTAAAAGATAAGAATCTAACCGAAGTTGATTTCAAAAAATATCTTTTAGAGCATTACACATTTTTGAGTCGTCCTGTTGTTCTTTTTAATGATGAAATTTTTATCGGAAACACACAACCCAATGTTCTTAAATTAACGAAAGCTCTTCAAAGTGTCTAAAAGAAATTGGGCTTTATTTGCCGCTACCTTAGTTTCCATTATTTATGGTATAACCTTTACAATTGCTAAAGATGTTATGCCAAAATATGTCGACGCTTTCGGATTCATTGTCATGCGCGTTGGTGGTTCGGTGGTGTTATTTTGGTTGATATCCTTTTTCGGACCCAAAGAAAAAATCGCCAAAGAAGATTTTCCTCGCATTGTTGCCGCTGCGTTCTTCGGAGTAGCTTTCAACATGCTCACTTTTTTCAAAGGATTAAGTTATACTTCGCCGATTATGGGAGCCGTTTTAATGGTCATCACGCCGATGATTGTCTTGATTTTATCGGCTTTCATTATGAAAGAGCGGATGGAAAACCGAAAAATTTTGGGCATCATTTTAGGCTTAGCCGGAACTGTAACTTTAATTTTATACGGAAAATCAGTAGTTAATGCCACCAATGCGAGTTTAGGAAATTTATTGGTTTTTGTAAATGCGGTTTCCTACGCATTTTACCTAATCATCGTGAAAAAATTAATGGATAAATACAACGCTTTTACCTTTGTAAAGTGGATTTATACGTTTGGTTTCTTGATGGTATTGCCTTTTGGTTGGAACGAATTTCAAGCGATAGATTTTGCTCACTTACCAACTGATATTTTCTGGAAAATTGGTTTTGTAGTCGTGTTTTCAACCTTCTTAACCTATTTGCTGAATTTAGTTTCCATGCGAGAACTCAAGCCAACAACAGTAGCGGTTTTTATCTATTTACAACCAGTTTTTGCTACAGTTTTTGCCGTAAGTTTAGGAAAAGACGATTTAAGTTTTGTTAAATTGATTTCGGCAGTGTTGATATTTGTCGGAGTTTATTTGGTTACGCAGAAAAAGTAGGCAGTCTCAGTTAACAGTCACAGTATAGTATTGAAAACTGCGACTGCGACTGAAAACTTTTTCATATCTTTGAAGATATTTTAATACAATTATGATACAATCCATGACGGGTTTTGGGAAAGCTTCTTTGCAATTACCAACCAAAAAAATTACCGTAGAAATCAAATCGCTAAACAGTAAAGGTTTAGATTTAAATACACGTATGCCTTCTGTTTTTCGTGAAATGGAACTGGGTTTACGCAATCAAATTTCGCAATGTTTAGAACGTGGTAAAGTAGATTTTTCTCTTTATGTAGAAGTTACAGGCGAAGAAACGAGTTCGAAAATTAATGTGCCAATTGTAAATGGCTACATGAATCAAATGAAAGCGGTACTTCCAAATGCTGATGAAACCGAATTACTAAAAATGGCTGTTAGAATGCCCGATGCTTTAAAAACCGAGCGCGACGAAATCGATGCAAATGAGTGGAAACAAATTCAAACCGTGATCAATGAAGCGTTAGAAAACATCGCGAATTTTAGAAAAGACGAAGGTGCTTCTTTGGAAAAAGAATTCCAATTAAGAATTGCCAACATCAATAATTTAATGAATGAAGCGGTATCGTTCGATGCCGAACGTGTGGAAACGGTAAAAACTCGTTTAAGAACTGCTTTAGACGAATTAAAAGTGAACGTTGATGAAAATCGTTTTGAACAAGAATTGATTTTTTATTTAGAAAAATACGATATTACCGAAGAAAAAGTGCGTTTGGGCAACCATTTGAATTATTTTCTAGAAACCCTTAACGGAATGGAAGCCAACGGAAGAAAATTAGGTTTCATTACGCAAGAAATGGGAAGAGAAATCAACACTATGGGGTCAAAATCCAACCATACCGAAATGCAAAAATTGGTAGTGATGATGAAAGATGAATTGGAAAAGATTAAAGAGCAAGTTTTAAACGTTCTTTAAGAGAAAATAATAAAGAAAATAGACGACACAACTAAACAATGCAAAAAGGAAAATTATTAGTATTCTCTGCGCCATCAGGTTCAGGAAAAACAACCATAGTAAGGCATTTATTAGCCCAACCCGATTTAAATTTAGAATTCTCTATTTCTTGTACTACACGTGCGCCTCGAGGGGAAGAAATTGATGGAAAAGATTATTATTTTATTTCGTGGGACGAATTTAAAAAACATATTAAAGCTGAAGAATTTGTGGAATGGGAAGAAGTATATACTGATAATTTCTACGGCACTTTAAAAGCCGAAGTTGATCGAATTTGGGCTTTAGGAAAACATGTAATTTTTGATATTGATGTAGCTGGAGGCTTACGGATAAAACATAAATTCCCAAATGAAACATTAGCTGTATTTGTAAAACCCCCAAGCGTTGATGAACTAAAACGCCGTTTAAAGCAACGTTCTACAGAAAGCGAAGACAAAATTAACATGCGCATTTCAAAAGCATCTGTAGAATTAGCTACTGCACCACAATTTGATACCATCATTAAAAATTATGATTTAGAGGTAGCCAAGCAAGATGCGTATCAATTAGTGAAAGATTTTATAAATAAAGAGTAATTAGTAAAAAGTGATTAGTAATTAGCTTAAAATGAATGAAATAAAATCATATAAAGATTTATTAATCTGGAAAAAAGGAATTACAATTGTAAAATTAGTTTATCAACTTGTAAAAACTTTTCCTCAAGAAGAAATGTATGCGCTTTCGAGTCAATTAAAAAGAGCTTCTGTATCAATTCCTTCAAATATTGCCGAAGGTTATGGTAGAAATACAGATAAATCATTTAGTCACTTTTTAGACATTGCTAGAGGTTCTTTATTTGAAATTGAAACACAATTAATTATTGCGAAAGAATTAGGGTTTATTACAAATTTCGAATTATTTAAAGAATTATTAAATCAAATTGAAGAAGAGTCAAAAATGATTAACGCTTTTTCTAAAACTCTTAAAGCTAATCACTAATCACTCTTTACTAATCACTAAAATAATGAAAATCGGATTGTATTTCGGAACGTTTAATCCCATTCATATTGGGCATTTAATCATTGCTAATCATATGATAGAGCATTCTGATTTGGATCAAATTTGGATGGTGGTTACTCCGCATAATCCGCACAAGAAGAAAAGTACTTTACTGGATGATTACCAAAGATTGCATATGGTTTATTTGGCTACCGAATATATTTTAAAAATCAAGCCGTCTGATATTGAATTTAAATTACCGCAGCCGAATTATACGGTTAATACTTTAGCGCATTTACAGGAAAAATTTCCCAAACATGAATTTTCATTGATTATGGGAGAAGACAACTTGAATTCGCTTCACAAGTGGAAAAATTATGAAACGATGCTAAAAAACCACGAAATTTATGTCTACCCGAGATTGAATTCTGGTGAAATTAATGAGCAATTTGTAAATCATGCAAAAATTCATCGAATAGGCGCGCCGGTTATTGAATTGTCTTCAACCTTTATTCGCGAAAGCATTAAAATGGGTAAAAATATAGATCCTATGCTGCCTCATAAAGTTTCGGAATATTTAGCGCATAATAACTTTTATAAGAAGTAATTGGTTTTCTCTTATTAGTATTCTGTAAAATTTACTTATTTATTATTTCTAGTATTGCTTTATTATTGAATGATTTAAGCAGTATTTTTCCTTCTTTATTTAGTAAAAAATAACTTGGATTTGAATAGGCATTTAAACTATACTGGTAGGCTCTATTTTGATCTAGTGATTTCAAATTAATTGCTGATTTTTCCAGCTGATTTTTCTCTAAAAATTCCATCCATTTATTTTCTTCTCGATCATTTAAAATAGTTACCCATTGCGTATTTTTTATTGGATATTTTTCTTTTAAGTTGTCCATAAACTTTTTAATTTCTGGCATTTTGTCAATACAATGTTGGCAAGTAGGGCTAAAAAAAGTTACTAATGTAAAATCGTTTTTAGCATAAATTTCTTGAATTGTAGTTGTAATACTGTCTTTTGTTGAAAAAGTTAATTCGGGAAAAATACTGAGTAACGGCACTTTTTTATTGGATTCAAATTCGTTACTATATTTGTTCATATCTGTGTCTGAAAAGGCTTTGCAGGTGTTGTCCTTAATATACTTTTCATACAAATGGTTGTAGGTTTCTTCGAGATTATTACTTTCAAAAAAAGCGATATTAGCTACCAAATATTTTGTGAAAATTGTAAAATTTTGTGTTTTACAATCGAGTCCTTTCAATAATTTATCGATATGTTTTTTATAGTTTTCATTTGTAATTTGCTGAGCAGTTACAAACTTATAAAGTAACTTATTGATATTGGGTAAAAAAGCAAGCCTTTTTTCGGAAGGCTGAACTTGATCAAAAAAAGTAGTGTAAAACGATTCTTGTTCTTTTACGTCGTCTGATTTTTGGGTGCCAATTTTATTTTCGGCCCACAAATAAATCTGTAATACCGAATTTGGATACTTTTTAATCAATTCATTTCGTAAAGCTGGCACATCTGCTTTTGGAGCGTTTTGATAAGCTACAAAGTCCTTATTTAGTTGATTAGACGCTATGCTCCAGGATTTAGAATTAGTGTTTGCTATGGTTCCATTAATTATACTTCCGTTATCAAGAGCTAATTCAAGAAAATTATTTGGATTTGATTTCAAAGCCAACCGATAGATCGCGCCCACAATTTTTTTTGACTCTTTAAAAACTACTTTTTGATTAGTGTTTTTAATTACAATGCTATCCGTAACAAAGCTTTTTTTATTTGTGCCGTATACAAATGAAAGTTGGAGGGTTTCGTTTGTTATGTTTTCCGTTTTAATAGTTATTTCATAACCCTGCTGTGTGACGCTTTTGTTGCTTTGCTTTTTTTGAGCAAAACATGAAGAAATGACAAAAAAAAGAACAATTATTTTTATATTATTTTGTATACTACTCATTTTTGTTTTGATCATTGGCAACTAAATCATCTATAAATTTAGTTGCATTAGGGTAACATTTTTTTAATAAATTAATGGTGTTTATATGAGGCCGCTTCTTTTTCATTTTAAGAAGTTGTAAATAAAATTTTATAACATCTTCTTTATTGAAGTCTGGCTCTAACAAAACTTTTTTTCTAAAAATATTATAAATATTTTTCATCCCTAAAATTTATATTAAAATTTAATCGATTATTATAAATTCTGACCTTCTGTTTTCTTGATGTTGTTCCTCAGTACAAATAATGTCATCAGCACATTCGTTTACTAATTTTGATTCTCCATAACCTGAAGCTTTTAATCGCTCTGGTTCGATGCATTGATTAATCAACCATTCTCTTGTAGCGTCGGCTCTTCGTTGTGATAATTGCTGATTATATGTTGCTGCACTTCGACTATCGGTATGCGAACGAACATCGATATTCATTTGCGGATATTCTTTCATGATGTCTGCAATTTTTTGTAATTCTAGCGCTGCATCTTCCCGAACAAAATGCTTATCTAAATCAAAATAAATAATGCGAATGCCTAATATTTTTGCTAAATCAACCTCAGACAATTCCAATTCTTTTTTCTTAAGCTTGAAAACTAAATTTGTTACTTTACCATTAAAAGTAATTGGCCCTTCATAGGTTTCAAAATCGGGATGTGTAATTGTAATAAAGTACTTTTTTTGTTGCTCTAAGTCGGAAAATTCAAATTTCCCTTCTTTTGAGGTTAATTGTCCTATTTGGACTTTATTTTCATCCAATAAAATAACTTGTGCTTCAACAGGTAGACTTGTTGCTTCTTCTATAACACTGGCTATTACTTTAAATATTTTAGGGATTTCTAATGTTTTGTAGCGATAAATATCATCTTTTCCTTTATTATCTTCAGGGCGATTTGAAGTGAAAAAACCGTCTTGAGTTTGGTCATTATAAATCAATCCAAAATCATCTTGTGGCGAATTTATGGGTTGCCCAAACGTTTTTATTTCTTTGTATTCACTATCTAAATGAACATAATATAGGTCTAATCCACCTAATCCAGCTCGGGAATCAGAAGCAAAAGTTAGTA
>NZ_JBIIWV010000088.1:0-8812 GCF_044338735.1 Flavobacterium sp. | reverse complement strand
GGGAGAAAAGCACAGAATTTACCCATACTCAAACTTTTTTTCCCGAAAGTTTGTTACTCAACGAATGTGGCAGGTCTCCTGGCTTGCGTCTTGTTATCGACCTTCTCATTCGCCAAGGCAAACAATGGTATTGTAGATAATAACAAGCTTTGTAGCTTACAGTTGCGGGAACAGCTCAAGATTTTTGATTTAAGTTTGTCGAATTTAAATTTATGAAGTATTCTAAAATCATAAATCACTATTCAACAATCATCAATCACTTGATTCCCTTTTAATGTTGTTTTGAAAATTCAGAAACAACAACCAAAATTCGATTGCAAATGTACTATATTTTTATAAAATTTAAATCTAAAACTACTTCTTCTTGTTCATTTTTCGCTATAACCAAATAATACCTATTACAAAGTGGGCAATAACAATCGTGGCAACTGCATAAATAAACTCGTTAGAATCTGTTCTCATTTTTTTTTGGCAAATTTAGTTTTTTTTGTAACACAGAGTTTCACAAAAAAACTTTGCGTCTTTGCGTATTTGCGTCTTTGCGAGCAGAAAATAAAAAAACTACATTTGCAAAAACAATTTTATGCGTCACTATTTTTTATTAGTCGTTTTGTTTTTGGGTTTAACCCAATGTAAAAAATCGGATGATTCTGCAAATCTGAATACTTCTACACAAAACAGTGTTCAATATGCAAACGGATTTTCCATTGAAAAACATCATGGTTTCTCAATAGTAAAAGTAACGAATGCCTATCCAGAAGCTAAAAAAAATTACACCTATATACTGCATAAAAAAGGTATTCAAATTCCAGATAGTTTACAACAATTTACGTCAATTGAAGTGCCAATTAAAAAAGTAATTGTTACTTCAACAACGCATATTCCTGCTTTAGAATCTCTAGGTGTAGAAAATACTTTAATGGGTTTTCCATCAACACAATACATTTCTTCCGAAAAAACAAGAGCTTTTATCGATGCAGGAAAAGTAAGAGATTTAGGTTCTAATCAAGGATTGAATACCGAAGTTATTTTGGACATTCAACCCGATGTCATTGTAGGATTTAGTGTTGATGGCGATTTGAAAACCTATAGAAATTTAGAAAAAAACGGTCAAAAAATAATCTTCAACGGCGATTGGACTGAAAAAACACCTTTGGGAAAAGCCGAATGGATTAAGTTTTTTGGCGCTTTGTATGATTTGGACGAAAAAGCGACAGCAATCTTCAATTGGATAGAGAAAGAATACAATTCGGTACTAGCTTTAGCAAAAAAATCAAAAAATCAACCCACTATTTTTGCAGGAGCCATCTACGAAGATCAATGGTTTTTACCCCAAGGCGATAGTTGGGCAGCCTATTTTTTAAAAGAAGCTAATGGCAATTATTTATGGAAAGATTCTAAAGGAACTGGAAGTTTAGCGTTGTCTTTTGAAAGTGTATTAGACAAAGCCAAGGACGCTGATTTTTGGATAGGTCCCGGCCAATTTACTTCAATTCAAGAAATTTTGGATAACAATCCTAATTATATTCATTTTAAAGCAGTTACTAATAAAAATATATATTCGTTTAGTACTAAAAAAGGAAAAACAGGCGGCATCATTTATTATGAACTAGCCCAAAATCGACCTGATTTAGTATTGAAAGATATTGTAAAAATTTTGCATCCTGAAGTATTACCGGATTATGAATTGTTCTTTTTTGAGAAGTTAAAATAATTTTTGCTCGCAAAGACGCAAAGTCGCAAAGATATTTTTGTGAAACTTTGTGAAAAACTTCGTGTAACTTTGTGCTACAATAGTAAACTAAAATTTATTCTAAAAACGTAATTTAGCCAAAAATTCATTTCATGCAATTTACCAAAAAACAAAACCTTCTTTTTATCCTCTTGCTTGTTGCAATGGTATTTTTGTTTTTGCTGAATATTAGTTTAGGTTCGGTTTCTATTCCATTGAAAGAAGTGATAAAAGGGCTTTTTTCGCAAAAAATGAGTAAAGAAAGTTGGGAAATTATTCTCTGGAATTTTCGTTTTCCAAAGGCAATAACCGCTATTTTAGTTGGTATTGGACTTTCAATGAGTGGTTTATTGATGCAAACGTTGTTTAGAAATCCACTTGCTGGACCCTATGTTTTAGGCTTAAGTTCGGGTGCAAGTTTAGGAGTAGCTTTCATTATTTTAGGTACAGGATTTTTACCCACTTTTATTTCAACGTTCTTTTTATCCAATTACGGATTAGTTTTGGCTTCAAGTTTAGGTAGTTTTTTGGTATTAATGGCTGTTTTATTAGTTTCCCAAAAGCTTAAAGACACCACGGCAATTTTAATTGTTGGGTTAATGTTCGGAAGTTTTACAAGCGCAATTGTTTCGGTATTATCCTATTTTACTTCGGCTGAAAAATTACAGAAATTCACCTTTTGGTCAATGGGAAGTATTTCAAATTTATCTTGGAATGAAATTTCACTTTTATCACTATTTGTATTCATCGGAATTGGAATCAGCTTTATAGTAATTAAACCTTTAGACGCATTATTATTGGGTGAAAAATACGCTCAAAGCATTGGAATCAACTATAAAAAAACTCGAATACTAATCATAATAGCTACGAGTATTTTAGCTGGAAGCATTACTGCTTTTGCTGGTCCTATTGCATTTATTGGTTTAGCTGTTCCACACATGGCAAAATTATTATTTCAAACAAGTAATCATTTTGTTTTGTTTTGGAGTACACTTTTACTTGGCGCGATTGTAATGCTTTGTTGCGATACGATTGCTCAAGTTCCAGGAAATGATATTACTTTACCAATTAATGCAATAACTTCTGTAATTGGAGCACCAGTAGTGATTTGGCTTTTGGTTCGAAAGAAACGTTTTTAGATTAAAATTGTTAAATTGAGATAAACCACATAGAAACATAGGTTTATTTTTTGTTGAGATTACTAAAGAAAACTAGTTTTTACTCATAGCCTGTAAATTAAAAAATTCTATTTAAAGCTAAATTTTCATTCAAGAAACACAAGACATATGACACAAAAATATTTAGACGAACTGACATTTAATGTTATTGGAGCTGCAATTGAAGTGCATAAAAACATGGGGAGCGGATTGTTAGAAAGTGTATACCAACAATGTATGATAGAGGAATTAAAGAATAAAAACATAAATTTTATTTCTGAATTTAAAGTTCCAGTAGTTTATAAAGGAAAAGAACTTGATATTGATTTTCGTTGTGATTTATTCGTAGAAAATTGTTTAATAGTTGAATTGAAATCTGTTTCTGAAATCAAACCGATTCATGATGCTCAGGTATTGAATTATATGAATTTAATGAAAGTTCCTAAAGGAATTATAATTAATTTTAATTGTTTTAATATATTCAGAGAAGGACAAAAAACATTTGTAAACGAATATTTTAAAAAATTAGAAAAAGAATAAAGCTATACTAAACTTTAGTTTCTAAATAAAACTCTATAAAAAAACTATGTTTCTATGTGGCTAAACCTATTTTTGTAATTTAAAATGAGTAAACAGAATTTCACCATACAAACGACAAATCTTTCGATTGGCTACAAGTCAAAATCGGAAACGATTACCATTGCTCAAAACATCAATCTCAACCTTGAAAAAGGCAAATTAATTGCTTTAATTGGGGAAAATGGAATTGGAAAATCAACGTTATTAAAAACCATAACCGGACTAATTCCTCCTTTAAATGGTGAAGTTAATTTATTAAACAAATCGCTTCAAAGTTTTAAACCACTTAATTTAGCTCAAGAATTGAGTATTGTATTGACTGAAAAATTGCCGCCAAGTAATTTAACTATTTACGAAATTATAGCTTTGGGAAGACAGCCTTATACCAATTGGTTAGGAACTTTATCTGAAGTTGATAAATCAAAAATTCAAGAAGCCATCGCATTAACCGATATTCAACATTTGATTCACAAAAAACACGATGAAATTAGCGATGGTCAGTTGCAAATTGCTTTAATTGCAAGAGCTTTGGCGCAAGATACTTCGATTATTATTTTAGACGAACCCACAACGCATTTAGATTTGGTTCACAAAGCAACTTTATTAAAATTATTGCAAAAATTAACCCACGAAACCGGTAAAACCATCCTCTACTCTACCCATGATATTGATTTAGCGATTCAAATGGCCGATGAGATGATTGTGTTTACTCCAACTCAAATTGTACAAGACCAACCCTGTAATCTAATTCAGACTGGTATTTTTAATACGTTATTTGATTCAGAACATTTGATATTTGATGCCACCATTGGTAAATTTAAAATCAAGTAAATTACACATCAAAACCAGTCACTTCTATAACTTCACCCGCTTTTAAATCGTTTAGATGAATATTTCCCACACGAACTCGAACCAACCGTAACGTAGGAAAACCAACAGCTGATGTCATTTTTCGTACCTGACGAAATTTTCCTTCGGTTAGAGTTATAGAAACCCAAGAAGTAGGTCCGTGCCGATCATCCCGAATCTTTTTACCTCGCTCGCCTAAATTAGGGTTTGATTCTAATTTAAAAGCATTGCATTTTTTGGTTTTGTATTTTTTGCCGTGCAAACCAATTTCAACTCCGTTTCTTAATTGTTCAACTGCTTCATCTGTAATGATTCCATCGACTTGGGCATAATATTCCTTTTCTACTTTTTTACTCCGAACGATTTCGCTCATCATGCCGTCATTGGTTAACAAAAGTAAGCCCTCTGAATCTTCATCTAAACGACCAATTGCCATCGTGTTATCTGGGAAATCATACAATTCTCCCAACAACTTCTTGTTGCGCTTGAGCTGGTAAATGAACTGCGACAAAAAGCCGTAGGGTTTGTGAATTAAGAAATGATGGTGCATGAAAATTATTTGTTGCAAAAATACATTTTTCAAATTTGAAGTTTAAATTTATTCCGTATTTTTACATTTTACAATCCATTTATGTCAGAATCAATGCTTATTTTAATCACTTTTATTATCGCACTTTCCGTTGGAATTTTTATCGGAAAGTTGCTTTTTACTGCTCAATCAAAATCTGAAAAATCAGGTTTAGAAGAACGAATCAATGGCTACTTAAGTCAAATTGAACAATTAAAAATTCAAATGAATCAGCTTGTTTCTGAAAAAGAAACGGTGCAAAAGGAAAAAGAATCATTGGCCATTCATTTGGCAAAAAAAGAGAATGATTTTGAAAATCTTTGGGAGCGCAATAAAGAACAAAAGCAAGAAGTAGAACAACTTCAGGAAAAATTCACCAAAGAATTTGAAAATTTGGCCAATAAAATTCTAGAAGAAAAAACCGTAAAATTCACCGAACAAAATAAAGAAAATTTAAAAAACATTCTTTCGCCTTTACAAGATCGAATCCAACTTTTTGAAAAGAAAGTTGAAGACACGCACAAAGAAAGTATCGATTATCATGCTGCTTTGCGCCAACAAATATTGGGCCTTCGCGAAATGAACGAACAAATGAGCAAGGAAACCATCAATCTAACCAAGGCATTAAAAGGCGATAGCAAAATGCAAGGAAATTGGGGTGAATTGGTGTTAGAACGCGTGTTAGAAAAATCAGGACTCGAAAAAGATAGAGAATATTTTGTACAACAAAGCCATACTACTGAAGAAGGTAATCGCGTTTTTCCAGACGTAATCATTAATCTTCCTGATGGTAAAAAAATGATTATCGATTCAAAAGTAACGCTTACTGCTTATGAACGCTTCATCAATGAAGAAGATGATAGTTTGAAAAATCAACATTTAAAAGAGCATGTGGTATCAATAAATAGACATGTAGAACAATTGGGAAACAAAAATTATCAGGATTTATATCAAATGGAAAGTCCCGATTTTGTATTGTTATTCATTCCAATCGAATCGGCTTTTGCAGTTGCATTAAATGAAGATACAACGCTCTATAATAAAGCCTTTGAAAAGAATATTGTAATTGTTACACCTTCTACTCTTTTGGCCACTTTACGCACGATTGACAGCATGTGGACCAATCAAAAGCAACAAGAAAATGCGATTGAAATTGCGCGTCAGGCTGGTGCTTTATACGATAAATTTGAAGGTTTTGTAGGTGATTTGATTAAGATTGGTAAAAAAATGGATGAAGCCAAAGTAGAATATGGTGCAGCCATGAATAAACTAACCGAAGGCAAAGGAAATTTAATTACCAGTGTTGAAAAACTGAAAAAAATGGGTGCCAAAGCCAAAAAATCGTTACCCGAATCGGTGTTAAAAAGAGCCGAAAACGATACCAATGAAATCTCTGAACTAAACGAATAAACTATGCATACTGCTAATACTGTTGCGGCATCAAAGATTACACTTTCTGAATTGATGTTGCCTTCCCATTCTAATTTTAGTGGAAAAATTCATGGTGGTTATCTGTTGAAATTAATGGACCAAATTGCATTTGCATGCGCTTCAAAATATTCGGGGTGTTATTGTGTAACGGCTTCTGTGGATACGGTAGATTTTTTAAATCCGGTTGAAATAGGCGAATTAGTTACGTTAAAGGCTTCGGTAAATTATGTTGGAAAAACATCAATGGTGGTAGGTATTAAAGTAATTTCTGAGCAAATTCAAACCGGCGTAAAAAAACATTGTAATTCCAGTTATTTCACAATGGTTGCTAAAGATGAATCGGGTAATAATGTAAACGTTCCAAAACTAATTTTATCTAATATGGAAGAAGTTAGACGTTTTTATGACAGCATCAATCGTATTGAAAACAAAAAGAAATACAAAACACTTGAAATGACATTTGATTATCAATCGCCTGAAGCATTAAAAAATCTGGCACAATACAATGTGGTAATTTCAAATACCATTTTAAAAATCTAAAGGTCAGTCATATAATAGTCTTACTATTTTAAAAAAAAAGTTATATTTGTTAATTAAAATATCAATCAAAGTAGGACAATATGATAAAAAAATACGCAATTCTTTCCCTTTTTGCTATTACAATTTCTTTATACTTTTCATGTGCAGACAACGATGACCAAGATTATACCGATGTTTCACCGGTAGTTGTAGACTTAAGTGCTGTACCTTTTGAAAAATTATCGGATTATCATTTTTTTAGCGGCGAATTAAAAAACCAAATTCCATCTACAGATGTAATTCCTTATGAGCCAATTTCATCCTTATTTACCGATTATGCACATAAAAAACGATTTGTATGGATTCCAAAAGGAGCAAAAGCAACTTATAATGGTGATCACAACATTTTAGAACTTCCGGTAGGTTCAGCAATTATTAAGACTTTTTATTACGACAATGTGCAACCTGCTAATACTACTAAAATCATTGAAACAAGAATAATGATTAGAAAAGCAGAGGGTTGGATTTTTGCCGATTATGTTTGGAATGACGATCAAACTGAAGCCTATATGGATTTAAACAGTAGCGTTAAAAACATTTCTTGGCGCGATGAAAATAATGTCGTTAGAAACATTGATTACCGAATTCCTAATGAAGCTCAATGCATTGTTTGTCATAAAACAAAAAGTTACATCAATAATGTATATAGTCAAGTTAATATCCCAATAGGCATAAAACCACAAAACTTAAACAAGCCTTTTAACTATGGGAGTGAAACTGCAAATCAACTTACAAAGTGGGTTCAACTTGGAATTTTAGAAAACAATTTCAATTTACCTACCGAAGAAAATACTACCGTAAACTATAATGATGTTAGTAAGCCTTTAGATAAAAGAATGCGCTCTTATTTTGATATCAATTGTGCGCATTGCCACACTGAAAATGGTCATTGTGATTATCGCCCAATGCGATTTTCTTTTTCTGAAACTTATAACAATTTAAACAATATGGGCGTATGTGTTGACACCCAAGATATGCAAGATTTTGCCCCAGATTTAAGCAAGATTGTAACTCCGAGAAGAGTAAATCAATCCATGTTATACCATAGAGTAAATACTGTTGATGAAACCTATAGAATGCCACTTCATGGACGTACAATTATTCATACCGAAGGGGTAACACTTATAGAAAATTGGATTAACTCTTTAGACGATTGTCGCTAATAATATTTGAATATGAAAAAAATTTACTTTTTAATGGTAATCGGATTTGGATTTGCAACGCTTTATGCTCAAGACAATTGCGCTACTGCATTACCTATTACAACCGCAGGAACATTTACAATAAGCACTATTAACGGAACTGAGTTACCTCAAACTCTGTGTAACTATACAAATGCATCTACAACTGCCGCAGAATGGTATGCATATACACCCACAAGTAATTATACGGTTACTGTTTCATCTGATTTAACAGAAAATATTTGTAAAGATACCCGATTAAGAATTTATAGTGGCACTTGTGCAGCTTTAACGTGTGTAATTGCTGATGATGATTCGGGGAGTATTAATTGTACATCAAATGGAAATTCATATTTGTCATTAGCTTCATTTAATGCCATTGCAAATACAACCTACTATATTGTTTGGGACAACCGCTATGCCGCTACAGGATTTAATTTTCAAGTTAGTGAACTTCCTGCAGGCTACAATCCTTGTGCAGCTGCAACGGTTATCACTGCTGGCACTACAACTGTAAGTGCTATAAACCAAACCAATATTAATACAGCTTGTTCCTCAACTACTTTATCTAAATGGTATACTTATACCCCTACAGCTAATGCTACAGTAACTGTTTCCTCTGATCTTATGATTAATATTTGTAAAGACACGAATTTTAGTGTATATACGGGTAATTGTACTTCGGGTTTAACTTGTATTACCAGTGATGATAATTCTGGGGTAATTGCTTGTAACG
>NZ_JBIIWV010000006.1:0-29377 GCF_044338735.1 Flavobacterium sp. | reverse complement strand
GACCAATACTCAACTGAGATGGCAATTTAGATGCTTGATTTTCAATTCCTAATTGTTCTAACAATCTTTTTGCACGTTTAGTATGCTTTTTACCTGTTGCTAACCAACTTGCCATTTGTAGATTTTCCAGAACCGTTAAAGCCGCTATAAAATACGATTTTTGAAAAACTACACCGATATTTTTTCCGCGATATCTATCTGTTTTCTTTTCTGATAATGAAACTAAATCGGTTTTATCAATTAAAATTTCACCCGATGTTGGTTGCAACAATCCTGCTAACAGGTGTAAATAAGTTGTTTTGCCTTTACCCGAATCTCCAGTAATAAGCAAAGTACTTCCTGCTTCACAATATAAATCTGGAAAAATAAATTCCTGGTCTTTAGTATAAGAAAATCGTAAATTTTTGGTACTTATCATGCTTAAAAATTCCGCTTAAATTAGGTCGAAAGTTACTAAAAAAATTAAATAAAAAACTATAGTGCCGCTTTATATCTATTACTGATTTCTGTCCAGTTAACCACATTCCATAAAGCCGATAAATAATCTGCTCTTTTGTTTTGGTATTTCAAATAGTATGCATGTTCCCATACATCGATTCCAAAAATTGGTGTTCCTTTCACTTCGGCAACATCCATAAGCGGATTGTCTTGATTTGGTGAAGAAGTAACTACTAATTTACCATCTTTTGTTACTATTAACCAAGCCCAGCCCGAACCAAAACGACTTGCTCCAGCAGCGTTTAGTTTTTCTTTTAATTTGTCTAAACTCCCAAAAGTATCGTTAATTGCATTTTCCAATTCTGTTGACATTTTAGTGCTTTTTTCAGGTGTTAACACGGACCAAAACAACTCGTGGTTATAATGTCCGCCAGCATTATTTCTAAACGCCATTGGTAATTTTGATACTTTATCAAAAATTTCGTTTAAACTTAATTTTTCGTCAGCAGTTCCTGTTAAAGCTGCATTTAGATTTTTTACATAGGCTGCATGATGCTTACTATAATGGATTTCCATTGTTTGAGCATCTACGAATGGTTCTAAAGCATTATATGCATATGGCAACGCTTTTTGAGTAAACTGAGCAGAGGCTGTAAATGCAACTAAAAATAATGCGACTAAAAGTTTTATGTTTTTCATGATCTCTAAATTTTTTATAAAATTAAGGCTTATCGCTTACATAAAAAATTATGATGTCTTAAAATTTCCATAATTGTTGGTTTAAACGCAAAGTACGTAAAGTTTTTTGCAAAGTTCGCAATGGAAAATTTACTGAAAACTATCAGACTATGTGTTTTAAAAAATCAAAAAATCCCTTCATCTTGAAAACTCAAATAACCATTTTCGGTAATAATGATGTGGTCTAAAACCTGAATTTCCAATGTTTGCCCAGCTTCTTTGATTTTTTTAGTGATTTTTAAATCGGCATCACTGGCGATTAATTTCCCTGATGGATGATTGTGAGAAAGTATTAAAGCTGTTGCATTTTGCTCAAAAGCCATTTTGAAAATTAATCGAATGTCGACTACTGTTCCTGTAATACCTCCTTTTGAAAGTTGGGATTTGTAGATGACTTTATTCGAATTGTTTAGGTATAATACCCAAAATTCTTCGTGAGGTAATTCGCCAATAATAGGCTGTAAGATTTCAAAAACGGCTTTACTTGAGGTGATTTTTTTAAGTTCGATGGCATCTTCAGCTCTTCGTCTTCTTCCTAATTCTAGAGCAGCGGCGATAGAAATAGCTTTAGCTTCTCCAATTCCTTTGAATTTTGTGAGTTGAGCAACCGACATTTTACCTAAGGTATTCAAATTGTTTTCAGAAGAAGCTAAAATGCGTTGGCACAATTGCACCGCGCTCTCATTGCGAGAACCGGAACCAATTAAAATAGCTAATAATTCGGAATCAGATAAGGTGGATTTACCTTTTAGAAGAAATTTTTCACGTGGGCGATCGTCTTCAGCCCATTGGTTGATTGGCGTATACATAAAAATTTATTTTGGCGTTTATAAGAACAAAGATATAAAAAATGGAGTAATTTGAAAATAAATAAATTCTCAAATTAATGCATCAAATTTTTCACCTCATCAAAATTCAATCCGCCGTAATTTCCTGAACTCATTAATAGTAAAGCGGAATTAGACATTCCGTTTTCACGGAATGAATCAAAAAGAAAGTCTTTAAATTCTGTTGGATTGGTGTAAATAATTAAATCTTTTCTGTTAAATGCTTTTGCAATTTGTTCTTGTGAGACTTCTTCTAATTGTTTAATTTTTACTGCATCTGGCGAATAGAAAACTACTGCAACGTCTGCTGCATCTAGAGCACCTTCATACTCTTTAAGAAATTCGGCATTCAAACTACTATAGGTGTGCAATTCTAAACAAGCTACTAATTTTCTATCTGGATATTGTGCTTTTACGGCTTTTGTGGTAGCAGAAACTTTACTTGGCGAATGTGCAAAATCTTTATATGCAACTTTATTAGCACTTTCTGCAATTTTTTCTAATCGTTTGGACGCTCCTTTAAAACCGGCAATAGCTTCGTAGAATTCAGCTTCATCAACGCCCATGCATTGGCAAATCCATTTTGCACCCGCTAAGTTACTTAAATTGTGTGCTCCAAAAACTTCTATTGGCATTGGTCCTTCAGGAGTATCTAGTAAAGTGGTTCCGTTTTCAACAGTGTAGCTTGGCGTTTGATAAGCAATTTTTCGGATTGGATTTTCAGTTTCTTCGGCAACTTCTTTTACAGCTTCGTCTTCTTCGTTATAGACTAAAATTCCGCCACGCGTAATTTGGTTGGCAAAAATTCTAAATTGCTCTACATAGTTATCAAATGTTGGAAACACATTAATATGATCCCATGCAATTCCAGACAACAAAGCAATATTAGGTTGGTACAAATGAAACTTTGGACGTAAATCAATAGGTGAGGTCAAATATTCATCGCCTTCCAAAACAATAAAATCATTATTTTCAGTTAAATGCACCATGGTATCAAAACCTTCTAACTGAGCTCCTACCATATAATCTACTTCAATGTTGTGATAATGCATCACGTGTAAAATCATCGAAGTAATGGTTGTTTTTCCGTGCGAACCACCAATAACCACTCGGGTTTTATTTTTCGATTGTTCGTATAAAAATTCGGGATAGGAATAGATTTTCAACCCTAGTTCTTGTGCTTTCAATAATTCTGGATTATCAGCTTTTGCGTGCATTCCTAAAATAATTGCTTCAATATCGGTTGTGATTTTTTCGGGGAACCAACCTTCTTCTTTTGGCAACAATCCTTTTTTCTCCAAACGTGATTTTGAAGGTTCAAAAATAGCGTCGTCACTACCTGTTACATGATATCCTTTGTTATGTAAAGCTAATGCTAAATTGTGCATGGCAGCACCACCAATGGCTATGAAATGTAGCCCCCTAACCCCCGAAGGGGGAATACTTTGTGTGTTATTTTTATTAGTCATTTATCGTTTATTTTTATCCTCATTTTTAAGTCCCTCCTTTGGAGGGGTTGGGGAGGCTTATTTTTCAAATTGATCCTTTAACTTACTTGCTTTTGATTTATCTTTACGCTTATTCAAATATAAATCATATAATTTTTCAAATGTAATTTTTGATGGTTCAATTTCGAATGCCTTTTTGTAATTTAATTCTGCTTGAACAAATCGCTTGAAATAAGCATCAATGTAACCCTGAGCAAGAAAACCTTGAACGCTCGAAATACGCATCAATTCGTCTGCATATTTTTGCGCCTTTTTTTCGCTGCCACCAATGATTCCCGGTAATTCAAGATACAACATTACTAAAGCAAAACGCGTTTCAATATGTTTACTTTCTAATTTTGCTGCCGTTAAAAAAGATTCTTCTATTTCATCAATCATTCCTAAAGCCTTGAATTTATTAGACTCTTTAGCTTTCATGCCAAGCGCACCACCATATTTGTACCAATAATTTGCATTTTTTGGAAAACTTATTTTCAGTTTCTGATAATATTCTATTGCTTCATTCCACTGTTTTTGATTTCCTGCAATATCTCCTATATATTCAATAGATTTTGAATGGTTTGGATGTGATTTTAAATAATCTTGAAACATCTGTTTTGCTTCATTCATTTTTTTTTGCACATACAGCTTTTCCCCTTTCTCAAAACTTGATTGAGAAAATGTGAGTAGTGAAAAAAACAAGAAAATTAGCTGCAAATATTTCATTGCTCAAAAATAGTGAAATGATTTTAGATTTTCTACATAAAAAAAACGACTTGATTACTCAAGTCGTTTTTCTCTTATTTTATTTGACAATTACTTCACAATTGTCATTTCGTCTACAATATGTTTAGCTCCTGAGAAATTCTCAATTACCCATAACACGTAACGAATATCAACGTTGATTGTTCTTTGTAATTTATTATCAAAAATAACATCACCAGCCATAGCTTCGATATTTCCGTCGAATGCTAATCCGATTAATTCTCCTTTTCCGTTTAATACTGGCGAACCTGAGTTACCGCCTGTAATGTCATTATCCGTTAAGAAGTTAACGTGTAAAGATCCATCTTTATCTGCATAACGACCAAATTCTTTTTTCGAATTCATTTCTAATACTTTTGCAGGTAGATCAAATTCTAAATCTCCTTTTTTGTATTTTTTAACTTGACCTGCTAATGTTGTGTAGTTGTTGATTTTTGCATCGTTACGCTTGTCTGCAGGTAATGAACGAACTTTACCATACGTTAAACGTAATGTTGAATTTGCATCTGGATATTTGATTTCTCCAATTTTAGATTCTCTTAAACCTTCCACTAATAGACGGAAAGAAGCACCAAAATCGTTTTGTGCTTTCATTAATTCTTCACTTCTTTTTCCAAAATGAGATACTAAATCCAATGTTAAAACTTGTAATGGATCATTTGCTAAGGCAGCTTCATTAGGCACCTCTAAAAAGGCTTTAATTCTATCTTTAGAAGTAAAAATACTGGTTTCAAAAGCTTCATTTACATATTGAGTAAAATCGCCATTGTTTGATGCCGCTAATTTTTCAACCATTGGAGCTAAAGCATAACCCGCTTTTTTAGCATACAAACTCAATTGTGCTGCCAAAATATCTTTCTCTGCTGGAATATGAATTTCTTTATACATTTCATCAACCATTTCCATAATTGACGGAGCCATTTCAGCACGTTTAGCAGCGTCTGCTTTTGCATAGGCGTCTAATTGTCTTCCTAATGATCTTCCGATAGTTCCAAATGCAGAAGTTCTGAATAATTGCTGTAAATAATTATCATGACGTGACTTCTCATTGGTCATACCATAATAATTATTGATTGTTGCTACTACATTACCATATTTAGCTTTGTTTTCTGGTAAGTTAGCCCATGTATTAAATTTTGCCTCTTGTGCTGCTTTAGTTTTTGCTGTACCAAATTTTGATAACGCATCAATCATTCCTTGACGGTTTTTCCAATAATTTGCCACACCAGCAAATTT
Source organism: Flavobacterium sp. (assembly GCF_044338735.1). Lineage (GTDB taxonomy): Bacteria > Bacteroidota > Bacteroidia > Flavobacteriales > Flavobacteriaceae > Flavobacterium. The sequence continues at coordinate 23,886 of NZ_JBIIWV010000006.1, read as the reverse complement.
AGAAGCGTAAACTAAATTTAAAGCTTCAGACTGAACCATATATTTTTTCATATTGTCCATTCCTGTTTTTGAACCTTCAACCCAAGCAGGATAAGCAAATTTTACATTTTGCTCAATTCCACTTGCTGGCATCCAACGGTTTGTTCTACCTGGATAACCTAAAATCATAGCGAAGTCATTTTCTTTAACACCACCTAAATTAACTGGCAAATGGTGTTTTGGTTGTAAAGGAACATTGTTTGGAGAATAGTCTGCTGGATTTCCATTAGCATCAGCGTAAACTCTAAACATAGAGAAATCTGCTGTATGACGAGGCCATTCCCAGTTGTCTGTATCACCACCAAATTTTCCTAAACTTTCTGGTGGAGTTCCTACTAAACGAACGTCTTTATAATCTTGGTAAACGAAATAATAATATTCGTTCCCTTGGAAAAAAGGACGAACAGAAACGGTATATTTTCCGCCTTCGTTGTTTTCTTTTTCAATTTTAGCAATTTCTTGATTGATTGCTTTTTCTCTTTCAGCTTCGCTCATCCCTGGCGTTACTACTGTTAAAATTCTTTTTGAACAATCGTCCATACGAACAAAGAAACGTACAAATAAACTTGAAGGTTTTAATTCTTCTTTTCTGTTTGCTGCCCAATATCCGTCTTTTAAATAGTTTTTTTCTGCTGATGATAATTCTGCAATGGCATCATATCCACAGTGGTGATTAGTTAAAACCAATCCATCTTTAGAAATCATTTCAGCCGTACATCCACCGTTAAATTGCACAATGGCATCTTTTAAACTGTGATTGTTAATACTGTAAATTTCTTGGGCTGTTAGTTGTAAGCCCATTTTTTGCATGTCGCGGTGATTTAAACGTTCGATGAACATTAAAAACCACATTCCTTCATCTGCTTTAACAGAAGCTGGAATTAGCATAATAGCTGAAACGACAAATAATAATACTTTTTTCATAATGTATCTCTGTTCTTTTGATTTGTGTTGCGAATATACTTAAAAATACGATTTCGATAAAATTATCATGAAAAAATCAAGTTAAATTGTATCAATTTTAACTTTTTATTAGAATAACTGGATTAAAAACAAAAAAGCATCTTCAAGTTTAAGATGCCTTCTCTTGAGTTTTGTAACTATTTATTTTTCTTCCACATTCAACATTTGCCACAATTTGTCTTTCAACTCTTGAAGACCTTGTTGCGCAACAGACGATATAAATAAATAAGGTGTTCCTTTAAATTCTTTATCTAATTGTATTTTCAATTCTGCTCGTAACTCATCGTCTAACATATCGCATTTTGAAATCACAATCAAACGATCTTTATCCAGCATTTCGGGATTGTAACGACGTAATTCATCTAACAAAATTTCGAATTCCTTTTTAATATCTTCGGCATCAGCTGGAACTAAAAACAACAAAGTTGAGTTGCGTTCAATATGACGCAAAAAGTAATGTCCTAATCCTTTTCCTTCTGCTGCACCTTCAATAATCCCTGGAATATCTGCCATTACAAAGGATTGAAAATCTCTGTAAGCTACAATTCCTAAATTAGGCTTTAAAGTGGTAAACGGATAATCGGCAATTTTTGGCTTAGCCGAAGTTAATACGGAAAGCAACGTTGATTTTCCAGCATTTGGAAAACCTACTAAACCTACATCGGCTAATACTTTTAATTCTAAAGTAACATCTACTTCTTTAACTGGCATTCCAGGTTGCGCATAACGGGGAGTTTGATTAGTTGAACTTCTAAAATTCCAGTTTCCTAAACCGCCTTTTCCTCCTTCAGCTAAAATTCTAACCTCTTCGTGTTCCGTTATTTCAAATAAAACATCGCCTGTTTCTTGATCTTTTACAACCGTTCCTAAAGGTACTTCTACAAATTTATCTTCTCCATCGTGACCTGTACTTCTAGAGCTTCCACCGTCGCCACCATGACCAGCACGCATGTGTTTTACAAATTTTAAGTGAAATAACGTCCAAAGATTTTTATTTCCTTTAATGTAAACATGTCCGCCACGACCTCCATCTCCTCCATCGGGTCCACCTTTTTCAATAAATTTTTCACGATGCAAATGCGATGAGCCTTTTCCTCCTTTTCCGGAAGAAACATATATTTTTACGTAGTCAACAAAATTTCCCTCTGTCATTTGAAAGTTAAAAGTTAGAAGTTAGAAGTTAGATGATTCTAACAATAACTTTATTAATTATTTTATTCTTTATATTGTTTGATAAGTACTTTATCTATTTTGGCGCCTTCCATAGCTAACGCTTCTAATTCTAATTTATTCCAAATTATTTTGTCGCCTTGATTAGGAATATTTCCAAGTTCTGTGATAAAAAAACCGCTTACTGTGGTTACTTCATAATCATTAATTAATTCGTCTAAATCGAAAAAAGTTAAGAAATCGTGCAAAGAATATTGACCATCAACTAACCAAGTTCCGTCTTCATTTGCGACTAATTTGTATTCATCTTCGTCAAAATCAGAGGCATCGCCTACTAAAGCTTCTAGAATATCGTTAAGCGTTATAACGCCTTGAAAAATAGCATGTTCATCTACCACAAATGCATAGTGTAGTTTTGAAGTTTTGAAATTTTCTAAGGCCTTATAAGCCGAAGTTTGTTCTATTAAATAAACCGGTTCTTTGGTAATTGTTTTTAAATCAAAATATCCCGATTCAAAACTCACAAATAGGTCTTTCAGCAAAACCAATCCGATAACATTATCTAAATTATCTTCACACACCGGATAAACCGAATGCAATTCATCAATAACCTTTGCCTTAATTTCTTCTTTGGAATCTTCAAGTGATAAATAAACAATATCACTACGGTGCGTCATTAAAGAATTTACCTTCCTATCGCCAATATGAAAAACACGTTCCACAATATCTTGCTCAATTTCTTGAACTTCCCCTACTTCTGTTCCTTCTTTTATGATGGCTTTGATTTCCTCTTCGGTTACTTTTCCATCTGCAGTAGGTTTGATTTGAAATATTTTAAGCAAAAAATCGGTTGAAGTTGTTAATAACCAAATAAAAGGCATTGTTATTATTGAAACAAATTTCATAGGGTAAGCAACTCCTTTTGCAATAGTTTCTGGGAAATTTAAACCGATTCGTTTTGGCAACAATTCACCTAAAACCAATGAGAAAAAAGTTAATGTTACTACTACAATTCCCACAGCAATTGAATTTGCATACGGACTTAAAACTTCGAATGATGCTACAAAATTTTGAACATCGGTAGTAATTTTATCTCCTGAATAAATACCGGTTAAGATTCCAATTAAGGTTATTCCAATTTGAACGGTAGATAAAAATTTATTTGGGGAATTGGCTAAATCTAATGCTGCTTTTGCATTTTTATTGCCTTTTTTTGCAGCCATTTCTAATCGATTTTTTCGGGCAGAAATCAACGCAATTTCAGACATTGAGAAGATACCATTTAATAAAATCAAGAAAAGAATAATTAAAATTTCCATAGTTTAAAGTTATAAAAAAAGAGCCTATCCTGAATATTGGAATTTGCTCCTTTTCTCTTTGCAAATATCTAAAAAAAAAATGAATGCTCGAAATTTATCTTAGTTGCTTAATTTTCAGATTATAATTGATCCAATACCAAACTTAATCTTTCAGTAACTTCTGCTATTGATCCAATTCCATTAACTGCATAAAACTTATCTTGACCTTTATAATAATCCATCAATGGAGCCGTTTTTTGATTGTATTCGTCATAACGATTTCGGATTTTTTCTTCGTCTTGATCGTCTGGTCTTCCTGAAGTTTTACCTCTTTCTAACAAACGCGCCACTAGAATATTGTCATCGGCTTCTAAAGCAACGGTAGCCGTAATTTCTTCTTGTTTTGTTGCTAAAAAAGCATCTAAAGCTTCAGCTTGTGCAATAGTTCTAGGAAAACCATCAAATAAAAAACCTGCAGCTTGCGGATTCGTATCTACTTCGCTTTGCAACATTTGAATGGTTACAGCATCGGGCACTAAATCTCCTTTATCCATAAATGTTTTGGCTAATCTTCCTAGTTCTGTATCATTTTTAATATTGAATCTAAAAATATCACCAGTAGATAAATGTACTAGATTGTATTTGTCTTTTAAAAATTCGGCTTGTGTCCCTTTTCCTGCTCCTGGTTTCCCAAATAATACTATGTTAATCATTGTTACGTTGTGTTTATAAATTTTAATCTGTGTTCTGTTTTCTTTATTCAGATAATTGATATACGTCTTTTAAGTTTCTTCCTAAACCATCGTAATCTAAACCATAGCCAACAATGAATTTGTTTGGAATACGTATTCCGACATAATCTAATTTAATGTCCTTTTTATAGGCTTCTGGTTTTAAAAATAACGTTGCAATTTTAAAATGTTTTACGTTATGTGATTTAAATATTGCTTTTAATTCTTCAATAGTATTTCCGGTATCTACAATATCTTCGACGATAATTACAGAACGACCTTCTAAGTTTTGATTGATTCCAATTAATTGTTTTACCTCATTAGTTGTTTGTGTTCCTTCATAAGAAGCCATTTTTACAAAAGAAACTTCACAAGGTTGGTTGTATTTTTTTAGTAAATCGGAAACCACCATGAATGAACCGTTTAAAACACCAATAAATACCGGAACATCGTCAAAAAAATCAGCCTCAATTTGCTTCGCCATGGCTTCTAGCGCAAAATTAATTTCTTCTTCAGCAATGAAAATCTCAAATTTTTTATCGTGTAATTGTATCACTTTAGTTGTTTTTAAAATAGTGAACAAATTTAATGAAGTGCAAAGGATTTTGAACCAACTCCTTTGACTTTTTTTGCAAATTTGATATATTTACAAAATGAAAACCGAGTTAGTATCGAAAATTGACCAAAGCACGGCACACAGAAAAAGTCGGGAGCAACTCAGTAATTACATAATTAGGAATTTAGGAATTCTAACCGAGTTTGTTGAAATTGCTTTGGATACTGCGCATAAAAATCATGTAAAAGCATTTTGGAGTTTAGAATTAGTTTGTCAAAAAAAGTTAAAGCTTTTTGTTCCTTACCTCGATTTGTTTTGCGAAGTGTTACCAAAATTGAAAGATGATTCGGCGATACGGCCTGCAACGAAAATTTGCTTTTTCTTATCCAAAAGCAACCATAGAAAAAACGGCATTTCGTTAACTCAAGAACAAGAACATCTTTTAATAGAAGCCTTACTTGATCGATTAATTCAAAACGAAAAAGTAGCTGCTAAAGTGTATTCGATGAAAGCACTTTTTGTTTTAGGAAAAAAATACAATTGGGTGCATGATGAATTAAAAAATATCATCGAACAAGATTATGCAAATCATTCGGCAGCGTATCAAGCAGCGACTCGAAATCTGTTGAAAAAACTCAATAAATGATATTTTCTGAATGCTAAATTCTGAATTCTAAATTCTTACTCTTATATTTGCGTCACTAACAACAACACAATGAACTATTTTTCTTCTGATTTTAAATTAGGAATTCTAGGTGGTGGTCAATTAGGCAAAATGCTGTTGAGCGAAACCCGAAAATTTGATATTCAAACTTTAGTTTTAGAACCAAGTGAAGAAGCTCCAGCTCGATTAAGTTGTAACAAGTTTATTAAAGGTAGCTTGATGGATTTTGACACGGTTTACCAATTTGGCAAAATGGTCGATTTGCTTACCATCGAAATTGAAAATGTGAATTTAGACGCTTTAGATCAATTAGAAAAAGAAGGATTACCTATTTACCCTTCGCCAAAAACCTTACGTTTGATTCAAAACAAAGGAAAACAAAAAGATTATTACGTTTCAAACGATATTCCTACTTCGCCTCACCAACGTTTTGTTGATTTGAACAATTTGAAAACTACGATTGCAAAAGACGAATTAGAATTTCCGTTTGTATGGAAATGTGCACAATTTGGTTATGATGGAAATGGCGTAAAAATTTGTCGTTCGGCATTAGATTTGGAAAATTTACCTGATGTAGAATGTATTGCCGAAGAAATGGTTCCGTTTAAAAATGAGTTAGCGGTAATTGTAGCGCGTTCGGTTTCCGGTGAAGTAAAAACCTATCCAGTAGTTGAGATGGAATTTCATCCCGATGCTAATCAAGTAGAATATGTAATTTGTCCAGCCCGTATTGATGCAACAGTAGCACAAAAAGCCACCGAAATTGCCTTACAAGTTTCTGAAGCATTCAACCATGTAGGATTATTAGCGGTAGAAATGTTCCAAACCGAAGACGATAAAATTTTAGTAAACGAAGTCGCGCCAAGACCACACAATTCAGGCCATTATTCGATTGAAGCGAGTTATACTTCCCAATTTGAAAACCATTTACGTGCGATTTTAAACTTACCTTTGGGTAATACCGATAGTAAAGTTGCCGGAATTATGGTAAATTTGGTGGGTTCAGAAGGTTATTCTGGACAAGTAGTATACGAAAACATAGAAAAAATCATGGCAATCGATGGTGTAACGCCTCATATATATGGAAAAAGAGAAACAAGACCTTTCCGAAAAATGGGACACGTTACGATTGTAAATGAGGACATGGCAGCAGCCAGAAAAATTGCAGAAGAAGTGAAGAATAGTATAAGAGTAATAAGCCCCCCAACCCCCGAAGGGGGAGTTTAAAAACTCAAAAAAATAATCAATTTAAACCCTACTCACCCCTAGTAGGAATTTCCCGAAATCGGGATTAGGGGGCTGATTTATGAGTAAAGTAGCTATTATCATGGGAAGCATTTCGGATATGCCCGTTATGCAAGAAGCCATTGACATCTTAAAAGGATTTGATATTGAAACTGAAGTAGATATTGTTTCAGCACATAGAACTCCTGAAAAATTATTCGATTTTAGTAAAAACGCACATGAAAGAGGCATTTCAGTAATTATTGCTGGAGCTGGAGGTGCAGCACATTTACCTGGAATGGTAGCTTCAATGTCGCCACTTCCTGTTATTGGTGTTCCTGTAAAATCGAGCAATTCTATTGATGGCTGGGATTCTGTTTTATCAATACTTCAAATGCCTGGAGGCGTTCCTGTAGCAACTGTTGCACTAAACGGAGCTAAAAACGCTGGAATTTTAGCTGCACAAATCATTGGAAGTCAAGACAAATGCGTTTTGGACAAAATTATAGCCTACAAAGAAGGATTGAAACTAACTGTTTTAAAAGCATCTGAAAACTTAAAATAAAAAATCCCAAACGTTAATTTGGGATTTCTATTTACATAATTCAAACTACTCTATAAAATTCAATATCTCTTAATTTGGGGAAAAAGGGAATTTATCGACATTTCATCGACAAATATAAACACTTTATCGGACAAAACAAATTTTATGACACTTTTTTTTGCACCTTTTTCTTCAAAATACAAAACTGCGCCTTTTAGTAAAATTTCATTACCCGATTATCAGCCTGCTTTTGAGAAAACTATTGAAATTGCACGAAATGAAATTAATGCTATTACTCAAAATCCTGATGTTCCAACTTTTACAAATACAATTGAAGCGTTAGATTTTGCAGGAGCAGCATTAGATCGCTTGTCATCAATTTTCTTCAATTTGAATTCGGCGGAAACCTGTGACGAAATGCAAAAAATTGCACAAGAAGTTTCACCGTTATTAACTGAATTTAGTAATGATATTGCGCTAAATGAAGTTTTATTCAAACGCATCAAAGCGGTTTACGATCAAAAAGAGTCCTTAGATTTAACCACTGAACAAGCGACGTTACTCGATAAAAAATTCAAAGGATTTTCTAGAAATGGCGCCTTACTTTATGACGCAGATAAATTAAAACTTCGTGAAATTGATACAGAATTGGCCAAACTAAAATTAACTTATGGTGAAAATGTGTTAGCTGAAACTAATAATTATCAATTACATATTACTAATGAAATAGATTTGAAAGGTTTGCCTACAGGAGCCAAAGAAATGGCTTCAAGTTTGGCAAAATCAAAAGGACTAGATGGCTGGGTTTTTACCTTAGATTTTCCAAGTTATCTTCCTTTTGTGACTTATGTAGACAATCGAGAATTACGAAAAGAAATCGCCATCGCTGCCGGAAAAAAAGGCTTTCAAAATAACGAATTTGATAATCAAGAAAACGTAAAACGAATTGTTGCATTGCGTCATCAACGTGCTCAATTATTGGGCTATGCATCGCATTCTGATTTTGTTTTAGAAGAACGAATGGCGCAAAATCCAAACAACGTACAATCGTTTTTGAATGATTTATTGGGAAAAGCAAAACCTGCTGCTGAAAAAGAATTTGCTCAATTAACTGCATTCGCAAAAGAATTAGACGGAATTGATCAATTAGAAAAATGGGATGGCGCCTACTATTCTGAAAAATTGAAACAAAAATTATTCAGTTTGGATGACGAAGTATTGAAACCCTATTTCAAATTGGAAAATGTGTTAAATGGAGCTTTCACCATCGCTGAAAAACTATTTGGAATCACGTTTAAAGAAGTTTTTGATATTGATAAATACCATGAAGAGGTACAAACATTTGAAGTATTATCCCCAAGCAGTAATGGATCTCACGAATTAGTAGCCATTTTCTATTCCGATTTTTTTCCAAGAAAAGGAAAACGAAACGGCGCTTGGATGACGTCATTTAAACCACAATATATAAAAGATGGTATCAACGAACGACCACATATTTCAATTGTTTGTAATTTCACTCCTCCAATTGTCAGTTCCGAGAAATCGGAATCAAAACCTTCTTTACTGACTTTTAATGAAGTAACAACATTGTTTCACGAATTTGGACACGCGTTGCATGGCATGTTAGCCAACACAACCTATCCAAGTTTATCAGGAACTTCGGTTTATTGGGATTTTGTGGAATTGCCAAGTCAAGTGATGGAAAACTGGTGTTACGAACCTGAAGCATTGGCTTTATTTGCCAAACATTATGAAACGGGAGCAATTATTCCGCAACTATATGTTGAAAAAATAAAAGAAAGTGCGAGTTTTCTTGAAGGAATGGCAACGCTACGTCAATTAAGTTTCGGAATTTTAGACATGACCTACCATGGAAAATCACAAACTATTGACGATGTAAAAGCATTCGAAAAACAAGCAATGGAAGGCACAAGTTTATATCCAGATGTAGCCGAAAATTGCATGAGTACGTCGTTTTCACATATTTTTCAAGGCGGTTATTCTTCGGGATATTACAGTTATAAATGGGCTGAAGTTTTAGATGCCGATGCTTTTGCGTATTTCCAAGAAAAAGGGATTTTCAATAAAGAAGTCGCTACCAAATTCAAAGACAACGTGCTTTCAAAAGGCGGCACCGAATTACCTATGGAATTGTATAAAAAATTTAGAGGTCAGGAACCGAAAGTGGAAGCTTTGTTGAAAAGGGCTGGGTTGATTTAATAGTACAAAACTAACCAATATGCGCCATAATTGTTTGTGTCGCGCCTTTATTCATTTGGACAAATGTGCTGCAAATATGTCCTTTTTCTAATCGTTCGTCTTCGTTTTGAAGCAATAGATCAAACGCCTCATTCAATTGGGTTTGATTTTGAATAGTCAGACAACCTTCTAAATTTACTAAAGCCGTTGCTTCTGAAAAATGCGAATAATTTGGACCAATCACCACTGGAATTCCAAACGTAGCCGGTTCTAAAATATTGTGTACTCCTGGATTTCCGAAACCACCACCAACGTAGGCAATATCGGCGTAGGAATAAATTTTCGTTAAAATTCCGATGGTGTCAATGATGAAAACAGCATAATTTGATACATCATCATTATCTTTTTCAGAAAATAAAATCGTTTTTTTAGAAATTAGGGTTTTGAGATTTAAAATTTGATTTTTATCTATGTTATGTGGCGCAATGATAAATTTGACATCATCCGAACTCTGATTAATATAATTGACGAGTAGTTCTTCATCTTTTGGCCAAGAACTGCCAATTACAACCATTTTTGTCTTTCCGAGCGAAGTCGAGGAATCTCTAAACTGCTCAATAAAATCTAACGTATTATCGCGTTCTAAAATAGCAACCACGCGATCAAAACGAGTATCGCCAGAAACTTTTACATTGGTAAAACCTATACTTTTTAAAAGTGTCTTTGAACCTTCATTCTGAACAAAAAAGTAATCAAAAGTGTATAATGCCTTTCTATAAAATCCTCCATACCACTTAAAAAATGCTTGATTTTCTCTAAAAATTCCGGAGATTAAATAGGTGTTAATATTTTGATTTTTTAGTTCATTAAGATAATTAGGCCAAAATTCGTACTTAATAAAAAACACCATTTCTGGATGTACGATTTGCACAAATTGTTTTGCATTAGAAATCGTGTCCAAAGGCAAATATACCGTAACATCTGCAACGGTATTATTTTTTCTAACTTCATATCCCGAAGGCGAAAAAAAAGTAATTATTATTTTATGATTTGGATACTTTTGTTTGACTTTTTCAATAACGGGCAAGCCTTGTTCATATTCTCCTAAAGAAGCTGCGTGAAACCAAATCGTTTTATCAATTGCCTGAATTTCATTTTTCAAAGTAACAAAAACTGATTTTCTTCCTTCTACAAACAAGTTTAATTTTGGACTAAAAAATGCCAAAATCTTTAAAAGCTGCGAAGCAAAAAGGAGTATAAAGTTATAAATAAATGACATAGTACTAATTTATGTCGCTAAATTACGTTTCTTTTATGTAACACAAAAAATGTAAGCAGAATTTCTTACTTTTGCTTGACTTAATTAGATTTGGAAGATGAAAAAATTACAAATGGTTGACTTAAAAAGTCAATACGATAAAATAAAAGACGAAGTAAATGCGTCTATTCAAGAGGTTTTAGATACAAATACATATATAAATGGTCCTTTAGTACATCAATTTCAGGCTGATTTAGAAAAATATTTAGGCGCAAAACACGTAATTCCTTGCGCGAACGGAACGGATGCCTTGCAAATTGCGATGATGGGATTGGGTTTACAACCTGGTGATGAAGTTATTACAGCTGATTTTACATTCGCGGCAACCGTTGAAGTTATCGCTTTATTGCAATTAACTCCAGTTTTGGTGGATGTAGATATGAATAATATGAATATTTCATTAGAAGGTATTCGTAAAGCGATTACTCCAAAAACAAAAGCCATTGTCCCTGTACATTTATTTGGTCGTGCTGCGAATATGGATGCTATTATGGAAATTGCCAACGCACATAATTTATATGTAATTGAAGATAATGCTCAAGCAATTGGAGCAGATTATACTTCAAACGACGGCTCTAAAAAGAAAGTGGGAACCATTGGACATGTAGCCGCAACATCATTTTTTCCATCTAAAAATTTAGGATGCTATGGTGATGGTGGTGCTATTTATACTAACGATGACAATTTAGCACACATTATTAGAGGAATTGTAAATCACGGAATGTATGAAAGATATCATCACGATGTGGTAGGTGTAAATTCACGTTTAGATAGTATTCAAGCAGGTGTTTTAAAAGCAAAATTACCGCATTTAGACACTTATAATAGTGCCCGTCAAGATGCCGCAAGGAAGTATTCACTTGCATTAGGTGTAAATAAAAATATCGTAGCACCAACTATTTGCGATACTTGCGATTGTCACGTATTTCATCAATATGTAATTCGTATTACCAATGGAAAACGAGATGGATTGTTAGCGCATTTGCAAGAAAAAGGAATTCCTTGTGCTATTTATTATCCAATTCCATTACATAGTCAGAAAGCCTATGCTGATGTTCGTTATAAAGAAGAAGATTTTCCAGTAACCAATCAGTTATGTAAAGAAGTTATTGCCTTACCCATGCACACGGAATTAGACGATGAACAAATTAAATTTATTACAGACGCAGTTTTAGAATATGTATAAGCCCCCTAACCCCCAAAGGGGGAATAAGCGGCAACTTTAAAAATAAAAAATATGAGTAGTTTAGGAGTTCCCCCTTCGGGGGCTAGGGGGCTAATTTTAGTTACTGGAGGTTTAGGTTTTATTGGTTCACATACCGTTGTAGAATTGCAGAATGAAGGTTATGAAGTAATTGTAGTTGATAATTTATCAAATTCTTCTACGGAGGTTTTAAATGGTATCGAACGAATTACCGGTAAAAAACCAATTTTTGAAAATATCGATTTACGAGAAAAAGCGGCAGTTCAAAATTTCTTTGCAACACATACTGATATTTCTGGAGTAATACATTTTGCAGCAAGTAAAGCCGTAGGTGAAAGTGTTGAAAATCCGTTATTATATTACGAAAATAATATAAGTGCTTTAATTTATGTGCTGCAAGAACTTACTAAATTACCGGCTGCAAATTTTATTTTTAGTTCTTCTTGTACCGTTTACGGTCAAGCCGAAAAAATGCCGATTACAGAAAACGCACCAATTCAAACCGCGATGTCACCTTACGGAAATACAAAGCAAATTGGTGAAGAAATTATTACTGATACTTCTAAAGTAAGTGCATTAAATGCTATTTTATTGCGTTATTTTAACCCAATTGGCGCACATGAATCAGCTGAGATTGGCGAATTACCTTTAGGTGTGCCTCAGAATTTAGTTCCATTTATTACACAGACTGCTATGGGATTAAGACAAGAGCTATCCGTTTACGGAAATGATTATCCTACATCTGATGGAACAGCGGTTAGAGATTACATTCATGTGGTAGATTTAGCAAAAGCACATGTTATCGCCATGCAGCGTTTATTGAACAAAAAAAATACGGATTCAGTAGAAACTTTTAATTTAGGAACTGGAAAAGGAAGTTCTGTTTTAGAAGTCATTCAATCTTTTGAAAAAGTTTCAGGACAAAAACTAAATTATAAAATTGTAGGAAGACGAGAAGGCGACATTACTGAAGCTTATGCTAATACAGACAAAGCAAATTCCATTCTTGGTTGGAAAACGCAATCGTCTTTAGAAGAAGCTTTAGCGAGTGCTTGGAAATGGGAAAAAAAGATTAGAAATAAGTAAGCAACTTTTGGGCTAACCACCAAAATATTGGAATACTTTCAACCCAAAAACTAGTGTAATATTTGGATCTTTTTTCGTTCGAAAAATATAAAAAACCGGCAATAACCAGGATAAAAAATAAATTGATTAGTAGTATTTCATTTTGAATTACAACATCAATTCCTATAAACACCAACAATAAAAAATAACCCAATTTTTTAGTCTTTGCTACACCCAATCGTTGTGGCAATGTCTGTAATGCAACTGTATCAAATTGCAAATCAATGATTTCAAAAATGCACATAAAAGCATAAATCAATACAAACCGCTGCATAGCTTGCAGCACTACTATTTCAGTAATAGTCATCTCTAATGCTACCACCGGAAGTAAAAAAGTAACTAGTGTCCAGCTCAAAGCCACTAAAAACACCTTAAATCCGATCCAATTTCGACCAGAATTCAACCATCCAAAAAAAGAAAATCCATAAAGTACGGTTATAAATAATGACGATATAGCAACAACTTGCGCTTCTATTTCAAATTGAAAATAATAATAAAGTGCCGCTGCAAAGGCACTCAAACTTAGCAAAAATATAAATTGAAATTTCTTTGAAATTTGATGTTTTTTTAATCTGTAAACACTAAAATATTTAATTACATTATAAGCCGCAATGGTGCCAAAAAAACCGAAATAAGCAACATCATAATCATAAGAACTGTTTAACCCTAAAAAAGTAAGCCGAATCAAAGCATAAGCTGCGAGAGCAACATGCAAGCTACTATCGATATATAAGTCAACAATTTTCTTAAAAAACACCATTCAACAAAAATAATCAAAGTGTTAATAAGAAGCTATATTAGTTGATAAAAATCGAAAAAAATCATAAAAAAAGCAATAATTTTTAACAGATTAATAATTACTTTTGTATCAGATTTAAACACAACCTATTTTTATATATAAATGAAAACAGATACTTTTGCTTTAAGACACATTGGAACAGGTGAAAACGACCTAAACCATATGTTAAAAACTATCGGAGTAGATTCAGTAGATCAGTTAATTTACGAAACTATTCCTACAGATATTCGTTTAAAAAACGAACTAAATCTGGAAAAACCTATGTCAGAATATGAATATTTAAATCATATACAAGAATTGGGTAAAAAGAACAAAGTTTTCAAATCATATATTGGATTAGGTTACAACCCAGCTATTGTTCCTGCGGTAATTCAAAGAAACGTTTTTGAAAACCCAGGTTGGTACACAGCGTATACGCCTTATCAAGCGGAAATTGCGCAAGGTCGTTTAGAAGCTATTTTAAATTACCAAACTACCGTTATTGAATTAACTGGAATGGAAATTGCAAATGCTTCTTTATTAGATGAATCTACAGCTGCAGCTGAAGCAATGACATTATTGTTTGATGTTAGAACAAGAGATCAAAAGAAAAATAATGTTTCTAAATTCTTTGTTTCAGAAGAAATTTTACCACAAACTTTATCTGTTTTACAAACGCGTTCTACGCCACTTGACATTGAATTAGTAGTTGGAAATCATGAAACATTTGATTTTTCAACTGACTTTTTTGGAGCCATCCTTCAATATCCTGGAAAGTTTGGTAAATTAAACGACTATACTTCATTCATTGCAAAAGCATCAGAAAATGAAATTAAAGTTGCTGTTGCTGCTGATATTTTATCTTTAGTGAAATTAAAATCTCCAGGTGAAATGGGAGCTGCTGTTGTAGTTGGTACTTCACAACGTTTTGGAATTCCAATGGGTTATGGTGGTCCTCATGCTGCTTTTTTCGCTACAAAAGACGAATACAAACGCTCGATGCCAGGAAGAATTATTGGTGTTTCAATTGACGTAAACGGAAATCGTGCCTTACGTATGGCGTTAGGAACACGTGAACAACATATTAAACGTGAAAAAGCAACTTCAAATATCTGTACCGCACAAGTTTTATTAGCAGTTATGGCTGGAATGTATGCGGTTTATCACGGACCAAAAGGGTTAAATTACATTGCCAATAAAGTACATAATTCAGCAAATACGGCTGTAGAAGCTTTAAACAAAATTGGTGTTTATCAAACGAATACTTCCTATTTTGATACCATAAATGTAAAAGCGGATGCTGCAAAAGTGAAAGCTATTGCAGAAAGAAATGAAGTAAATTTCTATTATATTGATGCCGATACGATTTCTATTTCATTCAATGAAACTACTTCAATTTCAGATATTAATCAGATTGTTGCTATTTTCGCTGAGGCGAAAGAAAAAACATTTGAACCTATTATTGAATTAGTAGAAACGTCTGTAATATCAGAAAATTTAATTAGAAAATCAACTTTCTTACAACATGATGTTTTTAATAACAATCATTCGGAAAGTCAGTTGATGCGTTATATTAAAAAATTAGAACGTAAAGATTTAGCATTAAATCACTCTATGATTTCATTAGGTTCTTGTACGATGAAATTAAACGCAGCTGCCGAAATGCTTCCATTATCAATGGCAAATTGGAACAACATTCATCCATTTGCGCCATTAGGCCAAGTGGAAGGTTATTTAACCATGCTTAAAAAACTGGAACAACAATTAAATGAAGTTACTGGTTTTACAGGGACAACTTTACAACCTAATTCTGGTGCGCAAGGTGAATATGCAGGTTTAATGACCATTCGCGCATATCATTTATCTCGTGGTGACAAGCATAGAACGGTTTGTTTAATTCCATCATCGGCACACGGAACAAATCCTGCTTCAGCAGCCATGGCTGGAATGGAAATTATTGTTACAAAAACTACTCCAGAAGGAAATATTGATGTAGAAGATTTAAGAGAAAAAGCTATTTTACATTCGGCTAATTTGGCTGCTTTAATGGTAACCTATCCTTCTACTCATGGTGTTTTTGAAAGTTCAATTATTGAAATTACAAACCTAATTCATGAAAATGGCGGATTGGTTTATATGGATGGTGCAAATATGAATGCGCAAGTTGGATTAACTAATCCAGCTACTATTGGCGCCGATGTTTGTCACTTAAACTTACACAAAACGTTTGCTATCCCTCATGGTGGTGGCGGACCTGGTGTTGGACCAATCTGTGTTAACGATAAATTAGTGCCTTTTTTACCATCTAACCCAATTGTTAAAGTGGGTGGCGACCAAGCTATTACTGCAATTTCAGCAGCTCCTTACGGTTCGGCTTTAGTATGCTTAATTTCGTATGGATACATATGCATGTTAGGTGCAGAAGGATTAACAAATGCTACAAAACACGCCATTTTGAATGCCAATTACATGAAAGCTCGTTTAGAAGCGCATTATCCAATTTTATATTCTGGAGAAATGGGAAGAGCGGCTCATGAAATGATTTTAGATTGTCGTGCATTTGAAGATAATGGAATAAAAGTTACTGATATTGCTAAACGTTTAATGGATTATGGTTTCCACGCCCCTACAGTTTCATTCCCAGTTGCAGGAACATTAATGATTGAACCAACAGAATCTGAGGATTTAGCCGAATTAGATCGTTTTTGTGATGCCATGATTGCTATTCGTAAAGAAATAAATGCTTCTACAAAAGAAGATGCTCAAAATATTTTAAAAAATGCACCGCACACGTTAGCTATGGTTACTTCAGACGAATGGGTTTTCCCATATACAAGAGAAGCTGCAGCGTTTCCGTTAGAATATATTGCTGATAATAAATTCTGGCCAAGTGTCCGAAGAGTAGATGAAGCGTATGGCGATAGAAACTTAGTTTGTTCATGTGCGCCAATAGAAGCATATATGTAAAAAATAAATCACAATAGTTTAAATCTCAAATTCCAAATAGGAGTTTGGGATTTTTTTAATGCCTCATCTAAACAAAAAATAATAATTCTGAAATTGACAATAAAATGCAAATATTTTAACAAATTCGTAATAATTACTTAATTTGCAAATTGTTCAACCGTTTTTGAATTTAAATTCATTATTTTAGTATAAATTAGTTTCAAACTTTAAAATTATGACCATAAAAATAACCGGTTCTGGAAGTTATATTCCTACAGAAAAAGTTTCTAATATAGATTTTGCAAAACATTCCTTCTTGAATGAAGATGGCACACCATTTCCACATTCAAATGAAATCGTTGCAGAAAAATTTTTAGAAATCACTGGGATTAAAGAAAGACGTTATGTGAAAGATGATTTATGCACATCTGACATTGCAATTCTTGCAGCAGAAAAGGCTATTTTAGATGCAAAAATAGATCGAGAAACTATTGACTACATTATTCTGGCTCATAATTTTGGCGATGTTAAAAAAGGTGCCATTCAATCCGATATCTTACCTAGTTTAGCCTCACGCGTCAAGCACGGATTGAAAATTAAAAATCCAAAATGCGTGGCTTATGACATTCTTTTTGGTTGCCCAGGTTGGGTAGAAGGCGTCATTCAGGCCTATGCATTTATAAAAGCGGGTATGGCAAAAAGATGTTTAGTAATTGGCGCCGAAACGTTATCAAGAGTAGTTGATCTTCATGATAGAGATTCGATGATTTATTCTGATGGTGCTGGTGCAACAATTATTGAATCTTCTGAAGAATCAGGCGGAATTTTATCGCATGAAACGGCAACTTTTACTTATGATGAAGCCTATTATTTATTCTTTGGAAATTCATTCAATAAAGACCACGACCCAGATGTTCGTTACATAAAAATGCATGGTCGAAAAATTTATGAATTTGCCTTAACTAATGTACCTATGGCAATGGCTTCTTGTCTTGAAAAAAGTGGTGTTCCAATTGAAAAAGTAAAAAAAGTATTGATTCACCAAGCCAATGAAAAAATGGACGAAGCTATTATTCATCGCTTTTTTAAACAATACAAACAAACACCGCCCGAAGGTGTAATGCCAATGAGTATTCACAAACTTGGCAATTCTAGTGTTGCCACTGTTCCTACACTATTTGATTTAATGATGAAAGGCGAATTAGAAAATCAAACATTAGCAAAAGGAGACGTAATTGTCTTTGCATCTGTAGGATCGGGGATGAACATCAACGCGATTGTATATCAAATGTAAAAAAGTTGGAAGTTAGAAGTTAGAAGTTGTAAGAAAAAAGTAAATTTGTATTCCAATTTTATTTCAATGTACGAAAAAACATATCCAAGTAAACGATTCAACCTTACGTTAGATTTTCTAAAAAAACACATTAAAACCAACGAAATAATTTTTGACTTGGGCGTACCCAATCCATTTTCAAAAATCATGGTAGCTAATGGTTATCAGGTTATCAATACAAAAGGCGAAGACATTGATATGGATCAATCAACACTTCGAAATGAAAATTATGAAATTTTCACTGCCTTTGAAATTTTCGAACATTTATTAAATCCGTTCACTGTTTTACAAAATGTAAAAGCAGATAAAATATTAATTTCGATTCCGTTACGCCTTTGGTTTTCTCCGGCTTACAGAAGTAAAACTGATATGTGGGACAGACATTATCACGAATTTGAAGATTGGCAATTGGATTGGTTATTAGAAAAAACTGGGTTCCAAATTATTGATAGTGTCAAATTTACGCATCCAGTTAAGAAAATTGGATTTCGACCTTTTTTAAGATGGTTTACCCCGAGATATTATTTAGTTTACGCAGAAAGATGCCCCCTAACCCCCAAAGGGGGAATATAAAACGCAAAACAAGTTTTATAATGAGCAAAATAAAATCAACACAAAATACTTCCAACTCCTCCTTCGGGGGCTGGGGGGCTTATTACATTATCATTCCAGCCTACAACGAAGAAGCATTTATGGCTTTGACTTTACAATCGTTAGTAGAGCAATCCGTTTTACCCTCAAAAATTGTAGTGGTGAATGATAATTCTACCGATAAAACTGCTGAAATTGTGTTGGCTTTCGCCGAAAAACATCCATTTATTACATTAGTTGATAAAAAATCTGAGGCGATTCATTTGCCAGGAAGTAAAGTAATTCAGGCATTTCATGAAGGTGAAAAACACATTGACGACCAATATGATATTATTGTTAAAGTTGATGCCGATTTGATTTTTCCAAATAATTATTTTGAAACCATCATCCAACACTTTCAATCTGATGCAACGATAGGAATGGCAGGAGGATTCTGTTATGTAGAAAAGAATGGCGACTGGGTTTTAGAAAATCTTACGGATAAAGATCATATTCGCGGCGCATTAAAAGCCTATCGAAAAGATGCTTATCAAGAAATAGGCGGATTAAAACCAGCTATGGGTTGGGACACCGTAGACGAACTATTGTGTAAATTCTACGATTGGAAAATAGTTACGGATGAAAGTTTACAGGTAAAACACTTAAAACCAACAGGCGCTAGTTATAATAAGGCTGCACGTTATAAGCAAGGAGAAGCCTTTTATAGTTTGGGCTACGGATTCATAATTACAGCCATTTCATCCTTAAAATTAGCGATGAGAAAAGGTAAACCATTGTTATTTATCGACTACCTTATGGGCTTTTGGAAAGCAAAAGCCGCAAAAAAAACTTTATTTGTTACGGCTGAGCAAGCACAATTTTTTAGAAATTACCGCTGGAAAAAAATGAAGGAGAAGTTGTTTTAAACTTATCCAAAAAAATATAGTATTTTTACTGCATACTAGAATTTGAACACCGAATACTGAATAAAATGATGCTCGCTCGATACTTATCGCAAATTGGAAAATATTTCATAATGTTGAAAGAAATCTTCAACAAGCCTACTAAATGGTCGGTGATGAAACAACTAATCCTGAAAGAAATTGACGACCTCATCATAGGTTCGTTAGGTATTGTAGCTTTCATATCTTTTTTTGTGGGCGGCGTAGTTTCTATTCAAACAGCCTTAAATTTAACCAATCCATTAATTCCAAAATATTTAGTAGGTTTTGCCACACGTCAATCAGTAATTTTAGAGTTTGCTCCTACTTTTATTTCCATCATTATGGCAGGTAAAATGGGTTCATTCATAACTTCAAGCATAGGAACTATGCGTGTTACCGAACAAATTGATGCCCTAGAAGTAATGGGAGTAAATTCCTTAAATTATTTAGTTTTTCCAAAAATAATCGCTCTACTTTTATATCCTTTTTTAATTGGCTTAAGTATGTTTTTAGGTGTCTTTGGTGGCTGGATGGCTGCTGTTTATGGAGGTTTTACCAGTAGCTCCGAATTTATAACAGGACTTCAAAGCGAATTTATTCCGTTCCATATCGCATATGCATTTATAAAAACATTCACTTTTGCCTTGATCCTCGCAACAATACCTTCTTTCCACGGTTATTATATGAAAGGCGGCGCATTAGAAGTAGGACAAGCGAGTACCGTATCGTTTGTATGGACTTCGGTAGTGATTATTTTAATGAATTTTATTTTAACACAACTTTTATTAAGCTAATGATTGAAGTAAAAAACATTGTAAAAAAATTTGGAGATCAAACCGTTTTAAAAGGGATTTCTGCCCGATTTGAAGCCGGAATGACCAATTTAATTATTGGGCAAAGTGGCTCTGGAAAAACTGTTTTTTTAAAAACCTTATTAGGAATTCATACGCCAGATGGTGGTACTATTTCATTTGACGGAAGAATTTATTCGGAATTGTCAAATGATGAAAAAAGAGCGTTGCGAACAGAAATTGGAATGGTTTTTCAAGGAAGCGCTTTGTTTGACAGCATGACGGTAGAAGAAAATGTGGGATTTCCCCTCAAAATGTTTACCAAAAAAACACCGAAAGAAATTAAAGAGCGGGTAGATTTTGTAATTGATCGCGTAAATTTAACTAATGCTCATTACAAACGTCCATCTGAAATTTCGGGAGGAATGCAAAAACGTGTCGCTATTGCAAGAGCTATCGTTAATAATCCTAAATATCTGTTTTGCGACGAGCCTAATTCGGGTTTAGACCCAAAAACGGCTATTGTAATTGATAATTTGATCCAAGAAATTACTAAAGAATATAATATTACTACCGTAATTAATACGCACGATATGAATTCGGTAATGGAGATTGGCGAAAAAATTGTTTTTCTAAAAAATGGTTTGTTGGAATGGGAAGGTTCCAATAAAGAAATCTTCAAAACTAATAACGAAGCAGTTACCGATTTTGTTTACTCCTCTGAATTATTTAAACGAGTTAGGAAAATGTATTTGGAAGACGATGTAAAATAGTTGAATTGATTTTAAAATAGTTTCTTCTGATATTTTTTCCAAAATAAATTATTCACTAATTCGGCAACAATTCAACTTCTGCATTGGGTTGAAACAAATATAATCGTCCAGAACTAATTTCTTGACATTCATATCGTTTAACACGCAAAGCTATTTTTTTAAAGATTTTTCCGTTATGAATTCTAAAATGACTTCCAAAAGGAATCTCAAAGATATAATTTTTATCGGTTTCTTTTTGATCAAACTGTTTTAAGGCAATAGCTAATTTTGCATCGGTATCGCTACTTGCTTTTGGATTTCTAAAATGCTTTGCTAATAAAGCTAGTAGTTGGTGTGGAAAAATTTCAGGTCGAATAAAAGGCACCATTAATCGTTGAAAAGTAAGTTTCCATTCCTCACCATGTGGTTTTATGCGACGACCATATTTTTCAAAGGCAACTAAATGGGCAATTTCATGAATTAGCGTCATTAAAAATCGGTATT
Source organism: Flavobacterium sp. (assembly GCF_044338735.1). Lineage (GTDB taxonomy): Bacteria > Bacteroidota > Bacteroidia > Flavobacteriales > Flavobacteriaceae > Flavobacterium. Next base: position 2,233 of record NZ_JBIIWV010000006.1, on the reverse strand, counting down.
TATTCAAGCTTGCATTTACAGTAATCAAGTGATAACCTTGAGCATCCTTTCGATAATCTCCATGACGTGTAATGCGTTCTTTGACAATTTTTAAATGCACATGATTGTCTTTGATTAGCTCAAAACAATGAGCAACCGAATGTTCTGGAAGATATTTTTGTAAAACGTCGCTCAATTATTATCAATCTTTTTATTAGTATCCAACAAAGATTTTGCATTAAGCGAACTTACCACTTTTCTACCGGTTTTTGCTTCTAATTCTTTCAAAGCAACTTTGGCAACATTTCCTCCTTGTTGTGCCACTTTCTTGCTTTCTTCAAACGATTCAGGGCTTACAGCTTGAGAAATATCTTTAGTTGAAGCTTCGGCTAACATATTCAAAATCAATTCTGTATTGGTCATGTTATCTCGAAGATTTTCTTTTTTCAAACCTTTTAGAATTTTATATTCTTTCGTGGTTTTTCCTGACCAAGATTTTGAAATAATATCAGTTAAAGTAGCAAATTGTTGCCCTTCTTTTAATCCTTTATTTTTCCATTCGTCTGTTAATTCTTTACGAATTTCGATGCTTTTTAATCGTTGATTAATCCAGTTTTCGGAATATCCTAATTGTAAATATTGCTCTAAAGCTCTGTCAATTGAGAGTTCAGGATCTTGCATTTCATCTAATCTTTCAGATGCAATTTGAGCTAACCACAATTTAAAAGGTTCTGCTTTTGGTGATGGAATGGATTGAATTAATCTAAAAAGTTGCTCTGTATCTGCAACATCTGTTTTATAAAATTTACCATCAGAAGATTGCATTTTCAGTTGTCCTATTTTTTCGGACAACTGACTTCCCTCTTTTTTTAATTTAGATTTTAAATCACTCCAATACTTTCGTGGACGATCACTTTCTGTCAACACTTCTATTACATCAATAATAGAAATGATCCATTTTTCTTGTTCAGAATCCCAAATGGTTCTTACTTTTTTGTTCTCAAATAATTGAATGGCGTTTACTTTTGTCATGGTTATATAAATTTAAATGAAATTACAATATACAAAATTATGGTGTAGTTGATGAAACCTGTAATACTTTTCCATTGTAATATTTGTTTCCCGTTAAGGCAAAATTGAAAATATAATCGGCCATTTCTTTAGCTGAAATTGGTGCAACATATCCTGGGAATGCTTCTTGTAACATTTCGGTATTTACTGCTCCAAGTGCTAAAACGTTGAAGGCAATACCTTGTTCCTTGTATTCTTCGGCTAATAATTCAGAAAGTGTAATTACAGCTCCTTTACTTGATGAATAAGCGGCTAATCCTGCAAATTTCATACTGCCTTGAATGCCTCCCATAGAACTAATTGTTACCACGTGACTTCCTTTTTCCAAGAAGGGAATACAAATTTTAGTTAACTCGGCAACCGCAAAAACATTGACTTTGTATATGTTTTGAAATTCTTCTGCAGAAATTTGACCGAAAGGTTTGTGCAATAAACTTCCTGCATTGTGAATTAAAATCGCTACTTTCTGCCAAGTTTGGTTGATAAATTGTTCTACTTGAAGCAATTCTTCTGGATTAGAAATATCAATTGATAAGCACGTTATGTTTTCGTGTTCAATTAAAGCTTGAGGTGTTTTTCGCGAAAGGGCTAAAACCTGATGTCCAGCATTTGCAAATTGTAAGGCCAATTCATATCCAATACCGCGAGATGTTCCTGTGATGATGATGTTTTTCAAAATAGTTGCTATTTTTTTTAGTAAAAATAAGAAATAAAAAAATCCCGAAGAAATTTCGGGATCTTAAAATATTAAATAATCATTTAAACAAACATTGCAAAAGGGTTTTCCATGAACGCTTTAAATGTTTGTAAGAACTGAGCTCCTGTTGCACCATCTACCGTTCTATGATCACAAGCTAAAGTAACGGTCATCGTATTTCCTACCACAATTTGACCTTTTTTAACCACTGGTTTTTCTATAATCGCTCCAACCGATAAAATGGCAGAATTGGGTTGGTTAATGATTGAAGTGAATGATTGAATTCCGAACATTCCTAAATTTGAAATGGTAAAAGTACTTCCTTCCATTTCAGCAGGCTGAATTTTTCTAGATTTTGATTTTCCTGCTAGGTCTTTTACAGTTGCTCCTATTTGCGTTAAACTCATTTCATCTGTAAATTTCAATACCGGAACCATTAATCCGTCTTCAACTGCAACAGCAACGCCAATATTTACATGGTGATTA
>NZ_JBIIWV010000239.1:0-2548 GCF_044338735.1 Flavobacterium sp. | reverse complement strand
AAGTCATATTTAACATATAGACTTGTAGCCTTATAACCTACATAAGCACTTAAACCATAATTAAAATCTGAAACATTGAAATCGCCTTTTTGTTTTTCTTTTACTTTGATGTCGTCTGCTTCATATTTTAAAATTTGCTTTGACTTAATGCGAACACCTGCATAACCTCCAATTCCTAAACGAACTGATTCATGAGTTCTGAAATATGTTTTGGTGCCGTCTTTTGACATTTTCTTTGGTGTGAAATCAAATTCTAAATGGAATGGTGCTGTTAAATAGACATTTCTAAAACGTGATTCGTCTAAATTGACACTTGAGGTAACTAAATCAGTTTGATTCCCATTTTTTACAAAATAGCGATTATCTGTTGGACGAAGATTATTATACATCAAGGTTAACCCATATTTTGCATGAAGCAAATTATTGTTTTTTAAAATCCTTGAATTATAAGTAACGCCCCATTCATAAAAATGCGAACCCCAAACTCTGTAATCAGAATCTTCTAAATTTTCTCCCTTAGTAATAAGATTATTTAAACCAAAAGCAAAAACAAATTGTGATGTAGTTCTTCTGGATTTTTTTTCATCTTTATCATTATCTGATTTATAAATTTTCATTCCAGGAAAATCATAATAGGTAGTAGTATTATTTTTGAAATAAGAATAGACTTTCTTGCCATTTATTGTGTCTATCTTGAAGGTTATTTCTTTGCTATCTGTTTCTACTTTATTTTGAATTAAACTATCCAACTTAATTTTTTGAAATTCCATATTTTTTTCCATTTTACCTGCCGAAATTTCTGCTTCTACTAACTTTAAGTTTTTCAATTCATCTGATGTAATCTTATTTTGCGAAAATAAATTATCTAATGAATCGATCTTCATCTTTAACTCATTTTTCTCTCTAGCTAAAGTAAACTCCATAGCTGTTGAAATCTGCTCAACTTTTTTTTCAAAGGTCAAAGACTTGTTTTTGATCGCCTCTTTTCTTTCTTTTATTTTCTCTTTTCTTTGCTCAATTTTCTCTTTTCTATCTTCTTGAGCATTGACTTTACTGAGTAAACTAAACACAATAACAATGGTGTATAAAATAATTTTTTGCATAACTGTTCGATTTTTGATTGTTGATTTATATGATGATTTTTGATTTATTCGTAATTTCTGTTGGCTAATGCTGATTTGGCATCTTGAAATTTTCGGCTTAATTTATCTAAAGTTGTTTCTTTGTAATTTTCGTCTAACTCTTTTTCAACAGTTGACAATAAACTAGCCGCATCTATTTTAATTTTAGAATTAGTCTTGTTTTTTTTAATTAAAGGAATTTCTTTTTGATTGACTGAAACTTCAACTAACAATTTTTCGGGTGTTGGGAGTTGGATGTTGGGAATTGGGAGTTGGGAGTTGGGAGCAATTTTTTCATCTGCTACATTTTCTCCTTTTACCAATTCCTTGCTTCCTTCTGATTTATTATTACTTAATGCTTTTAAATAATTCACTTCATTTTGAACTAAAATCGGTGTTGTTTTTTCTGTCGGAATTATACCTGTTTTATTGGATTTAATTGAATCAATATCTTCATCAACTGAGGTTAGAACAGGTGTTGAAAGATTAATTTTTGCCTCTTCATTTTGATTGAAGATAAAAAATCCCAATCCGAAAAAAAGTACTAAAGAAGCAGCTACAAAAAACCACCCATAGCTTTTTTTTGATTTTTTATTTTCAGAAACCGTTAGCATCGCATCTAATCGATCCCACGCTTGTGCAGAGGGTTGAATTTCTCGAGTATTCAACTTTGATTTGATTTGATTATCTATTTGATGTTGTGCCATTGAGCTTGTTTTTTAAAACTATAATTTGTTGTTGTAATAACTTTCTTGCATGAGATAATTGCGATTTTGATGTGCCTTCACTTATGTTAAGCATTTCTGCTATTTCTTGATGTTTATAGCCTTCAATAGCATATAAATTAAACACCATTTTATAACCGTTGGGTAAATTGTCAATCATGTTTTGAATGTCGTCTACTGAAAAATCTTCCATTTCATATACCGATTCATTTTCGCTTATTCTTACATCTTCTATATCTTGGTGATTGAAATTGTTTTTTTTCACCCGAAGATAATCGATACATTCATAAATCATAATGCGTCGAATCCATCCCTCAAAACTGCCTTTATGCTCAAACTTATTTAAATGAGTAAAAACCTTCATAAATCCAGTAATCATAACATCCTCGGCATGATGAAGGTCATTAATGTATTGCCTGCACACACTTAACATCTTTGAAGAAAATTTGGCATAAATCCGCTGCTGAGCTTGTCGATTATGATCAACAGCCAATGTAATAAGCTTTTTATCTTCTTGGTGTAAGGGAATTACCTTCATATTCAAGTTTAATGTCAACTGTAAAATCAAATAACTGAATTTAATTTTACAGTTGCGCTTTTATTGAATTATTACTTCTATTTATATAGACGAGAACGAAGTAAAAAAGGTTGCATGAAAAGAAATTAATTGGAGTTTCTTCTCTTAATATAACTTTTTGGTGA
>NZ_JBIIWV010000238.1:0-2556 GCF_044338735.1 Flavobacterium sp. | reverse complement strand
TTACAATTTTAACTTTGGTTCTATTTCCTAAAACATTATCACCATCTTTAATTTGAGTAGATCTTCTAATGTCAATTCGAACCGACGCATAAAATTTCAAGGCATTTCCTCCGGTTGTAGTTTCAGGACTTCCAAACATTACGCCAATTTTATCACGCAACTGATTGATAAAAAACACGGTACAATTGGTTTTGTGAATGGTTCCTGTTAATTTTCGTAACGCTTGAGACATCAATCGGGCGTGTAATCCCATTTTGCTATCTCCCATATCACCTTCAATTTCGCTTTTTGGAGTCAAGGCGGCAACAGAGTCAATCACGACAATGTCTACTGCACCTGAGCGAATTAAACTTTCTGCAATTTCAAGCGCTTGTTCTCCGTTATCTGGTTGCGAAATGATTAAATTATCAATATCAACACCTAATTTTTCGGCATAAAAACGATCGAAAGCATGTTCTGCATCGATAAATGCTGCAATTCCCCCTGCTTTTTGAGCTTCAGCAATGGCGTGTAATGTTAACGTAGTTTTTCCTGACGATTCTGGGCCATAAATTTCAATGACTCTACCTCTTGGGTATCCATTTACTCCTAAAGCTAAGTCTATTCCTAATGAACCCGAAGGAATTGAATCCACTTCTTCAACGGCGCTATCGCCTAATTTCATTACGGTTCCTTTTCCGTAGGTTTTGTCAAGTTTGTCTAACGTTAATTGTAAGGCTTTTAATTTGGCTTCTTTATCTGCACTCATAATAAGATTATTTTTCGTAAAAATACAGCTTTTTTTAATTGTTCCAAAAAATGTTAATATATTTTTGTTTTTCTTGAGAAAACCGAAATTGATATCCAAATTTATTACATTTACACCCGAATTCTTCCATTTAGAGTTCAACATATTTCTCACTTAAACGTTTATAGCATGCAACTGTACAACACCTTAAGCGCAGAAGAAAGAGCCGAGCTGATTGATCAAGCCGGCAAACAAAGACTTACTTTGTCGTTCTATGCGTATGCCAAAATTGAAGATCCTAAGAAATTTAGAGACGATTTATTCGTTGCTTGGAATGCCCTTGACGCCCTTGGTCGAACCTATGTGGCCAAAGAAGGAATTAATGCACAAATGAGTGTTCCTGCCGAAAATTTTGAAGCCTTTCGCCAAACTTTAGAAGCCTATTCTTTTATGCAAGGCATTCGATTGAATGTAGCCGTTGAACAAGATGATCATTCATTTTTGAAATTGACCGTAAAAGTTCGTGATAAAATTGTAGCCGATGGGTTGAGTGATGAAACTTTTGATGTAACCAATATTGGCGTACATTTAAAAGCAAAGGAATTCAATCAAATCTTAGATGATCCAAACACCATTGTGGTCGATTTTAGAAACCATTACGAAAGTGAAATTGGGCATTTTAAAGGTGCAATTACGCCCGATGTTGAGACTTTTAGAGAAAGTTTACCCATAATCAACGCGCAATTAAAAAACTTTAAAGAAGATAAAAATTTGGTGATGTATTGCACCGGGGGAATTCGTTGCGAAAAAGCATCGGCCTATTTTAAACACCAAGGTTTTAAAAACGTGTTCCAATTAGAAGGCGGCATCATCAATTATGCTAAACAAATTCAAGAAGAAAATCTAGAAAGTAAATTCATTGGTAAAAACTTTGTTTTTGATCATCGCTTAGGCGAAAGAATTACAGACGATATCGTTTCGCAATGCCACCAATGCGGAAAACCGTGTGACAATCACACTAATTGTTTGAATGATGGTTGCCATTTGTTATTCATTCAATGCGACGACTGTAAGACAGCTATGGAAAATTGTTGCTCCACTGAATGTCAAGAAATCACCCATTTGCCTTTAGCCGAACAAGTAAAATTGCGTCGAGGCAAACAAGTCGGGAATAAAGTATTCCGAAAAGGAAAATCTGAAAAATTGAAGTTCAAACATTCGGGTGAACTATCCGATACGGCATTGGCTACAGCCTCAAAATCAAACGATATCCGTCAAAAGATAAAAATCAAGAAAACTCTTTTAGGAAAAGCTGAACATTTTTATGTTAAAGCACAAGTAGGACTTTTTATCATTGAAAATAATGAATTAAAGGTAGGAGAAAAAATCTTAATTTCGGGACCTACAACAGGAAATCAGGAATTAATTTTGGAAAAAATGTTGGTTAACGGAACCGAAAATACAGTTGCTAAACTTGGCGATAAAGTCACGTTTGAAGTCCCATTTAGAGTGCGTTTATCTGACAGACTTTATAAATTAGGAACATAAAATTAGTTCTTACAACTTTTTAAATACTATAAACCTACCTATTTCGTTTTACTACGAGATAGGTTTTTTTATTTTGGACAAACTTCCACTATCGAATTTGAAAGATTCAACAAAAATTCAATATCTTTACGCTCAAAAACGTTTTGAAACGTAGTCCACAAAGGGCAATCACTATATATCGAAATTATGGCATGTACAAACTGTTCAACCACTGATGGTGGTGCACCAAAAGGGTGTAATAATAATGGGTCTTGCGGCACCGATAGCTGCAACAAACTTTC
>NZ_JBIIWV010000087.1:0-9137 GCF_044338735.1 Flavobacterium sp. | reverse complement strand
TAACGTAACTTCAAAATCATTGATCATTAAATAATCTTTTAAAACAGCTCCAAAGTTTGGATCGTCTTCTACTAGTAATATTTTTTTTCCTTCCATAGTAATTGAATATTTCTTTTTAATTTATTAAGGGCATTTTGATAATAAAGGTACTACCCTTTCCTTTTTCACTTTCAACATATATTTGACCGTTATGATCTTCAACAATTTGCTTCACATAAGAAAGTCCTAAACCGTGACCTTTTACATTGTGTAAATCTCCAGTATGTTCTCTGTAAAATTTTTCAAAAACACGTTTTTGAGCTACTTTAGTCATTCCAGCACCTTGATCTTGAATCTTTATTAGGATAAAATCTTTAATGTTTTCGGTAAAAACATCTATTATAGGTGCTTCTGGCGAATACTTTATAGCATTATCTAATACATTGACCAACACATTTGTAAAATGAACATCATTTAATAAAATTGTGTTTCGGGTCGCATCAAAATGATGATTTATAATACCCGATCTATCTTCAACAATTAAACCAACGTGCTCAATTGCGTCCTCAATAATTTCAGTTACGTCTCTTGGCTCTTTTGAAATGTCCAACTCATTTTTTTCTAACTTAGAAATTCGCAATACATTTTCAACTTGCGCATGCATTCGTTTATTCTCTTCTTTAATCATTTGTAAATAGCGCTGTACTTTCTCTTTATCATCAATGATTTTTGGGTTTTTAATAGCGTCTAAAGCCAAGTTAATGGTTGCGATAGGCGTTTTAAACTCATGCGTCATATTATTGATGAAATCGGTCTTAATTTCAGAAATTTGTTTTTGCTTTATTAGTTGATTTAAAGCACTCGAATAGGTTAAAACAATAACGAGTGTGAATAACAAAGATAAACTAGATATACCTATTAACGATGAGAATACAAACTTACTTTTTTGCGGAAAACTAACTAACAATTGATATTTTGAAATTCCTTCGTTATCCTGAAAAACTGGAATACCATAGGTCGTATTCTTATCATACTTAAAATTTTCAGATCGTATTTTAGTTGCTAACCCATTACTGTAAATTCCAAATTCAAAAGGTGTTTTAACTCCATATTTTTTTAATTCCGAACTAAGTAGTTCGTCTAATTCTTCATTTGAAATTCTTTGTTGTAATGGTTTTTGCGCAACAATATCTTTAAAAACAACTTCAAAGTTTGCTTTATCTAAACTGGATAAATTACCTGATTTAGAGATAGTTGTATTAGGTTGATTACTCAATTGAAAATTAGCATCAGTAATAGAATTTCCATTATAAATCTCAGTTTTACGATTAGCTACTATGTTTCCAATAGATACTGAATCTGCTTTATTGTCAAAGAACGAACCTGTAACACCATAATTTTCAGCTACAAGTGTATTGGTATAAATAATTGTTTCGTTTGTTTTTGTATCCCTTTCATAAAAGTATACCTCTTTTAGCTGGCTTGTTTCAGGATCTTTACCAATACTATCTTTAATTTGATTGTATGTTGTAAAAAACGAAACTAATTCTTTATCTTTTAAATTGTCAGAAACGTTACCTAAAACTTGTTGCACGTGGTATTTAAATTCTTCTTCATTTTTATCCATTGAAGTCGAAATCCAATACAATTGAACTAAAATGATTCCTATTAATGATAAACTCATTAAAAAGACTAACAACCTAAATCTTGACTTATTCATCGAAACAAATTTAACATTTTAACATTTATTCCAAAAATACATTAACCAAAGATTAACATAAAAACCTTTTTTTACAGTTTTGATAAAATTTTAAGAATTTCGTCTACTTGAATAAACGTCTTATTTAAGTCGATATTGTGGATTATGAAATCACTTTTTGTGATTTTTTCAGATTCAGGAAGTTGATTGTTCATGCGGCTTAAAATGGTTTCTTTTGAGACATTATCGCGCAACATGGCTCGTTGAATTCTGATTTCTTCGGGTGCAGTAACCAAAATAACCTTATCACAAGCTGTATTTCCACCCGTTTCAAAAAGTATCGCTACTTCTTTAATGATGAAAGGCGCATTTGAATGCAATTTCAACCATTCAATAAAATGACTTTTAACTAAGGGATGAACAATGTTATTTAACTGAGTAAGTTGAATTGGTGAATTAAAAACTAATGTTGCTATTTTCTTCCGATCTAGTTTTGCAAAATCATCCAAAACATTTTCTTCAAAAATAGCATTTACAGAGGCAATAACTTCGGGTAATTCCATTAGTTTTTTAGCTTCTTCATCAGCAATATAGACCGGAATACCTTTTGAATCAATATAATGAGCTACAGTAGATTTTCCACTTCCAATTCCTCCAGTTAAACCAATGATTTTTGTCATTATCTATTTTTTAAAGAATAATTCGGGAAAGGCTACTTGAGGTTTTTGTTTTAAAATAAAAATTTTGTAATACGAAAACAAAAATCCTGTTCCATATCCATAAAACTGAATTACGGTTGCCCAAAGTGAAAATAACGCAATTTTAATGCTTTTATTTGTTATTAATGAACTTATGAAAAGTAAACAAAAGTAGAAAGCATAAAAACCAATAAAGATATAATTCCCAAATAAAGAAACTAGTACCGAAAACATAAATCCTATAAGAAACAAACTTGGAAACCAAAATGTAATTTTTGAATATTCCGGATACCATAAATTTAAAATGGGCCTGGCTTTACCAAATTTATTGACTTGAATTTGAAACTTATCCCAACTTATTCTTCTTTTATGATAGACAAATGCTTCTTTAATTAATTTAGTTTTAAAACCTAAATTCCATAAACGAATAGACAAATCTGGATCTTCTCCTGGATGAATATTTCCAAAGCCTTTTGAAGCTTCAAAAGCAACTTTTGAAATTCCCATATTAAAACTTCGAGGTTGAAATTGAGTAATTTTTTCACTTCCACCTCTTATTCCTCCTGTGGTTAAAAAAGAAGTCATTGTAAAGTTAATTGCCTTCTGAACATCAGAAAACGAAGCTAAGGCAGCATCGGGTCCGCCGAAACAATCGACATAATCTTCTTGCAAACTAGTTTGAACTTGATTTAAATAGTCTTCTGGAATAATACAATCAGAATCAAGTATGATGAAATAATCTCCTTTAGCTTGAGTCATCCCATAATTTCTAGAATCGCCTGGTCCTGAATTTGTTTTGAAAAAATAAGCTATTGATAATTTTGATTGGTATTTTTCAATAATGTGTTCGCAAGAAATAGTTGAACCATCTTCAACAACTACTACTTCAAGAGCAGCATCACCATCTAATTTTGACAAACTCTCTAATAATTCATCAATTTCATCTGGCCGATTATAAACAGGAATAATAAACGAAAAATACATGTTTTACATTTTATACAAAGATATATAAAATAAAAAAGTCCCACCTAAGTGGAACTTTATATATTTTGATGAGACATCAATTATTTTATACTTGGCACTTGTACCATTTCATTAGCATCAGCTAAATAATCTACTCCTTCGAATCCAAAACCAAAAAGGTTTAAGAAATCTTGTTTATATCCTGCTAAATCTCCTAATTCTACAAGTGATTCGGTAGTTGACTCAATCCATAATTTTGCAATTCTTTCTTGAACATCTGGTCGCATTTCCCAATCGTCAATTCTAATTCTTCCCTTCTCATCTGTTGGAACTGCGTTGCCTGAATATAATCGTTGTTGGTATAAACGCTGAATTTGTTCAATACATCCTTCGTGAATACCTTCGGCTTTCATAATTTTATATAAAAGAGAAATGTATAATGGAATAACTGGAATTGCAGAACTAGCTTGAGTTACTAATGCTTTATTAACCGAAACATAGGCTTTTCCATCTAAATCACTTAATTGTTTTGTAATTTCAAATGCTGTAGCTTCTAAGTGATCTTTTGCGCTTCCTATGGTTCCTTTTCTGTAAACCGCTTCTGTTACTTCTGGACCAATGTAAGAATAAGCAATAGTTGTAGCTCCTTTTGCTAAAACTCCAGCCTCATTTAAAGCATCCATCCACATTGACCAATCTTCTCCACCCATAACTACAACGGTGTTGTCAATGTCTTCTTGATTTGCAGGTTCAATTGAAACTTGCGTTACGTTACCTGTATGAAAATCAACCGTTTTATTTGTAAAAGTAGTCCCAATAGGTTTTAATGATGAACGGTGTAAAACTCCTGAAACTGGATGTTGACGAACTGGTGATGCCAAACTATAAATTACTAAATCAATCTGACCTAAATCGGCTTTAATCATTTCAATTGCCTGAGCTTTTACTTCATTAGAAAAAGCATCTCCATTAATACTTTTAGCATATAAACCTGCTTTAGTTGCTTCTACTTCAAAAGCAGCAGAATTATACCAACCCGGAGAAGCTGTTTTGCCTTCGGAAGGCTCTTTTTCAAAAAACACACCAATTGTAGCTGCGTCAGAACCAAAAGCACTTGTAATTCTTGAAGCCAATCCAAAACCAGTTGAAGCTCCAATTACCAATACTCGTTTTGGACCATCAATTTTACCTTTAGATTTTACATATCCAATTTGATTTTTTACATTTTGTTCACAACCTTTTGGATGAGCTGTTAAACAAATAAATCCACGCATTCTTGGTTCTATTATCATCTTCTAAATTTTATTATTTATTTTTCAATTATAAATCTTCAAACAAAAGTAGCTTAAAAATATTAATTCAACAAAGCTTTTGCATGCTGTAATGCGGATTCGGAAATATCTTTTCCAGATAACATTTCTGCAATTTGTTGAATTCGTTCTTCAGGGTTTAACACTAATAGTTCAGATATTGTTGTTTCATTTTGAATACGCTTAATTACTTTGTAATGTGTATCACCTTTAGCTGCAATTTGCGGAAGGTGTGTTATTGCAAATACTTGCATGGTTGCACTCATTTCCTTCATAATTTCACCCATTTTTATAGCAATTTCTCCGGAAACTCCGGTATCAATTTCATCAAAAATAATCGTAGGTAATTTTGAATAATTGGCTAAAATAGCTTTAATAGCCAGCATAATTCTCGACATTTCTCCGCCTGAAGCGACTTTCTTTAACAATCCGAAATCTGTTCCTTTATTTCCAGAAAACAACAAAACTACTTCGTCTTTTCCTTTTTGAAAATAGGAATCTGTAAATCGAATTTCAAACTTAAAATTGGCTTCTACCATTCCTAATTGGCCTAAAATAGTTTTGATTTTTCCAATTAAAATTGGCGCGGTTTTACTCCTATTTTCTGAAATAACTCCTGCAATTTTATCTAAACTATTTTTATAATCCTGAACTCTTGCTTGTAATTTTTCAATAGAACCATCTAAATCATCCACTCGAATAACTTTTGCATCTAATTCATTTTGAATACTAATTAATTCAGTAATAGTTTGCACTTGATGCTTTTTCTGTAAATTATAAATCGCCTGTAATTTTGTAGTAATTAATTCTAATTGTTCTGGATCAGCCATAATTTTATCATTATTTTGATCAATCTCAGAAATAATATCTTCAAATTCAAGCATACAACTTATTAATCGCTCCAGCAATAGCGTATTTTGCGTTGAAAAACTAGCATTTTTTTGAAGAGCATTTTTAATCTCTTTTAAATTCATTAAAACGCCAATTTGTTCTTCATTAGCAATAGCTAAAATTCTTTGAAAATTCTCTTTAATAAACTCAACATTACTAAGTTGCTCAAGTTCCTGTTCTAGTATTTCTTGTTCGCCATCAATTAAATTAGAGGCTAAAAGTTCGTTCAATAAATAAGAATTATACTCATATTCTTTTAATAAAGTTTCTTTTTCTGCCAATAATTCTCGCAACTCTTTTTGCGAAGATTTATAATCAAATAATGAAATCTTATACGAATTAATTAAATCACCATTGTTTGCAACGGCATCAAGAATTTCTATTTGATAGCTTTCTTCGGTTAACTCGCGTGTTTGATGTTGTGAATGAATATCTAACAACAACAAACCTAACATTTGCAATTCGTTAAGATTTACTGGGCTATCATTAATGAATGCGCGCGATTTACCCGAAGGTAAAATTTCTCTTCTAATGATTGTTTTATCTTCATAATCCAAATCATTTTCTTTAAAAAAGTCTTGCAACTTATAATTTGAAAGTTCAAAAAAGGCTTCAATAATACATTTTTGCTCTTTATCTTTTAAGGAAGTTAAATCGGCTCTATTTCCTAAAACTAATCCTAATGCACCTAGTAAAATAGATTTTCCTGCGCCTGTTTCACCTGTAATTACAGAAAAACGATTTGAAAAATCAGTTTCAAGAGATTCAATTAATGCATAATTTTTTATGGAAAGCGAAAGTAGCATAGGTATTAATTACAATGTGATAAATGTATTATCTAATTTTATTCCACTTTTGAGAATTTAACGGAGAAATTCGATTTAATGTTTCTACTAATTTTGTAACATCTATTTTTGGTCCGTCCGAAAAAACAGAAACAATTTCATCACCTTTAGCATCAAAAAAAGTTCTCATTATTAATGAATTAGGACGTACTTTTTGAATTTCTAATAGTGTTTGAATTGATTTTGCAACACCTTCTTTACCTTTAAGTAAGTCTTCTTGCATAAGATCTAATCCTAACCTTTGATATTCATACATTGTGGATCTGAAAGGAGAAAATGTATTTGATAATAGATCTGAAATTAAAAAATTTCTATTGTTATTATTCCCTTCAGATAAACTCCATCCTTTATAACCACTAGTTTGAGCAACATTAACAATATTTGAAGCAATTTCTAAATATTTAGTTCCACCATTTAAAGCAAAAGAATCTTGATCTAAACCAATAATCAAATTAGAATAAAAAGCTAATACAGAAACAAGATTAGAGTTAAAGCTGTTTTGATCATACACCATTGTTTCAAATTCTATGAATCTAAACGAAAAATTTTTATCGTTAATATTTAAAATAGGTGTAGAAAAAGTACTATTATAGATTGGTCTAGAAGATTGAATTTGTAAAGTTGCTTCAAAATCATTTGACCCATATTTTGAAATATTTATAAAAAAATTACATTCTATTTTTTCAATATCAAGTACTTCTCTGTCGGTCCATTTTGTATTATTTAAAAACTCATTAACTTGTTTTTCTAGGTTTTTAAATAACTGCGGATTACCATTATTTACTTGCTGATAGTTTACAGAAACCGTTGCTTGAAGTTCTTGAGAAACTCCAATTTGAACAAAAAATAAAATGAGAACCAATACTAAATTACGCTTCATAATGTTTGATTATTTTATTTATGATATCTATAGCTACTTCTTCTTTAGATTTTAAATCCATCGGTTCAATAGTAAAATTACGATCTATAAATGTAACTTTATTTGTTGGTAGACCAAATCCGGCACCTTTATCATTTAACGAATTTAAAACAATCAAATCTAAGTTTTTTTTCTGAATTTTCAACTTCGCTTGTTCTATTTCATTTTCAGTTTCTAAGGCAAACCCTATCAAAAACTGATGTTTTTTATTTGCTCCTAAAGATGCTAAAATATCTTCTGTCTTTTCTAACGTAATAGATAACGTAGTTTCTGTCTTTTTTATTTTTTGTTGTGCTACATTTTTTGGACGATAATCGGCTACGGCTGCTGCTGCAATTACAACATCCATAACATCATAATACTTAAAACAAGCATTATACATCTCCTTAGCTGAAGTAACTCGAATCAATTTAATTTGAGAATTTTCTAGTTGAAAATGTGTTGGTCCTGAAATTAAAGTAACTTCTGCACCCATTTTCGCGGCTTGTAGTGCAATATCAAACCCCATTTTTCCTGAAGAATGATTACCAATAAAACGCACAGGATCTATGGCTTCATAAGTAGGGCCAGCGGTTACCATTATTTTTTTTCCTTTTAATGGTAATTTATCTAATAAATCATTTTCAATAAAAGAAACAATAGTTGCTGGTTCTGCCATTCTTCCTTCACCAGTTAAACCACTGGCTAATTCTCCGTTTTCGGCAGGAATTATAATATTCCCAAACGAAGATAACTTTTGAAAACTATCTATTGTTGAAGGATGTTTATACATATCTAAGTCCATTGCTGGTGCAAAATACACTGGGCATTTTGCAGATAGATAGGTTGCAATTAGTAAATTATCACAATTACCGTTTGCCATTTTAGATAGTGTATTTGCTGTAGCGGGTGCAATAATCATAAGATCTGCCCAAAGTCCTAATTCAACATGATTATTCCATTCGCCCTTTCCATCTTCTTCGTTATAAAAAGTAGAAAATACAGGATTTTTTGAAAGGGTTGATAAAGTAAGTGGCGTAATAAAATGCAAAGAAGCAGGCGACATTACAACTTGTACTTGTGCACCTGCTTTTATGAATAATCTAACCAAATCGGCTGTTTTATAAGCAGCTATACCACCAGATATACCTAGCAAGATTTTTTTACCGCTTAAAACAGACATATTTAGTTATTTTGAATCTCTGTAGTAGATTTTACCTTCTTCCCACTCTTGAACTGCCAATGCATGAGGTTTTGGTAATTTTTCGTAGAATTTTGAAACTTCAATTTGTTCTTTGTTTTCAAAAACTTCTTCTAAACTATCGTTGTAAGTAGCAAATTCTTCCAATTTTTCAATTAATTCCTTTTTTATTTCGGTATTAATTTGATTGGCTCTTTTTGACATAATAGTAATCGCTTCATAAATATTTCCAGTAGGCTCTTCTAACTTACTTTTGTTATAAGTTATCGTATTTACTGGAGCACTTGTTTTCTTTAAATCCATGATTTTTTATTTAGAAAATTGTTGTAATTCTTGTTCAATTGTTGCAAACATTTTGTCAGCATCCTCTTTGTAAGCTGTATCCGATTTAAATTTTATTAAATTAGCATAGGTTGTTTTAGCATAAGCTAAACGTTCTTGTTTTTTAGATTCAATACTATTAATTGCTAACTTATATGCAGAATCTAATCTATAAAACAATGCCTGTTCTTTGTATGGTGTTCCCGGAAAATCAGTAATAAAATTATCAAAAGCTTTTAAAGCGGCTTTAAAATCTGAAATACTATTGTATTGTTTAGCTATTTCAAATGCCTTCTTTTCTAGTTTTTCTCTTAATTCCTTTACATATTCAT
>NZ_JBIIWV010000237.1:0-2589 GCF_044338735.1 Flavobacterium sp. | reverse complement strand
GCAGCGGTAACCATTCTTTCTGGTTCCTCATTTGGAATATCATCACAAATAGTTCCATCTATATCAATTAAATAATTTTTAATGCCTTCAGGTAAAATAGGACTTAATTGTTCTCCATTTACAGATAATGCTTGTAATTTACCTTCGATTTCTTCTTGTTTCATTATAAAAAATTGTTGTGTTTATGCTTCGCTCGACCAATTCAATCGATCCATTTGATTGTATTGCCATGGTGCGCCATTATTCTCAATATTGGTCATTACATTATTTAATTCGTTTGGAGCAGCGCTTTGTTCCATTACTAAATATCGACGCATATCAATAATAATTGAAAGCGGACTAATATTTATTGGACATTCTTCAACACAGGCATTACAGGAAGTACAAGCCCATAGTTCTTCGGTTGAAATATAATCATGCAACAACGATTTTCCATCATCAACAAAAACGCCTTTATTTAAATCGATATTTTTTCCGACTTCTTCCAGACGGTCTCTTGTATCCATCATTATTTTTCTTGGAGACAATTTTTTACCCGTTTGATTAGCCGGACAAGATGAAGTACAACGTCCACATTCGGTACAACTGTATGCATTTAATAATTGTACCCAATTTAAATCTTGCACATCGGAAGCACCAAATTTTGCAGGAACAGCAGTAGGATCAGTAGGTGTTGCAAAAGGATCGGCCGATGGATCCATCATTAATTTTACTTCATTGGTTACACTTTCTAAATTATCTAGCTTACCTTTTGCGTTTAAATCGGCGTAAAAAGTATTAGGAAATGCTAATAAAATATGCAGATGTTTAGAGAAATATAAATAGTTCAAAAAGATTAAAATACCAACAATATGCAACCACCAAGCAGCTCTTTCAATACTAACCACTATTCCTTCGGTCATTCCATTAAAAAGAGGTGCTATAAATTTTGAAATAGGAAAACTTCCTACTTGATTGTAATGTCCTATTCCTAAATGTTGCAAATGTAAATCAGCGGCATTCATTAATAAAAACAATGACATTAAAATGACTTCAAAATATATAATATAATTTGCATCTTTTTTAGGCTTACCCGTTAAATCAGAACTCGCAAAACGATCTAATTTGATAGTATTTCTTCTGATCCAAAAAATAAAAACGGCTAGAAGCACTAATACTGCTAAAATTTCAAATGAAGCGATTAAAACGTCATAAAAACTTCCCATGAATGACAATATACGATGGGTTCCAAAAAGTCCGTCAATAATAATTTCAATTACTTCAATATTGATGATGATGAATCCTGCGTAAACTATAATGTGTAATATACCTGCGATTGGACGTTTTACCATCTTAGATTGACCTATAGCAACCATTGCCATATTTTTCCATCGCTCTGAGGAATTGTCCTTTCGGTTGATGTCTCGTCCCAGATTGATATTTCTAATTAGCTTTTTTACGTTCATCGTAAAAAAACCAACACCAATAGCTAGTAATAATGCAAATAAAATATTATCTAAAAAACTCATAAAAACGCTAGTTTATTTTTTAATTGTATCATTAACGGGAGCTACGTAAGGTTTGTTTTTCTTACCAAATAAAGAAACATTTACATATCGAGTTGGGTGCAATCGAACGTCTTGTAACAATAATTCCAATTCTTTTGATGTTTTAGAAAAATTAGCATACATTGTTTCGTCCTTAATCAATTTACCCATAGTTCCTTTGCCTTGTTCTAACTCGGCCATAATTTTATCAACCTTAGCTAAAGTTTTTTCTAAATTCTTTACTGTTTGACCCAAATTTACTTTTGCTAAAGAATCTGAAATTGTTGCAAAATTTCCAGATACTTTATCAACGTTTTTGAGTGTGTTGTTTAATTTAGATTTGTTTTCAGCAAGCAATTCATTTACATTTTTTGAAGCAACACTAAATTCAGAAAGCGTAGCATTTAACGAAGCTATACTACTTTTAAGATTTTGCCTTGTTTGGGTATCTAAAATATCATTGACATTTGTAAATAGTACATCGGCATTTTCTAATAATTCTTGAATTTTTGCTTGTAACGGTTCAAGTTGTTGCGCTAATGCATCTGTCAAACCTAATTTACTTGAAGCTTGCAAATAGTCTCCAGAAACGGTATAATTTTTGTCCAATAGATTCGGTTTAATAGCAATTTGTCTACCTCCTACCAATCCAGAATCATAGATTTCTGCGATGCTTGATTTTGAGATTGGAAAATCAGTAGTAATGTGAAGTTCTACTAATAATTTACCATCTGGATTAATTGTAATTGAATTGACTTTTCCAATGGTTAAACCATTCAAAGTTACTGGTGCAGATGTTGCTAATCCTGCTACATTTTCATAGACTACAAACAATTTATTGCTGTTGTCAAATAAATTTTTTCCTTTCAAAAAACTGTATCCCCAAATAAACAATATAATGGATATAATGACTAATACGGCAGTTTTAATTTCTCTAGATACTTTCAAAGTAATATATTTTTAACAAAATTAATCTTTTATTTTATTTTATTGGCTTCTGATAAGCTTATTTTTACACCATCTTTATAAGCAACAATGTAAGCAGATTCAAATCCTTTTTTCT
>NZ_JBIIWV010000232.1:0-2755 GCF_044338735.1 Flavobacterium sp. | reverse complement strand
CTAATGCCTGGAGCTGCTATTCCATCGTCATTTGTAATAAGTATTAATGGTTTTGCCATGAATTCATTTTTTGCTAAATTAATTAATTTAATTTGAAACCCTTTTCATGATGTAAAAAAATTATCGCTTTAACAAAAATTTATCGTTAATTCATTTTTTATGGCATGATTTTTTATGTAATTTAGTTGAAAATTTTTTAATGAAACGCATCGTGGAATTTATGAAAAGAAATTATAAGGTTATTATAGTAATTACTGCCTTATCAGCAGTGTTGTGGAGTTTTATTCCTTCTGAAAAAAAATCAGATCCTGAAAAAGATAAATTGTTATTAGAGCTATTAACAATGGTTCTTGAGCGCGGACATTATAGCCCTGTTGCTATTGATGATGCCTTTTCAAAGAAAGTTTATGCAAAATATTTAGATAACATAGATCCTACGAAACGCTTCTTTTTACAAAGTGATATTGAAGAATTTAGTAAATATGAAACTAAAATTGACGACATGATTAAAAATAAAGATTTAACTTTTTTTAATCTTACCAATAGTCGTTTATTGCAAAGAATGCAAGAGTGTAGAGCTATTTACGATGATGTTCTAGATAATCCTTTTGACTTTAATACCAACGAAAACATTAATGTGGATTATGAAAAATTGCCTTATGCAAAAAATAAAAAAGAGCTTGTTGATCGCTGGAGAAAACAACTAAAACTGCAAGCCTTATCTTCTATAACTGATAAACAAAAATTAGAAGACGATAAGAAAGAAAAAGACGCTAAATATGCCGTAAAATCTTTTGAAACCATAGAAAAAGAAGTGCGCGAAAGTTCTTTAAAATCGTTAAATGAATATTTTGATTTTATCCAAAAAGAATTAACCCGAAATGACTGGTTTTCCATTTATTTAAATGCGATTGTTGAGCGATTTGATCCGCATACCTTCTATTTTTCTCCTGAAGATAAAGAAAAATTTGACATGAGTATGAGCGGTACTTTTGAAGGAATTGGAGCCCGACTACAAAAGAAAAATGACGCGGTAGAAATTTCTGAATTGATTTCAGGAGGTCCGGCTTGGAAAGGAAAAGAACTAGAAGCTGGTGATTTAATATTAAAAGTAGGCCAAGGAAAAGAAGAACCAATTGATGTTGCCGGAATGCGTTTAGACGATGTCGTAAAAAAAATAAAAGGCCCTAAAGGTACCGAAGTACGATTAACCGTAAAAAAAGTAGACGGAACAATTAAAGTAATTTCCATCATAAGAGCTGAGGTAGAAACTGAAGAAACTTTTGCAAAATCATCAGTAGTAGAAAAAGACGGAAAACGTTTTGGAGTTATATATTTACCAAAATTCTACATCAGTTTTGAAAATAAAGAAAATAGAGACGCTTATAAAGATGTAGCTATCGAAATTGAACGCTTAAAAGCTCAAAATATCGACGGAATCGTGATGGACTTGAGAGATAATGGCGGAGGATCTTTAGAAACCGTTGTTAAAATGGTAGGGTTGTTTATTCCTGAAGGACCTGTCGTGCAAGTAAAAGCACCTGGAAGAGAACCTGAAATTTTACCCGATCCTGATAAAAAGGTGCAATATGATGGACCACTAGTAGTAATGATCAATAATTTTTCTGCTTCGGCTTCTGAGATTTTTGCAGCTGCTATTCAAGATTACAAAAGAGGAATTGTGGTGGGAAGTAAACATTCATATGGAAAAGGAACGGTTCAAAACGTAATTGATTTGAATCAGTTTATACGAGGAAATTCTTATGGTGATTTGGGCGCATTAAAAACAACGATTCAAAAATTTTACAGAATTAATGGTGGATCAACTCAACGCGAAGGTGTTTTGAGTGATATTATTTTTCCAGATCGTTTTACCTATTTAGACATGGGCGAGCGAGATGAAGAAAGTGCATTACCGTGGGATAAAATTGCTCCTGCAAAGTATGAGCCATTAAATATGAATTATGACGGAATCATTGCAAACAGTAAGAAAAGAATTGCGTCAAATAACTATTTCAATTTGATTGATGAAAATGCAAAATGGATTTTTGAGCGTAAAGATGAAAACACCTTTAGCTTGAATTTAAATCAATTCAAAAAAGAAATGGCACTATCAGATGCAAAAATTAAAAAATTCAAAGCTATTTCAGATTATAACAATAAATTAAAATTCAACTCTTTGCCTAACGAAATAGCGTTGTTTGAAAAAGACAGCTTATTGAAACAAAAACGAGAGCGTTGGCATGAAGACTTACAAAAAGATTTGTATATCGAAGAAACCTTAAATGTTATTGCCGAAATTCGCGCAAGTCAAAACGGAAAAGGGCTACCTAAAAAATTAAGCATTAACTAAACAAAAAACCTCAACTTATAGTTGAGGTTTTTTTATGTGATATTTTAATTATATATATTACCATTCATTAACTTTATTAGCGTCTAATTTAATAAAGATGAATAACAAAATGGTAAAAGCCCATAAACTAGAACCCCCATAAGAAAAGAACGGCAATGGCACTCCAATAGTTGGGAACAACTTAATAAGCATGGCAATATTTACAAAAAAGTGCATGAAAAGATAAGTAGCGACACAATAACCATATACCCTGCTGAATTTTGTTTTTTGGTTTTCGGCTAAGTAAATGATTCGGAGAAATAAAGTAACAAACATTGCTATTACCAATGTAGATCCTATGAAACCCCATTCTTCACCTACAGTTGTAAAAATATAATCGGTGTGTTGTTCAGGTACAAAACC
>NZ_JBIIWV010000123.1:0-6313 GCF_044338735.1 Flavobacterium sp. | reverse complement strand
AATGTAAAGTAATACGGTAATCCAGTCGATACTTGAACGAACGCGTTGATTTTTCATTTTAGTCGTTTTCTTCTTCTTTTTTTGCTTCTCCTACTTGTGCTTCAACGCTTGAAAGTGCCGAATCCTTTTCTGAAGATCGGTCTGGGAAACGTTGGTAAATAATATTTTCAATCTTTTTGTATTCAGGAGCTAAACTTCCTTTGAGCATTCGTTCTTCTAAATCGGTACGAGAAATTTTACCATTGATGTACTTTTCAATCATAAGAGTAGCAATAGGTCCAGCCCATGTAGCGCCATATCCAGAATTTTCAATAAATACCGCAATAGCAATTTTAGGATTATCTCTTGGCGCAAAAGCCACAAAAATTGAATGGTCTTTTAGTTGATAAGTCTTTCCTCCCACTCTAATTTTGTTTTCTGCCGTTCCTGTTTTTCCACAAATCTTGATGCCTTCCACTCTAAATCCAGAGCCCGTTCCGTTATTATATACATCTTCTAATCCTTGAATAACAGGCTCAAAATATTGTTTGTCAATTGTTGTATTATGACGGGTCGTAAACTTCTTGTCTAATTTTTGATTTTTAATATTTTTAACAATATGTGGTGTATAATAATATCCTCGATTTGCCACGGTTGCCATCATGTTTGCTAATTGCATAGGTGAGGTTAAGATTTCACCTTGGCCAATCGCATTTGAAATAATATAAGAACTGCGAATGGGAGCGCCTTTGTACATTTTTTTATACAGCTTTGAGGTAGGCACGAGTCCTTTTGCACCAATTGGCATATCGGTTCCTAAATATTGTCCCAAGCCAAAACTCTTCACATGTTTTGACCAATTGTCAACACTATAAAAGGAATTTTTATATTTTTCTATGGTTCGTTTATAAGTATTACCAAAATAAGAATTACAAGATTTATAAATTCCATTGTTCAATTGTAAAGTGTGTAAACCGCAGTGGCAGCCCATAAATCGACCAAAATTTGCTCCATGATTGCAATAAAAAGTGCTTTGTTCATTAATAACTCCTTCTTGTAAACCAATAAGTCCTGTAATGATTTTAAACGGAGAACCTGGAGGATAAGTAGCTTGAAGCCCTCTATCATATAATGGTTTCGAGATAGAATCGTTGTATAAAGCTGTATAGTTTTTTGAACGTTGGCGACCCACTAACATCGCAGGATCAAAGGTTGGAGCAGAAACTAAAGTTAAAATCTCCCCAGTTTTTGGTTCAATGGCAACGATTCCTCCTCTTTTGTTAATCATTAAGTCTGTGCCATATTTTTGTAATTCATGGTCGATGGTTAACGTTAAATCATTTCCTTGTTGTGAAATAGTATCAAATTCCCCGTTTTTATATGGCCCAATAATTTTGTTATGCTTGTCACGAAGCAAGTATTTTACTCCTTTTATCCCGCGAAGAATTTCTTCATATTCTTGTTCAACTCCTTGTTTTCCTATCAAATCACCACTATTGTAGTATTCATTATTTTTCAAAATGGCATCGTTCACTTGCGTGATGAATCCAAAAATATTGGCACAATCCTTTACTTGATAATCGCGAAGTGATCTTTTTTGGGCATAAAATCCTTCAAATTTTCGTTCTTTCTCTTGAAAAGCAGCATATTCTGCTTTGTTCAATTGGGCTAAAAAAACCGAAGGAAGCATTGGACTATATACTGTTGCTTTTTTTACTTTTCTAATAAAATCAGCTTTTGAGATGTGCAATAGCTTACAGAATTCTAAGGTGTCGATATTTTTTATTTCGCGCGGAACCACCATAATATCATAAGATGGTTGATTTGCAACTAAAAGTTTTCCGTTTCGGTCGTAAATATATCCTCGCTCTGGAAAATCAAAAATCTTTTTAATGGCATTATTTTCAGATTTTAATTTTAAAGAATCGTCAATTACTTGCAAATAAAAAAAACGTATAATAAAAACAAGGGAAGAAATAATTATTACAGTGGGCAATGCAATTTTTCTCATCGTTTATTTGGCTTAATTAAGTAAACTATTAGTATACAAATAGTAAAAGTGAATAAAGCACTTACTATGGTGCGTGATAAAATAGTAAATAGTAATCCTAATCTAAAATATTCTAAATAGAATAATATAAAATGATGAATCACAATAGCTAATAACAGCAGTGTAATTCGCTCGGGCGACATCTTGTCGGCTATCTTAACGGTTTGATATTCATAACTTAATCCGAAAGAGAATCTAAACAATGTAGGCCGTAAAAAAGCTAATACAATTGAAGCCGTTGTGTGAACTCCTCCTGAATCACAAAATATATCTAACAATAGTCCTAAAAAAAAGCTTCCTAACAACAAAACACTTTTATTACTATTTACTGGATATAAAATAATAAATAATATATAAGGATAAGGGTTTATGTATCCAAACAAGTTGATGTTATTAAAAATCAATACTTGTAAGGATAAAAAAACGATAAATCGAATACTATTTAATAGACTATTGTTCACTTATTTTTTTGGTGCTGTTGTAATTGCTTCTAGTTCTTGTTTTTGTTTTTTCTTTTTATTTTCTATTACATATACATAACCTAGTGCAGTCATATCATTAAACAAGCGCACATTGATGGTATAATAATTGGTCTTTCGATCAATAAAAATTTTGTCAATTTTTCCAATTGGAATATTCTCAGGGAAAATATCAGAATTACCTCCTGTTACAATTGAATCTCCTTTTCGAAGTGAAGCTAATCGAGGTACATCTATTAATTGAGCAAATCCTACATTTTTTCCATCCCAAACTAATGATCCAAAATGATCTGAATTTTTAATCTTGGCATTAATTTTTGATTTGATGTTTAAGACACTTTGAATGGTTGCAAAATCTTTTGAGGTTTTTTCAACGATTCCTACAACTCCTTTGTCATTAATTACACCCATATCGGTTTTAATTGCTAAAGTCTTTCCTGCATTAATAGTAATATAATTTTCTCGAGTATTAAATGAGTTTTTTACTACTTTTCCTACTACTACATTAAAATTATTTAGGTCGTTTCTAAAAAGTGTTTTAGATGTTACCAAAGTATCTTTTTTGTTGAATAACAATTCTTTTAACAAGGCATTCTCTGATGCTAATTCTTTATTTTTTTCTTTTAGACTAAAATATTCATTGACATCATTTAATTGTGTATACACTGATCCGGTGATTTTGTTTGCCGAATTAATATATTCACTTCGATGATAGGTATGCGATTTTATAGTAAGGGAAAGCGAAAGGACCAAAAGCAGCAAAAACAGCAATCGATAGCTGTTTTTTATGATAAAATTAATTATTTGCTGCATGGATTATTTTTTATTTAATCAGAATTCCTTTGTACTTATTGATGTTTTTTAAAGCCATTCCCGTTCCCCTTACAACGGCTCTTAGTGGATCTTCGGCAATGTATACAGGCAAATCTGTTTTTAATGAGATTCTTTTATCTAATCCTCTTAACATTGATCCTCCACCGGCAAGATAAATTCCGGTATTATAAATATCGGCTGCTAATTCTGGAGGTGTTTGAGATAATGTTTCCATAACTGCATCTTCAATTCGTTGAATCGATTTATCTAAGGCTTTTGCTATTTCTCTGTACGAAACATCTACTTGTTTTGGTTTTCCAGTAAGTAAATCTCTACCTTGAACCGACATATCTTCTGGCGCATTGTCTAAATCTTCAATGGCAGCTCCAATTTGAATTTTAATTTTTTCTGCAGTAGTTTCTCCAACAAATAAATTGTGTTGGGTTCTCATGTAATAGATAATATCATTTGTAAAAACATCCCCTGCAATTTTTACCGATTTATCACAAACAATTCCGCCAAGGGCAATTACTGCAATTTCAGTAGTACCACCACCAATATCAACAATCATGTTTCCTTTAGGTTGCATAATATCTACTCCAATACCAATAGCTGCTGCCATTGGTTCATGAATTAAGTAAACTTCTTTACCGTTTACACGTTCTGCTGATTCTTTAACCGCACGCATTTCCACTTCAGTAATTCCTGAAGGAATACAAATAACCATACGAAGCGCTGGTGTAAAAAATTTCTTTTTTAAAGCGGGAATACTTTTAATAAACATTTTGATCATCTGCTCAGAAGCATCAAAATCGGCAATAACCCCATCTTTCAATGGGCGAATTGTTTTGATGTTTTCATGCGTCTTCCCTTGCATCATATTAGCTTCTTTTCCTACGGCAATAATTTTACCTGTCACACGATCACGAGCAACAATAGACGGACTATCAATAACAACTTTGTCGTTATGGATGATTAGGGTGTTTGCGGTACCAAGGTCGATTGCGATATCCTCGGTCATGAAATCAAAAAATCCCATAGTTTTATGAAGGGTTTAACGTTTTTTTCTTAAATAGTATACAACTAACAAAACTATGAAAATTATCTGGAATAATTTCAATTAAAAACGCATTAAAAAAAATATTTTCAATGCGTTAAAAATTAGGCTATAAATTGTATAAAAAATTAGTGTTTAAAGTGACGTATTCCTGTAAAAACCATTGCCATATTATTATCATTACAATAATTGATACTCAACTCGTCTTTAATAGATCCGCCTGGCTGAATAACTGCTGTAATACCTGCTTTGTTTGCAATTTCCACACAATCTGGAAATGGAAAGAAAGCATCGCTAGCCATAACTGCACCTGTTAAATCAAACTCAAATGAAGTTGCTTTTTCTATAGCTTGTTTCAATGCATCTACACGTGAAGTTTGTCCGGTACCTGATGCACATAATTGTTTATTTTTAGCGAAAACGATTGTATTTGACTTGGTGTGTTTACATATTTTAGATGCAAACAATAAATCTCCAATTTCATCAGCAGTTGGAGCTGAATTAGTAACTGTTGTTAAATGAGATTTCGAATCGGTAACATTGTCTTTATCTTGCACCAAAACACCATTCAAACAAGTTCGTACATTTTTTTGAGGTAGTTCTACTTCATTCAAAATCAATATGATTCGATTCTTTTTTTCTTCCAATACATCAATAGCTTCTTGATCATATGCGGGTGCAATAACTACTTCGCAAAATAATTTATTGATTTCCTCTGCCGTTGCAAGATCAATTTTTCCATTAGCAATTAGCACTCCTCCAAATGCAGAGGTTGGATCTGCAGCTAAAGCATCTAAATAAGCTTGCTTCATAGTGCTTCTAGAAGCCAAACCACAAGCATTGTTGTGTTTTAAAATTGCAAAAGTAGGCTCATCTTCTTTAAATTCGTTCATCAAGTTAACTGCAGCATCAACATCTAATAAATTATTATAAGACAATTCTTTACCGTGAACTTTAGTAAACATTTGGTCAAAATCACCAAAGAAAAAACCTTTTTGATGCGGATTTTCGCCATAACGAAGAATTTGTCCGTTTGCTACACTCGTTTTAAAATAGGTTTCATCGGTGTTGAAATAATTAAAAATTGCGCCATCATAATGTGATGAAACATGAAATGCTTTAGTAGCTAATAATCTTCTGTTTTCTAATGTTGTAGCGCCATTATTTACTAAATAAAAATTCAAAAAAGCAGCATATTCCTCTACCGAAGGAACAATTACGGTGTCTTTGAAATTTTTTGCTGCTGCTCTAATTAATGAAATTCCTCCAATATCAATTTTTTCAATAATATCGGCTTCATTAGCTCCAGAAGCAACTGTTTTTTCAAACGGATATAAATCTACAATTACTAAGTCTATTTGTGGAATATTGAATTCTTGCATTTGTTGCACATCTCCAGAATGATCTTGACGGTTTAAAATACCTCCAAAGATTTTTGGATGTAACGTTTTTACTCTTCCGCCTAAAATTTCTGGAAAAGACGTAATATCTTCCACGGCAACAACTGGTATATCTAAGTTTTTAATAAAAGTTTCTGTACCGCCAGTAGAATAAATAGTTACATTGTTTTGATGCAATGCTTTAACAATTGGCTCTAATCCTGTTTTGTCAAATACAGATATTAGTGCCGAAGCAATTTTTTTTGTTGAATTCATTAGGTTGTGTTGTTTAAGATGCAAAAGTAGTTATACTTCTTAAAACTTTCAAACATAATTTAAAGTGATTTTAAGATTTTATAAACAAAACTATCGGTTGAACTTTACTAAGTAATAAAATATAAAAAGCTCTAAATCATTTCGATAAAGAGCTTTTTTTGTGCGGGTAAAAGGACTCGAACCTTCACACCTTGCGGCACCAGATCCTAAGTCTGGCGTGTCTACCAATTTCACCATACCCGCGATAATTGGAGTGCAAATATAACGCTTTCGATTAAAA
>NZ_JBIIWV010000086.1:0-9228 GCF_044338735.1 Flavobacterium sp. | reverse complement strand
TTTTGAAAGGATTGGCAAACGATTCTAAAAATGCTGCTTTTAATAAAGCATTAGCAGATGCTAAAACAAATCAACAAGGAAATCAAGATTATATTGATGCTTTCTTTGTTGAAGCAAATAATGCAAATATAAATTTAGCGGCTGCAGATGTTTTTGGTAACAGAAACCTGGAAGCTGAAATTAAAAATGGCATGACTAATAAACAAGTTGAGCCAATTCTTAAAAAGAAAGTATTAGAGTCTGTTGAAAGTGCATTTAATGTACTAAGAAAACGTATCGATCAATTTGGTGTTACGCAACCAAACATTCAAATGTTAGGTAATTCAGGAAGAATTCTTGTAGAATTACCTGGTGCTAAGGATGTAGATCGTATTAAAAATTTATTACAAGGTACCGCCCAATTAGAATTTTGGGAAACTTATAAATTAGATGAAGTTTCTGGTTTTGTTATGGCTGCAGATGAAGCGCTTAAGAAAACGGAAATAAAAGTTAAAGCGGCTCCCGTTAAAACTTCAGGAATTGATTCTTTATTGACTGATAAAGCAGATACTTCTGCTGCAAAAACAAGTCCTTTTTTAGGTAAAATGGTTGGCCCTGGTCAACAGGGAATTGGTTTCTTTAACATAAAAGATACAGCCGTTATTAATGGATATTTAAAAAGAGCAGATATCAGAGCGTTACTTCCAGCTAATTTAACAAATATTAGATTTGCTTGGGGTAAAGTTAATCCTAAAATGCCTGATGCTACTGAGTTATATGTTTTAAAAGGAACGAGAGATAACGTAGCGCCATTAAGTGGTGGGGTTATTGTTGATGCTAAAGATACTTTTGATCAATTTGGCAAACCAGCTGTTTCTATGCAAATGAATGCAAATGGTGCTAGATTGTGGGAAAAAATTACTGGAGCAGTTTCGCAACAAGGAAATGCTATTGCAATTGTCTTAGATAATACAGTATATTCTGCACCAGGTGTAAGTAAAGGAGCAATTACTGGTGGTCAATCAGAAATTTCTGGAAACTTCACATTAGAAGAAACAAAAGATTTAGCTAATGTTTTAAGAGCTGGAAAATTACCAGCTGCTGCTGAAATTATTCAATCTGCTGAAGTAGGTCCATCTTTAGGACAAAAAGCTATTGATGCAGGTATTCTTTCTTCATTAGTAGGATTTATTTTAGTGTGTGTATGGATGGTGTTTTACTACGGTAGAGCAGGTTGGTACGCTAACGCGGCTTTATTATTAAACGTATTATTCTTATTTGGTGTAATGGCTAGTTTTGGTTTTGTATTGACATTACCAGGTATCGCAGGTATCGTTTTAACTTTGGGTACTGCAGTAGATGCTAACATTATTATTTACGAAAGAGCTAAAGAAGAGTTACGCGAAGGTAAATCGCTTGCTGACGTAGTTGATATTTCGTACGGATGGAAAGGAGCTATGCGTTCTATTGTAGATGCAAACGTTACTCACATTTTAACCGGAATTATATTATTTGTTTTTGGAACTGGACCTATTCAAGGTTTTGCATTAACATTATTGATTGGTATTTTCACCTCTTTATTCACTTCAATTTTTATTGCTAGAATTTTTATTGATAGAGATATTGCTAAAAATAGAACATTAAACTTCTCAACAGCGATAACTAAAAATTGGTTTACAGGTTTCCATTTTGATTTTATTAAAGTTAAAAAATGGACTTATTTGTTTTCTTCATTAGTAGTTGTTGTTAGTTGTGTTTCGTTTTTTGTTAATGGTTTAGATGAAGGTGTTGATTTTGTTGGAGGAAGAACGTATCAAATTAAATTTGAAAAACCAGTTGAGTCAAATATAGTTTCAGAAGAACTTTCAAAAGAGTTTGGATTACCTGTTGAAGCAAAAGTTTTTGGTGATGCAGATCAATTGAAAATTACTACAAAATATAAAATTAAAGAAGAAGGTATTGCTATCGATAAAGAGGTAAACCAGAAGTTATATAACGGTCTTAAAAAATACTTCAAAGAAGATCTTACTTACGAAAAATTCATCAACTTGTATGAAGGTAAAAAATTCGGAGTATTATATGGTTCAAAAGTAAGTCCAACTATCTCTGCCGATATTAAAACAAACTCGTTTTGGGCTGTTATTGGTGCAATGTTAGTCGTTGCTCTATACTTAGTAATCTCGTTCAGAAAATATGGATATTCTATTGGAGCAGTTGCTGCAGTAGCGCATGACGTTATTTTTGTTCTAGGTGTTTATTCTATCTGTTATAAATTTATGCCTTTCCACATGGAAATGGACCAACATTTTATCGCAGCGATCTTAACAGTTATTGGATATTCAATGAATGATACCGTAATTGTATTTGATAGAATTAGAGAGTTTTTAGATGGTAAACGTAAAGGTACTTTCAAAGAAGTGGTAAACGCATCTATTAATACAACGCTTTCTAGAACATTGAATACTTCATTAACGATGATTATGGTATTATTAATCATGTTCATTTTTGGTGGAGAATCTATTAGAGGATTTATCTTTGCTATGTTAATTGGTATTATAATTGGAACCTATTCTTCTTTATTCATTGCAACTCCAGTTTTGGTTGACTCAATGAAGAAAAGTGAAATTGATGAAATAGAAAAAAGACACGCGTAATTAGTACACGTTTTAATAATAAAAAGCTGCTTTCATTGAAAGCAGCTTTTTTATTTATACAAACTTCTTATTTATAATTCTGGATTGTATTAGGGAAATAGATATTCTAATATTTAATTAGTTACAGACTATAATTGATTCGATTTTCATATTATTGAATCTCTCATGTACTTAAATAAAAAAAGGGCTTAGAATTGACTAAACGCTTTTTTTAATATCTATTTAAATGCTTTGGATTATGCTTTATGTGCTTCCTTTGCTTTAAATACAAAATAGAATCCAATAATAATAAATGGAATACTTAACCATTGTCCCGTTGAAAGGGAATTAAAAATTGGGTATTCTTCAAATCCACCCTGACTTTCTTTTACAAATTCAACTACAAAACGAATTGACCATAGTAAAATTAAGAACAAACCAAATAAATAACCAGCTTTATTTCTTGCTTCGGTTTTCCAATATAAAAACATCAAAATAGCAAAAACAAAAACATAGCTAATTGCCTCATACAATTGTGCTGGGTGTTTTGGTGTTACAGCCGCTAAAAAATCAGAGAATTGAGGATTGGAAGCTATCGTGTTGTAAGCTTCGTTTTTGTCTCCAATTTGAGTTATTTGCATGGCTTCTGTTGGGCTGTATTTGTCTCTCAAAAATTGTATCCCAAAAGCACTATCTGTTTTGGTTCCTACGATTTCCGAGTTGAAGAAATTCCCTAAACGAATGAAAATTGCACCTAATGAAACCGGAATTACAATTCGATCTAATATCCATAAAAACGAACGTTTAATTACACGTTTTTGAATATAAAACATAGTAGCTATTATTGCAATTGCTGCTCCATGGCTGGCTAATCCTGCAAAACCTGTAAAATGAATTGAGGGTTTTGTACTTATTGGTAATAGAACACTCCATGGATCTTCGCTAAATAATTCAGGTTGATAAAAAATCACATGTCCTAATCGTGCACCAAGCATGGTAGCCACAAGTGTATAGATAAATAATTTATCTAATGCTTCAATAGATTCGTTTTCTCTATTGAAAATAGGTTTCATTATATACCAACCTAATCCAAAAGCCAATACCCAGGAAAGGCTGTAAAAACGCAATAAGAAAAATCCTAAATCAAACCCTTCTGAAGGATTCCAAACCATATTAAGTGCGTGAATCATAATTTTGTGTAAATGATTAAAGCGTAAAAATAAATATTATTATTGGGAAACATGTTAAAATTACGATAAGAAATTTATTCAAGAGCAATGTCAATTTCAAAAATCAACTTCCAACTTGAAACAAAATTCAGGAACACAGATTGAAGAAATTTTGGTAATTATTAAAATCTTTGCGACTTCGCGTCTTTGCGAGCTAATTTTGTAACAGAAAGTATCACAAAGAAAATCAGTGTAAATCCGTTTAATCTTTGTCATCTGTGTTCTAAAATAAACTTCTAAAATCAAAAATCTTTAATCATCAATCTAAAATCAGGGTACCGGATCATAACCACTTTTTCCCCAAGGATTGCAACTAATAATGCGTTTCATTGATAACCAACCTCCTTTTAACAATCCGTGTTTTGTAAATGCTTGTAAGGTATAATTTGAACAACTGGGTTCAAAGCGGCATGCAGCGGGTGTATATGGCGAAATAGCTACTTGATAAAATCGTATTAGTAAGATAAATGGAAAAATTATCCATTGTTTTGCCGAATTTGGATACTTCGATTGCATTTGACACATGATTATTTAGTTAAAATAAGAACCTCAAAAAGAGATTCTTATTGGATTAAAAACTAAAAGTCGTTCCTTCTTTTCCGTCTTTGATAATAATTCCTAGCTCTTGAAGTTTGTCTCTAATTTCATCCGATAAAGCAAAATCTTTATTAGCTCTAGCCTGATTGCGCATTTGAATTAGCATCTCAACCACACCATTTAGTTTTTCGGTTGAACCTGAAGTTCCAGCTGAAGTATTATTCATTCCTAAAACCTCATAAATAAAATCTGAAAGTGTTTGAGATAACAGTTCAATATCTTCCGAAGTTAAAGTTGCTGCTCCATCATTCACTAAATTGATAAAACGCGCTCCTTCAAATAATTGTGCAATTAAAATAGGCGTATTAAAGTCATCATTCATAGCGTCATAACAACTTTGTTTCCAAGAAGTAATGTCTAATGACGAAGTTGCACTTGGTTGTAATGAAGGTATTAATTTGTATGCCTCAATTAATCGATTATATCCTTTTTCACTAGCTACCATGGCATCATTTGAAATATCTAAAACACTTCGGTAATGCGCTTGTAAAAAGCAAAAACGAACAATATTTGGTTCAAATGATTTTTCAAAAAACGAATTATTTCCTGTGACTAATTCCATTGGTAAAATATAATTTCCAGTAGATTTACTCATGCGCAGTCCGTTCATGGTAAGCATATTAGTATGCATCCAAAAATTTACCGGCGAATGACCGTTACAAGCAGTTCCTTGCGCTACTTCACATTCGTGATGTGGGAATTTCAAATCCATACCACCTCCATGAATATCAAACGTTTCTCCTAAGTATTTAGTACTCATGGCTGTACACTCTAAGTGCCAGCCCGGAAAACCTTCTCCCCATGGTGAATTCCAACGCATAATATGAGCAGGTGATGCATTTTTCCATAGCGCAAAATCTTGTGGATTCTTCTTTTCAGTTTGTCCATCTAAATCACGCGTATTAGCAAATAATTCATCGATATTACGATTACTTAGTGCTCCATAATTCAAGCCCTTTGCGTTGTAAGCAAAAACATCGAAATACACAGAACCATTGCTTTCATAGGCAAAACCCAATTCAATTAACTTTTGGGTTAATTCTATTTGTTCTACAATATGACCTGTTGCAGTAGGTTCAATTGTTGGAGGAAGAAAATTGAAAGTATCTAAAACCTTATGAAAATCGACAGTATATTTCTGAACAATTTCCATGGGTTCTAGTTTTTCTAAACGCGATTGTTTTACAAAACGGTCATTGGCAACATCGCCATCATCCGTTAAATGACCAGCATCGGTAATATTTCTGACATATCTTACTTTGTAGTCTAAATGCAATAAATATCTATAAATTACATCAAAAGACATAAAAGTACGAACATTGCCTAAATGTACATTGCTATAAACTGTAGGACCGCAAACATACATACCAATAGTTCCTTCATGAATAGGAGTAAAGGTTTCTTTTTCCCCCGAAAGGGTATTGTATATTTTAAGCGGCTGATTTTTATATAGTTCCATTAGTGCGATTGCTCGATTTTAGTATTGATTGATTTTTAAATTAAAACTGAGTATCTAACTTTATATAATCTAAAAATTCTCTTTTTACTTTGTCTTCTTTAAACTTACCTCCAAATTCTGAAGTTACAGTACTGCTTTCAATATCTCTAATTCCTCTAGAATTTACGCATAAATGTTTGGCATCAATAACACATGCTACATCCATTGTGCCTAAAACATTTTGTAATTCTTGAACAATTTGCATGGTTAAACGTTCTTGTACTTGGGGTCTTTTGGCATAAAAATCAACCACACGATTCATTTTGGATAAACCTACGACTCTTCCTTTAGAAATATAAGCAACGTGAGCTCGTCCTACTATCGGTAAAAGGTGGTGTTCACAAGTAGAATAAACAACTATGTTTTTTTCAACGAGCATTTCACCATATTTATATTTGTTTTCAAAGGTTGATGAACTTGGTTTTTTAGCAGGATTTAATCCGCCAAAAATTTCCTTTACAAACATTTTTGCAACACGATTAGGTGTTCCTTTCAAACTATCATCTGTAAGGTCAAGACCAAGAGTGTTCAAAATATGCTCAACATCTTTTTTAATTGATTCTATTTTTTCATCGTCAGAAATATCAAAAGCATCCGCACGCAATGGTGTTTGAGCACTTGTTGCAACATGGTTGTTTCCTATTTCTTCTTGAAAATCCTCGTTTTGTTTCATTCGTATTGATTAGTTTCTTGGTAATTTTTGAATAGGCAAAGATAAATAATAAACTAACATCGAATAAATAAAGGAACGTCTTTTTTATAGACCTTCCTTTATTGGTCGACATAAATAAATGTTTATTTAATAGAATTGTATACTTTAATTGCTTCTTTTAAAATTTGAACCGCTTTTATTAAATCTTCTTTTTTCAGAACATAAGCAATACGCACTTCATCAAGTCCTACGTTTGGTGTTGAATAAAATCCTTCTGCAGGAGCAACCATTACAGTTTCTCCATTAAAATCATAAGATTCTAACAACCATTGAGCAAATTTATCGGCATTATCAACGGGTAATTTTGCAATACAATAAAAGGCGCCTTTTGGAGTAGCAACTGTAACTCCATCAATTTTTTGTAATTCAGAAATTAATACATCTCTTCTTTCTTTATATTCAGAAATGACATCATCAAAATAACTTTGAGGCGTATCTAGTGCTGCTTCACTTGCAATTTGTGCATAGGTAGGCGGACTCAATCGTGCTTGTGCAAATTTCATAGCTGTTGCCATAACTTCTTTGTTTTTTGAAACAATGCAGCCAATTCTTGCCCCACACATACTATATCGTTTCGAAACCGAATCAATCATAATTGCATGTTCTTCTAAACCAGCAACATTCATTACCGAAAAATGCTTTTCACCATCATAAATAAATTCTCTATATACTTCATCAGCAATCAAAAACAAATCGTGTTTTTTAACTATTTCTGCCAGTTTTAAAATTTCTTCTTTAGAATATAAATATCCAGTTGGATTTCCAGGATTACAAATTAAAATAGCCTTTGTTTTTGGCGTAATTAATTTTTCAAAAGCTTCAATAGGAGGTAAAGCAAAACCGGTTTCAATTCCAGAAATTACAGGAACTACTTTTACACCAGAAGCGATAGAAAACCCATTATAATTAGCATAAAAAGGTTCAGGAATTATGATTTCATCACCGCTATCCATTGTGCTTCCCATAGCAAAAAGTAAGGCTTCAGAACCACCTGTAGTAATAATAATATCTTGTGTTTCAATAGGTAAACCGTGATTTTTATAATATTGCGATAGTTTTGTTCTGTAGCTCTCAAACCCAGCAGAATGACTATATTCTAAAACACTAATGTCAGCATTTTTTACTGCTTGAAGTGCAACTTCAGGTGTTTTAATATCGGGTTGACCAATGTTTAAATGATACACTTTGTGACCTTTCTTCTTTGCAATTTCAGCGTAGGGAACCAATTTTCTAATTGGAGATTCGGGCATTTGTTGTCCTTTATTCGAAACTTTTGGCATGATGTATTTTTTTAGTTGAGCAAAATTGCAACTTTTTTCAGAATTGCATACTATTTTCGTTTAAAAAAAGCCTCAATTTATATGAGGCTTGCTTTTTTATGAATTGGGTAAGGTCTTTTTCTTGACTAAGGGACTTACTTCTTCTTTTACAATTACAGTTCCTTTAATTCGCAGTGGAACCATTCCATCGGGTTTATTAGTGGCATTACTTTCAATAGTAATGGTTTTACTAATTGGGCCAGGATTCATGTTGTATTGCACTTTTATCTGACCTTTAGCGCCTGGAGCTATTGGATCTTTTGGCCATTCGGGAACGGTACAACCACAACTCGATTTAGCATTTTTAATTAAAAGAGGTTCGTCTCCTGTATTTGTAAATTCAAATATTCGGATTCCATCATCTTTTCCTTTTTCCACTTCGCCATAATTGATGGTTTCTTCTTTAAACTCAATTTTAGGACCTTTTTGAGCTAGGGAAGTCAAACCAATCAACACGGTTATAAAAACAAGTAATTTTTTCATCATTTTATTAATTAATAGTGTGCTGTAAAATTAAATAAATATAAGTAACGAACAAACTACACGTAACATTTTTTTTATTTTAGTGTTATCGTTACTTTTGCACTTAGTTACACAAAAAACATACCAAAGTTGCTTTTTTTGAGAAGCGAATGGCTCGGGATCTTTTTGTTATCCATTTTCCCGCTGTTCGCTCTACAAGGTGCCGCTTCCATCGGGGCTAGAAAGCTAATTTTTCGATTTTTTGTAATCGTTGTTTTAAAATTATTCAGCGTAAATCTGAAATCAAAAATCTAATATCTGAAATCTAAAATTATATGATTCCCGCACAATTCAACGCTAAAGAAGTAGAACAAAAATGGTACGCCTATTGGATGAAAAATGATTATTTTTCTTCAAAACCCGACCATAGAACGCCATACACCATTGTAATTCCGCCACCTAATGTAACGGGAGTCTTACACATGGGGCATATGTTGAATAATACCATTCAAGATGTATTAATTCGTCGTGCGCGTTTAAAAGGATTCAATGCGTGTTGGGTACCAGGAACCGATCATGCTTCTATTGCAACCGAAGCAAAAGTAGTGGCCAAGTTAAAAGAAGAAGGCATCAATAAGAATGATTTAACGCGCGAAGAATTTTTAAAACACGCTTGGGAATGGACTGATAAATACGGTGGAACCATTTTAGAACAATTAAAACAATTAGGTTGTTCTTGCGATTGGAATCGTACCAAGTTTACAATGGATGACGATATGTCAGCTTCTGTAATTCATTC
>NZ_JBIIWV010000085.1:0-9270 GCF_044338735.1 Flavobacterium sp. | reverse complement strand
TTTCGGCATTGTTGTTAATTGCACCCAAATTAGAAAATGGTTTGGAATTAACTTTAGAAGGAGAAATTACATCGGTTTCTTACATAAAAATGACTTTGGCTTTACTGAATGAAATAGGAGTGAAGACTTTATTTGAAAACAACACAATCAAAGTCACTCATCAACCATCACCCATTACCCATCACCCAATAACAGTCGAGTCCGATTGGTCATCAGCGTCTTATTGGTATTCAATTATTGCCCTTTCTAAAATTGGTACGCAAATTACATTATCAAGTTTTAAAGAAAATAGTTTACAAGGCGATAGTGCTTTGGTCGAAATTTATAAAAATTTTGGTGTAGATACGATTTTCGAAACCAATATTATTCGTCTTAAAAAGACTACAAATTGTCAATTGTCAACTATTAATTGTCAATTAAACACGTGTCCCGATATCGCACAAACCATTGCGGTTACTTGTTTCGGACTTGGAATAAGTTGTCAATTAACAGGATTACAAACGTTAAAGATCAAAGAAACAGATAGACTTGAAGCTTTAAAAACCGAACTAACAAAATTGGGAGCAACTATTTCAGTTACAAACAATTCATTAACTCTGGAACAATCAGAAAATATAAAACCTAACATAAGAATTTCTACCTATCAAGATCACAGAATGGCAATGGCGTTTGCTCCTTTAGCAGTAAAAGTGCCAATTATCATTGGAGAAGCTGAGGTGGTTTCAAAATCGTATCCTGCTTTTTGGGAAGATGTAAAGCAAATCGGATTTACTATCGAAAAAATATAAAAAGTCGGGATGACTGGATTCGAACCAGCGACCCCTAGCACCCCATGCTAGTACGCTACCAGGCTGCGCTACATCCCGAAGGCAGCAAAAATAAACATTTCAATTGTATAATAAAAAAAATAAACATCAATTTACTTGACAACGCCTATTTCATAATCGTATATTTGCAAACTGAATTTAAGGGTATTACGAAAGTAAACGCTTAAAATTTTAAACACTTAAACATTTTTAAATGAAATTATCTCATTTTCAATTCAATCTTCCAGAAGAATTATTAGCCGAATTTCCTACTGAAAACCGCGATGAATCTCGCTTAATGGTCGTAAATCGTAAAACAGGAACAATCGAGCACAAATTATTTAAAGATATTATTGACTATTTTGATGATGGCGATGTAATGGTATTAAATAATACTAAAGTATTTCCTGCACGATTATATGGAAATAAAGAAAAAACAGGAGCTCGTATCGAAGTTTTTTTGCTAAGAGAATTGAATGCGGAGCAACGCTTATGGGATGTTTTAGTAGATCCTGCACGTAAAATCCGTATCGGAAATAAATTATATTTTGGCGATGATGATTCATTAGTAGCCGAAGTAATTGACAATACAACTTCTCGTGGAAGAACATTACGTTTTTTATATGATGGTTCGTACGAAGAATTCAGAGAAAAACTTTTAGAACTTGGCGAAACACCTATACCTAAATACATCAACCGTGAGGTAACTCCTGAAGATGCAGAGCGTTATCAAACAATTTACGCTAAAGAAGAAGGTGCTGTTGCAGCTCCAACTGCCGGATTGCATTTCTCTAAACATTTATTAAAACGCCTTGAAATTAAAGGAATTGATTTTGCAGAAGTTACTCTTCATGTAGGATTAGGAACGTTTAATCCTGTTGAGGTAGAAGATTTATCAAAACATAAAATGGATTCTGAAGAAATGAAAATTTCCCAAGAAGCTTGTGATATCATTAATAATGCAAAAGAAAACAAGAGACGAATTTGTTGTGTAGGAACTACAGCTATGCGTGCAATGGAAAGTTCAGTTTCTTCGCAACGAACTTTAAATCCTTTTACAGGTTGGACAAATAAATTTATTTATCCTCCGTTTGATTTTAGTTTGGCAAACGCTATGGTGACTAATTTTCATACCCCAAAATCAACATTATTAATGATGATTTCAGCATTTTGTGGACACGATTTAATGATGAAAGCCTACAAAGAAGCCATTCAAGAAAAATACCGTTTTTATTCCTACGGTGATGCTATGTTGATTATTTAAAACAAAAAAATAATAATTTAAAATCCTGGCATTAGCTGGGATTTTTTTATTTCTGAATTCTTAAAAAATCAAATTTTAGTGCTTTGCTACTTTCCAACTTTTGCCTACTTTTACCTTTTTAACAACCTAAGACAAATGAATTTTCAAAATACACGTGAATTTGCACAAAGTTTAGATGCTCAAGATGAGTTGAAAAATTATAGAAATGAATTTATTTTTCCAAAAGTAAATGGAAAACAAGTAATCTATTTTACAGGAAATTCACTTGGGTTGCAACCCAAAAGAACCAAGCAATATGTAGACGAAGTCATGAATGACTGGGCTAATTTAGCAGTTGAAGGTCATTTTTATTCAGACAAACCTTGGTGGGATTATCACGAACGATTTGCAGCGCCATTAAGCGAAATTGTAGGAGCAAAACCTACAGAAGTAACTGTTATGAACACATTAACAGTGAATCTTCACTTATTAATGGTTTCGTTTTATCGTCCAACGCAAAAAAAGTTCAAAATTATTTGCGAAGAAAAAGCATTTCCAAGCGATCAATATATGTTCCAAAGTCAAATCGATTTTCATTCTAAATCGGTGGGTTTTAATCCCAATGATGCCTTAGTTGAAATTAAAAGAAGAGAAGGAGAACACAATATTAGAATTGAAGATATTTTAGCTAAAATTGAAGAAGTAGGTGAGGAGTTGGCTTTAGTTTTAATTGGCGGTGTAAATTATTATACCGGGCAAGTTTTCGACATGAAAACCATCACCGAAGCAGGCCATAAACAAGGCGCCTATGTAGGTTGGGATTTAGCGCATGGCGCCGGAAATATTGAATTACATTTGAACGAATGGAATGTAGATTTTGCAGCTTGGTGTAGTTATAAATATATGAATTCTGGACCAGGCAATGCATCGGGTTGTTTTGTACATGAAATGCATCATAATAATGCTGATTTACCAAGATTCGCAGGTTGGTGGGGACACAATAAAGAGCGCCGATTTAAAATGGAACCAAAATTTGATCCCGTTCGCGGTGCCGAAGGTTGGCAAATAAGTAATCTTCCTATTTTATCATTAGCTCCTTATTTGGCTTCTGTTGATATGTTTGCAGAAGTAGGAATGAATAAATTAATCGCAAAGCGAAATTTAATAACTGCCTATTTGGAATTCATTCTTAAAGAGATTGACAATGAATTAGAAGGAGCTGATTTCGAAATAATTACGCCTTCTAATCAAGAGGAACGCGGTTGTCAATTGTCGGTTTATTTGCACGGACAAGGAAGAGAATTATTTGAACGATTAATGAAAAATGGGGTCATCACCGATTGGAGAGAGCCAAATGTAATTCGTTTAGCGCCAGCACCCTTCTATTGTTCTTTTGAAGATATGTACGAGTTCGGACAAATATTGAAACAGTTGATTTTGGAGAAATAGATTTTTAGATATTCAGATTTTCGGATTTTCAGAAAAT
The DNA here is from genome assembly GCF_044338735.1 of Flavobacterium sp. GTDB lineage: Bacteria > Bacteroidota > Bacteroidia > Flavobacteriales > Flavobacteriaceae > Flavobacterium. The sequence continues at coordinate 5,735 of NZ_JBIIWV010000085.1, read as the reverse complement.
CCGAAAATCCAGTAATCCGAACATCCAATATCAGAATATCTGATCATCAAGATAAAAGCAATGCATAATTATAAAGAATTAGAAGTTTGGAAAGAAAGTATTAAATTTTGTCCAGAAATTTATAAACTAGTCCGAAAATTACCAGAAGACGAAAAATTTGGATTGATAAGTCAACTGAAAAGGGCTGTTATTTCTATTCCATCAAATATTGCAGAAGGTTCGGCAAAATCATCTGATAAGCATTTTGTTATTTTCTTGGAAAATTCTTTAGGTTCATGCTACGAAATAGAAACACAATTACTAGTATGTGTAGAATTAAGTTTCATAACTGAGATTGAATACAATCAAATAATGGAGAGGTTATTTTCTATCATCAAAAAGTTAATTAAATTTATAAAGTATTTAAACGATAAGAATAAGTAGAAATGATTTTCAGACTGTCCGAACATCCGAAAATCAGAATATCTAATATCTAAAACAATGACTAAACAACAAATTATAGACAATTTCGATCCTTCTCAACCAGGGTTGGCCGATGCAACTGTTTTTGGATTACCTTTTTCAGCCGAGCAAAGTGAAATTATTGTCGTTCCTGTACCTTGGGAAGTAACGGTAAGTTATGGAGCAGGTGCTTCGGAAGGACCAGATGCCATTATGGACGCTTCTTTTCAAGTCGATTTAAATCATCAAGAGTTTCCAGAATTATGGAAATTAGGTATTTACATGGATGAAGTTCCTTCGCATTGGGCAAAAAATTCTGAAAAATATAAAGGATTAGCACAGCCCATTATCGAAGCTTTAGAGAGTGGAGAAGACGTGGCTACTTTTCCAGTTTTACAATCGGATTTAGATACCATTAATAAAGTTTGTAAGGAATTGCATCAGGAAGTAAAAGAGCGCGTTTTGCATTGGATGAACCAAGGTAAAAAAGTAGTACTTTTAGGAGGTGATCACTCAACGCCATTGGGTTATTATCAAGCACTGGCTACCAAATATGATAACTTCGGAATCTTGCATTTAGACGCGCACATGGATTTACGTATTGCTTACGAAGGATTCACCTATTCGCACGCTTCTATCATGTATAATGCTTTACAAATTCCTCAGATTTCGAAAATAGTTCAAGTAGGAATTCGTGATTTTTGTGAACAAGAAGTAGCAATAGCTTTAAAAGATAGAGTTTTAGTGCATACGGATATGGATTTAAAACAAGAAGCTTTTGAAGGCAAAACATGGCAACAACAATGCGATCAAATTATCGCTTCTTTACCCGATAAGGTTTGTATTTCGTTTGATATAGACGGCATGTATCCTTGGTATTGTCCCAACACTGGAACTCCTGTTCCAGGTGGATTTTCATTTGAGCAAGCCGCGTATTTGTTCAGTCGCTTAGCAGCAACCAATAAAGAAATCATCGGATTTGATTTAGTAGAAGTAGCACCTGGCGATGACGATTGGGATGGAAACGTAGGAGCAAGAATGTTATTTCATATGTGTGGCGCTTTTGCGAAATCACAAAAAATGAATGTAGGAAATAAAATTCAATTCAATAAATAAGTTTACGAACCGAAGTTTTTAAAGCTTCGGTTTTTTTATAAGTTATTTACATTTTCCAAAATCGAAATCGCTTTTTCTTTTGTAGCCGCTAATTCTTCTGGTTTCATTTTTCTCAGTAACGCTAACATCATGCTCATTCTTTGGTTATTGGCAAAATGCTGTTTTTTCTCGTCCAAAAAATGCCAATACAAACTATTAAACGGGCACGCATTTTCCCCTAATTTATCTTTCACATTATAATGACAACTGCCACAATAATTACTCATTTTATTAATGTAACTTCCCGAAGAAACATATGGTTTAGTAGCTAAAATTCCGCCATCTGCATACTGACTCATGCCTCTTGTGTTGGGCATTTCAACCCATTCAATGGCATCGATATAAACCCCTAAATACCAAGAATCCACTGCGTCAGGATGCAATTGTGCCAACAATGAAAAATTGCCAATGACCATTAACCGCTGAATATGATGCGCATACGCTTCCGATAAACTTTGGGAAATCGAATGTTGCAGGCATTTCATCTTGGTTTTTCCGGTCCAAAAGAATTCTGGTAGCGGATTGTAGTTTTCTAAAACGTTCATTTGGGCATAATTTGGCATTTCTTTCCAATAAATTCCTCTAACATATTCGCGCCAACCAATAATTTGTCGCACAAAACCTTCTACTTGCGCCAATTCAATCGTTTCTTGATTATGAAAATAATGCGAAATCACAGCATCAACAACTTCTTTCGGACTGATCATTTTGGAATTCATCGCAAAAGATAAACGCGAATGAAACAGAAATTTATGTCCAGAAAATAAAGCATCTTGATACGTGCCAAAGTGTGCCAAAAAATGCTCGCAGAAATAATCAATTAATTGCAAACTTTCGTTTCTTGAAGTAGGCCAATTGAAATTTTCTGCATCAATTGTTCCAATAGTGGTAATGTTTTGAGTGGTAATTTCGGTAACAATTTCAGATACATTTTTATGAAATTCCAATGGAAACGGAATCGGGACTTCGTTTTTATATTGATTGCGGTTGTTGTGGTCAAAATTCCATTTTCCGTCTAACGGTTGTTCACCGACCATCAAAACAGCATGTTTTTTGCGCATCATACGATAGAAACTTTCCATCAACAGTTGCTTTTTTCCTTTGAAAAAATCAGCTAATTCATTTCTACTCGTATAAAAATGTTCCGAATCGACAGCTTTTGATGGAATTGAAATTTTTTCGCAAATGGATTTTAGTTGTTCATCCAAGCGATATTCATCGGGAAGTTGGTATTCAAATTGCTCAATTTTATTCTTTTGAACTAAATCTGAAATCAGTTGTTCCAAATTATGTGGATTATTCGCATCCGAAATTTTATAATAAACCACTTGATGCCCTTGTTTTATCAATTCCTCCGAAAAATTGCGCATCGAAAGAAAAAACGCCACCACTTTTTGAATATGATGTTTCACATAATCGGTTTCCTGACGCATTTCGGCCATTACATACACCACATCCGAATTGACTTCTTCAAACCAAAAATGTTGAGAATTGATTTGGTCGCCCAAAAGTAATCGAAGTGTTTTCATCTAAAATAATTCAGGAGTTAACCACATTTTCTGAAATTTTCCATTGGCATCGTATAGTTCCGCTTGGCGTTTGATATTGAATTTTCTATCACGTGGATCGTTGCCAACACCCGCATTGTACATCCAATTGCCATAATTACTGTGCACGTCATAATCAATCAACATACTTTCAAAATAGGCAGCACCTATGCGCCAATCTTGTTCCCATTCTTTTGCCCAATAACTCGCTACATTTTGACGGCCGCGATTGCTCATCCAACCTGTTTTTTGTAGTTCAATCATGTTGGCATTCACAAAATGTTCTGGCGTGTTGCCGTTTGTCCATTGATTGAAGGCTTTTGTACTTTGATTCCAATGATATTCTTTTTGCAAAATGCCATTCAATTGAAAAATTTTGTTGCCGTGTTTTAGCGAAATGTATTTGAAATAATCGCGCCAAATTAATTCAAAAATCAACCAATACGTATCTTCGTTTTTGACTATTTTTTTCTCAAATTGTTGTACTTCCCAATATATCATTCGTGCCGAAATACTTCCATTGGCCAACCAAGCCGAAAGTTTCGAACTGTAATCTTTTCCAACTAAACCATTGCGGGTTTTCTTATAAACTGCTAGTTTTTTGGTGTCCCAAAAGTACTCTTCGATGCGTTTTTTAGCTTGATTTTCGCCACCTTTAAAAGGGAAAGCCGTTTTGTTGGGTTGTTTGAACGATTCAAAACCTAAATCTTCTAATGTTGGGATACTAGTTTTTTCTTCAATTAGATTCGAAATTGGTTTTGCAGAAATGGCAACGGTTGGACGTACTCGAATTTTCTTTTCCAATTGCTTTCTGAATTCGGTAAAAACTTCAGGAATTTTATCCCAATTTCCGTACGGAACATCATCAGGATGAAATAAGAATTGGTCATAATAGGTTTTCCAATTCACTGCTGGAATTGAATTTTGAACTTCATTTGCTACTTCTATTTCTTCTGGTGTCCATTCGTTTTGTATGTAAATCGTATCAATTTGATATTTAGCGGCTACTTCCGGAATTAATTGTTCGGGATAACCGTAATAAACTAATAATGAGATGTTCTTATCGGCTAAATTTTGTTGTAATTCGGTTACCGTTTCTAACAGAAATTGGGTTCTAAATTTTTCTGTTTTTTTGAAACCGTATTGTGTTGTTTCAAAATGTCTCGGATCCAAACAATAAATACCAATGACTTTTTCATTTTCTCTACAGGCATTGTATAACGAATGATTATCAATCGTGCGCAAATCATTTCTAAACCAAACTAATCCGTTCATTTTTTTTGATTTTTGCTCGCAAAGACGCTAAGTCGCGAAGGTTTAATTTTTATTCGAATCAATTTTCCGAACATCCTAATATCAGAAAGTCCTAACATCTGTCCATCAATTCTTGTTTTTTCTGCATTTGTCACTACAATACAATACTTTTTCCCAGTTTTTCTCCCATTTTTTGCGCCACGAAAAAGGAAGATGGCAGGTTTTGCAAATTTTTTCTGGAAGATTTACTTTTTTATGCGCCATTTCTAAGCTTCGATTTACTTTTTTGTTTTGGTCGTGCATATTCAAAACGATCAATTAATTTTGGCAGCGCATAGCCGTCTAGTCCATTAATCGTTACAACATTTCCTTTGTCCAATTGTAACCAATTATCTTTTTGGATCAATTCTTCTTCAACATAAATTGCTTCAATTGAGGCAATAATATGTATACAATCGTTTTCTTTTAAATAATATTCGTTGACATACTTACAAAGTAATCGCACCGGACTTCCTTTTACAAAAGGACATTTATAATCATCCAAGTATTCTGAAGTTAAATTTGTTTCATCAAATTCAGAAATGCCTTGTTCATAATTCGCTGATGTTTGGTGGGCATCGGCAATCATTTCTTCGGAAATGTGATTTATGGTAAAAAAATCTGTTTCCTTAATGTTTTTGTAGGTGTCCCGAGGAACGGTTGTTGGGCGTAAAATGAATCCAACCAATGGCGGCTCACTTCCAAGATGCGTTACACTACTAAAAATAGCTACATTTTCTTTGCCGTCTGAAGAACAAGTCCCTATTAAGTTGGCCGATTTATAACCAGTAGCACTGTTAATTAAATTTAACCGTGGCACTTTGTCCATTTGAATAATTTCAGAAAGTGTTATTTTTTTCATGTTATTTTTTTCAAAAGTACGTTTGTTTAATCAAAAATAAAAATTATTAAACAAAATAAATTTAACCATAAAAACACTTTATAAAATAGAGTCAAAACGCATTATTGTGTACTTTTGCAATCTATTTTACAATAAATTCATGCAAACGCCACAAAAAATTGCTGTTATAGGTTCTGGATTAGTGGGAACTTTATTAGCAATCTACTTAAAAAGAGCCGGACACACTGTACATGTTTATGACAGAAGTCCTGATATTAGAACGGTTGAATTTTCGGGTCGTTCCATTAATTTGGTGATGTCAAATCGAGGTTGGAAAGCCTTGAAAGATGTAGGTCTAGATGAAGCTATAAGATCAATAGGAATTCCAGTAGATAAAAGAGCTATTCATCATAAAGATGGCAAGTTAAATTATCAATCTTACGGAAATGAAGGCGAAG
>NZ_JBIIWV010000235.1:0-2631 GCF_044338735.1 Flavobacterium sp. | reverse complement strand
ATGTTCGTGTTGATTTTTTCTGTTCGTCAGGTCCAGGAGGGCAATCGGTAAATACTACAAAATCGGCGGTTCGTTTAACTCATATTCCTACCGGATTGGTAGCACAATGTCAGGATCAAAAATCGCAGCATAAAAACAAAGATAAAGCGTTAGATGTTTTACGTTCTCGTTTATACGAACAAGAATTGGCTAAAAAAGAAGCAGAAGATGCAACAAAGCGTACTTCTCAAGTGAGTAGTGGCGACCGATCGGCTAAAATTAGAACATACAATTATGCACAAGGAAGAATCACTGACCATCGAATTGGGTTAAGTATTTTTGACTTAGATGGTTTTATGAATGGTAATTTACATAAAATGATTGATGAATTACAATTGGTAGCCAATACAGAAAAATTAAAAGAAAGCGAAGTTTTTTAATTTAAATGTGTTATTTTTGAGTGAATCATAGCTGTATTAATTGTATTTTTAAAAAAATAAAATAGATCAAACACAACATTTGGTTTCTTATAAATCGATTTACGAATGACTAACGAATTACTTATTAAGCAAATCACTAATAAAAAATCATTTCTTTGCATTGGCTTGGATGTCGATGTAACTAAAATCCCAAAGCATTTATTAGATACAGAAGATCCTATTTTTGAATTCAACAAAGCAGTTATCGATGCAACACATGATTTATGTGTGTCTTATAAACCCAATACCGCTTTTTATGAAGCCTACGGAATAAAGGGTTGGCAATCATTACAAAAAACCATTAATTACCTGAACGAAAACCATCCAGAAATTTTCACAATTGCCGATGCAAAACGCGGTGATATTGGAAATACCTCTTCAATGTATGCAAAAGCCTTTTTTGAAGATTTGAATTTCGATTCGGTAACAGTAGCGCCTTACATGGGAAAAGATTCGGTTGAGCCATTTTTAGCGTTTGAAAACAAACACACTATTATGTTGGCTTTAACTTCTAATGAAGGTGCTTTTGATTTTCAAACACAAAACGTAGCAGGTAAGGAATTTTATAAAGTGGTTTTGGAAACTTCAAAATCATGGAAAAACGCAAAAAATTTAATGTATGTAGTGGGCGCAACTAAAGCTGAATATTTCACCGAAATTAGAAAAATAGTTCCCGATAGTTTTTTATTGGTTCCAGGTGTAGGCGCTCAAGGCGGCAGCTTAGCCGAAGTTTGTAAATATGGAATGAACGAAAATGTGGGTTTATTAATTAATTCTTCGCGAGGTATTATTTATGCTTCAAACGGAACTGATTTTGCCGAGAAGGCTAGGGAAGAAGCATTGAAATTGCAACAAGAGATGGAATCTATTTTAGGCTAATTTTTGATTTCAAAATGCAGTTCACAGACCAAATAGGAACCCAACATACATTCGAAAACACACCTAAACGAATAATTTCTTTGGTACCATCTCAAACTGAATTGTTGTATGATTTGGGTTTAGAAGATGCAATTGTGGGGATAACCAAATTTTGTGTGCATCCTGTTCATTTTAAAGGGATTAAAACTATTGTTGGTGGCACTAAATCTGTTAAAATAGCTAAAATAAAAGCACTTCAGCCCGAAATTATCATTTGCAATAAAGAAGAGAATACGTTAGAAATCGTTCAAGAATTATCCCAAATTTGCCCTGTTTGGGTTACTGATATAGTCTCGATTGATGATAATTTGCAAATGATTCAAGATTTCGGACAACTATTCAATAAACGTACTGAAGCTCAAAAATGGATTGGTAAAATTAATTTTGCCTATCAAGATTTCAAGCAATTTATCAAAGACAAACCGGTTAAAAAAGCAGCTTATTTTATTTGGGCAAATCCTTTTATGGTTGCAGGAAATCATACCTTCATCAACGAATTGTTGCAATTGAATCATTTCGAAAATATTTATAAATGTAAAGATGGGCGTTATCCAGAAATTGAGTTGAAAAAATTTCGTTTAGACGGTGACCCCGATTATGTGTTCTTGTCTTCAGAACCTTTTCCGTTTACTGATGAACATGCATTTGAAATAGGACGTTTTACACATCATGCAAAAACGGTTTTTGTAGACGGCGAAATGTTTTCTTGGTATGGTAGTCGATTATTGAAAGCATTTACTTATTTCAAATTACTGCATTCAAAAATTTAATTAGTAAGCTCTTTTTTCGGTTTTCTTTTCTTTTTCATCTTAAAAAGCTACATTTGAATAAAATAACGAACATTGATTTCTTACACAATTTATAAAAACGAAACTAGTACTGAATGGGTGACTTTTGTTCATGGAGCAGGAGGTAGTTCTTCTATTTGGTTCAAGCAAATTCGTGATTTTCAGAAACATTTCAATGTATTGTTGCTCGATTTGCGTGGACATGGCAATTCAAATGAACAAATAAAAACGGCTTTTAAGCAAAAATACACCTTCAAATCCATTGCAAATGATGTAATTGAAGTGATTGATCATCTTCAAATTAAAAGTTCGCATTTTGTTGGTATTTCGTTAGGTTCAATTGTGATTCGTCAATTGGCAGAAATGTATCCTACTCGTGTACAAAGCATGATTTTAGGCGGCGCCATTTTAAAAATGAACTTTCGTTCGCAAATCTTAATGCGATTAGGAAATACCTTTAAATATGT
>NZ_JBIIWV010000234.1:0-2644 GCF_044338735.1 Flavobacterium sp. | reverse complement strand
ACCCTTTTGAAAGCCATTTTCAAAGACACCAATCTGAATTTTTATTTGAGCGGAAAGCACGTGATTCTCACCGAAAACAATATTATTTATGATAAAGTATCAAGTGATTTTTTAGAAAATTCTGATTTAAATTTTACCAATAACCCTGTTTTAATTCAAGAAATAGAAAAAAGCAGTAATGATTCAAATGAAAAAACCGAGGAACTTATTGTTATTGGTAAGGAATCTATTTCAAAAGAAAAAAAATCATATGTTATTTCAGGTTTTATTTTTAATAAAAAAAATGACACTCCCGTAAATGAAGCAGTCATAAAAAATCAAAATGGCATAAAGGCTATTTCAAACGAAAAAGGATTTTACAAAATTACGTTACCCTATGGAAAGCATTCAATTAAAATTGAAGCAATGGGTTATAAAAAAAATAATTTTACTATAATAGCCTTCAATAATGGAACAAAAGATTTTAAAATTAATGAAGCAATTACCGAATTGAATGAAATAGTAATTGAACCTATAAGCGATAAAAAAATAAAAAACACCACATCTGGAGTTACTTCAATAAATATGGAGGAATTAAAAAATGTTCCGATGGTGCTTGGTGAAAGAGATATATTAAAAGTAGCAACTACACTCCCTGGAATTAAAACAGCCGGAGAAGGTTCGGCTGGAGTTAATGTTAGAGGAGGAAAAGAAGATCAAAATCTTTTTTTATTAGATAACGCAACCATCTATAATCCATCACATTTTTTTGGTTTTTTCTCTTCAATTAATCCTTATGTAATAAAAAATGCTGAAATATATAAAGGAAGTATTCCTGTAGAATTTGGCGGAAGACTATCTTCAGTATTTGATATTCAGATTAAAAATGGCACAAACGATAAAATATCGGGAGAAGGTGGTATCGGACCTGTAACGAGTAATTTAACCATTAATGTACCCGTTGTAAAGGGTAAATCAAATGTTTTAGTTGGTGGCCGCGCTACTTATTCGGATTGGATTTTAAAAGAATTAAACAATCCTGAAATTAAAAACAGTAAAGCTTCCTTTTATGATTTTATACTAAAATATAATCACCAATTATCAAAAAAAACAAGTTTAGAATCAACAATTTATTACAGTAAAGATCAATTTAATTTAACTTCTGATTCTATTTATAAATACAGTAATCGAATATTGTCAATAAATGGAAGACATTCATTTAATGATAAAAACAAGGCAGAATTTGGTATTACCAATTCAGAATATAAATTTGGAATTGATTTTGAAAAAAACAATCAAAAATCATTTAATTTTGGCTTTAAAGTGAATGAAACAAAACTGTTTTACAAAGGGATATATAATTATAGTGAGAAGCACAAATTTACTTATGGTGTAAATTCAACACTTTACAATATTAATCCAGGAACACTTGTGCCAACTGATGAAAATTCATTATTAACCTATCAAAGTGTTCAAAAAGAAAAAGGATTAGAAAATGCTTTATTTTTGTCCGATAATGTTGCAATTACAAATAAATTTTCGATAAATCTAGGCCTTCGTTTTTCTAATTTTTTAGCGCTTGGGCCATCAAAACAAATAGAATATCTTCCAGAGTCACAAATAATAGAAGGCAATGAAGTTAGCGAAAGAGTATATAAAAACAACGAAACAATAAAAAATTTCAATGGTATAGAATACAGAATTGCACTAAGGCAATTATTTTCAGAAACTATTTCAATGAAATTAAGTTACGATACAAATTATCAATATCTACATAAACTTTCTACAAATACAACACAATCGCCTACAGATACATGGAAACTAGCTGATTTAAATATTAAGCCCAGCTTCGGACAACAAATTTCATTAGGTTTCTTCAAAAATTTTCAAGAAAAACCATATGAGATAAGTATTGAAGCTTATTATAAAAAATCAACCAATATATTAGATTATAAAGTTGGTGCAGAATTAATATTAAATAACCATATAGAAACAGAGGTCCTTCAAGGTGAAGGAAAATCATATGGTGTTGAATTTTTATTAAAAAAATCAAGCGGAAGATTAAATGGCTGGATTGGTTACAGTTATTCACGATCTTTAATAAAATTAGACAGTAAGTTTGCGAATGAAAAGGTAAATAATGGAAACTTTTTTGCTTCAAATTTTGACAAGCCTCACGATTTTAGTGTAATTTTAAATTACAAATTCACAAAAAGATATAGTATGTCTACTAATTTTATTTATCAAACAGGAAGACCAATTACTTACCCAATAGGAAGTTATGAATATGAGGGAAATCAATATACACTTTATAGTAACAGAAATGAATTTAGAGTTCCCGATTACTACAGATTAGACATTGGATTTAATATTGAAGGAAACCATAAAATAAAGAAATTAGCGCATAGCTACTGGAACATTTCAATATATAATGTTTTAGGCAGAAATAATCCGTATTCTATATACTTTGTTTCTGAAGAAGGAAAAATAAAGGCTTATCAAACAAGCATCTTTTCAATTCCAGTTCCAACTATTACTTATAATTTTAAATTTTAACTATGAAAATATTTCAAAAAATAGCACATATTTTATTAGTAACATTTTTACTATTTGAAACAAGCAGTTGTACAGAACCCTATGCATTACAATCTAACAATTATCAAAA